>NZ_JBTLRN010000004.1:0-156985 GCF_054482775.1 Sporosarcina sp. CAU 1771 | reverse complement strand
CAGGAGTATCGATGAGATAGTTTCAGAAAACATGGTTTCTTCATTCCTATCTTCAATTGTAAAGTTGAAATTTATTTCATAAACTTCCTGTGTTTTCATGCCAAAGGCATTTATCACAGAACTTGTCGAACTGGCCCGATTGTTGTATTGACACTTTATATTTAATACGCTCCGTTGCTTGGAGTACAGGCGCCGACTCCAGCGGGAACAGCGCGAGCTGAAGACCCCACAGGAGCGTGCCCTTCGCGACGAGGAGGCTGAAGTCGTGCCCGCGGAAAGCGTGCGCCGGAACGGAGAGCAACAGTTTATCAATGTTGGGTTTGGCCCGATTGTTGAATTGACACTTTATATTTAATACACTCCGTTGCTTGGAGTGCAGGCGTCGACTCCAGCGGGAACAGTGCGAGCTGAAAGCCCTGCAGGTAGCGAAGCGGACGACGAGATTGAAGCCGTGCCCGCGGAAAGCGTACGCCGGAACGCAAAGCAACAGTTTTTCTACATTCGTTTTGGCTCAGTTTGCTGAATACTCAATATATACTTATCCTACTGCTATCATACCATAATTACCACAAAAATCCTTTTTATATACAGAAAAGCACCGCTATTTGCGATCCTGATCATTGCTCTATATCTATATTATTTCGCTTGTTAATTCAACTCTTGTACCAGTGAACTGAACGGGTTACATACGATTGATAAGGCGTTTAACTTATTTTTTATTGATTAGCCAATGAAATGGAAAGGAACTCAAAAGATTGGTAAAGGAGCGGGAGGGAAAATCATCGACATACTCACTGAAAGTATCGAGAAGAGAATTGGATTTTTAGTATATTAAGTATAAACTGAATATATTATGGAGAAATTCTGTAAAGAGTCGCCAATTCATTCAGTGTTTGTTAAAGTATTAATAGGAAATTGAAAATAGGGAGTATGAAAATGACGAAAAATATTTTACCTCTGACAGATTTACAAATAGCTTCGAAATCAAAAATGCAATTGATTGGTGAAATCGCTAAACGTGCGGGAATTCCAGAAGAAGCAGTTGAACCTTACGGTCGATTTAGAGCGAAAATAGACGGCTCAAAATTAAATGAATGCAAAGTAAAGGGGAAAGTTGTTCTTGTAACAGCGATTAGCCCTACACCAGCAGGAGAAGGGAAATCAACTGTAACTGTAGGACTTGCAGATGCTTTAACGCGACTTGGCGAAAAGACGATGATTGCATTACGGGAACCTTCGTTAGGTCCTGTTATGGGGATGAAGGGCGGAGCAACTGGCGGAGGGTATGCGCAAGTACTTCCAATGGAGGAAATTAATCTTCACTTTAATGGAGACATTCATGCGATTACGACTGCCAATAATGCGCTTAGTGCTCTGATAGATAATCATCTACATAGAGGAAATGAGCTCAATATCGATCCTCGCAGAATTACTTGGAAGCGAGTAATTGATATGAATGATCGTGCGCTTCGCAATATCACAATCGGATTAGGAGGCCCCCAGCAAGGCGTTCCAAGACAAGAGGGCTTTGATATTACTGTTGCATCTGAAATTATGGCAATATTTTGTCTGGCGAAAGATTTAGAGGATTTAAAAGAGCGAATTGCTCGAGTCGTTATCGGTTATACATATTCTAAAGAAGTTGTTACTGTTAAAGACTTGGGTGTGCAGGGCGCATTAACACTTTTACTAAAAGAGGCGTTTAAACCGAATTTAGTGCAAACGATTGAAGGTACGCCTGCATTAATTCACGGAGGCCCTTTTGCTAATATTGCCCATGGCTGTAACTCCCTGGCAGCGACAAACACTGCACGTGGATTAGCGGATATAGTTGTTACAGAAGCGGGCTTTGGATCGGACCTTGGAGCTGAAAAGTTTATGAACATTAAAGCTAGACAAGGTGAATTCGGGCCAGATGCAGTCGTACTTGTAGCAACTGTTCGTGCACTTAAAATGCATGGCGGTGTACTTAAAACTGAACTTGCAGAAGAAAATATAAAAGCCGTTATGGATGGAATCCCTAACCTACAAAAGCACATTGAAACGATTCGGGTGTTTGGCGTGGAGCCGGTAGTCGCTTTAAATCGATTTGTAACAGATACAACGGCAGAAATAGAGGCAATTCTTTTTTGGTGCAAAGAAAACGGAGTTTCAGCGGCCTTAACTGAAGTTTGGGAAAAAGGCGGACATGGTGGAATCGAGCTCGGAAAGAAAGTTATCGAGCTGCTGGATCAAGAAAACAACTTCAAACCCATTTATGAGTTAGAAGATTCAATACCAAATAAAATTCGAACAATCGTTCAAAATGTTTATGGTGGAGAAGATGTAGCATTTACTAAAGAGGCATTGAAAAACCTTGAGGATATTGAAAAGAATGGTTGGGCGAACTTACCTGTTTGCATGGCAAAAACCCAATACTCATTTACAGATGATCCCTTGTTAATAGGGCGACCTGAAGGATTTAAAGTAACGGTAAGAGAAATCATTCCAAAACTTGGCGCGGGTTTTCTGGTTTGCTTAACGGGTGAAATAATGACGATGCCAGGTCTTCCAAAACAACCGGCTGCACTAAATATGGATGTAGATAAAGAAGGCAACGCTGTCGGACTTATGTGATAGGTTGCGTATCTACTAAGGGTTATGTGAAAAAGTAGACGATCGTTTAGTAAATAATAAAGCGGGACTGCCTTAGAATCGAATGATTCATTAGGCAGTCCCGTTTTTCTTTTATAGTAATTGGTCGTCTATAGAATTTAAATAGCTTTCGATAGTATCAATAACTGATTCCACACATGAGTCTTCAAAAGGGGAAATTAAACTCGATTCTTCGACTAGCTTTGTAAAAGGCAGTGATCCTCCAAGTTGGCAAAGGTGTAAATAATCTACCCAAGCATCTTTATGATTTTCACGCGAACGTTTCCAGAACTGGAACGCACAAATCTGCGCCAATGTATAATCGATGTAGTAAAATGGATCGGAATAAATATGACTTTGTCGCTGCCACAAACCTCCAGCTTCTAAATAACTGATGCCATCATAATCTCGATTTGGAAGATACTTTTTCTCAATCTTCTTCCATTCATTTTTTCGTTCAGAAGGAGTCAGTTCTGGATTTTCATAGACAACATGTTGAAATTCATCGACGGCAACACCGTAAGGAAGGAATAATACTGCATCGCTTAGATGTGCAAATTTATATTTGTCTGTATCTTCTCTGAAGAAGAGTTCCATCCACGGCCAAGTGAAAAACTCCATACTCATGGAGTGGATTTCTGCACTTTCATACGTCGGCCAAATATACTCTGGAATACCAATGTTCCGGCTAGAGTAAACTTGGAAAGCATGTCCAGCTTCATGTGTAAGTACATCTATATCTCCAGAAGTTCCGTTGAAATTCGAAAATATAAATGGAGAGTCGTAGTTATCAATAAATGTGCAATAGCCTCCACTTTCTTTCCCTTTTTTAGCCTCAACATCTAATAGTTTTTTATCCAACATAAATTGGAAAAATGTATCCGTCTCAGGTGAAAGCTCTGCATACATTTTCTTTCCGTTTTCAATAATCCATTCAGGAGATCCTTTTGGAGTAGCATTGCCAGAAAGAAATTTTAGCGATTCATCATACGATTTTAGTTTTTCTACGCCAATCCGTTTTGCCTGACGCTCGTAGAGTTTGGTCGCTAGTGGGACAATGTGGTCGCGCACTTGATCGCGAAACTTTTTAACCATAGATGCATCATAGTCGATTCGGTTCATACGAATGTAACCAAGTTCAACGAAGTTTTTGTACCCTAATGTAGTTGCAATCTCGTGACGAATCTTCACGAGCTCATCGTAGATCTCATCAAATTTATCCCCGTTATCTGAGAAAAATTGAACAACTGTTTCGGATGCTGCTTTACGTACTTCACGATTTGGTGATTCTGAATAAGGACCCATTTGTGCAAGCGTTAACGATTTTCCATCAAATTCAATTTGTGCGGATGCGACCAGTTTTGAATAATCGGAAGAGAGTTTATTTTCCTTTTGAAGCAAAGGTACAATGGCCGGTGAGAATGAACTGATGGAGTTATCTGCTAGTGCAAATAATTGAGAACCCCATTTATCCTCAAGTTCAGCTCTAAAAGGTGTAGCAACAAGCTCCTTATAGTAAGCAGTTTCTAGTTCTTGGTATTCGGGATTGATTTCATCAAAAAAGTCTCTTTCGGCTTTGTAAAATTCATCATTCGTATCAATCGAAGCTCGAATATACGCTAGATTTGATTGTGTAGAATAATCGCTGCCTATTGCATTAATTTTTTCAATTACCTTATTTTGTTCTTCAAATGAAGCGGCTGCTTTGAATTTCGATAAAAGTACCTCGAAGTCAGCTTTAATATCTTGGATGACGGGTCTTTCATATTGATATTCATTAAATGTAATCATTTCTGATCCTCCTTAAATCCTCACGTAGAAGTAACTACAGTCTTCATTATTTATGAAATAGAAAAATATTGCAACGAAAAAAAGTTATCCATCATATAAATAACATTATTGTAAATTGTATAATATGTGTAGTGTGGTATATTACATATCAGTCAGCTAAATTGACTTTCATTTTAAAAGAGATTTGAAATTTGAAAGGGGAATGCAAAATGCAAAATTCAACAAATCAATTACTAAAGTGGGAATTCAATCGTATGAAACCCGAATTTAAAATAGATCAGGCTATTATGGATTTTACAACAGAAGAAATAAATAAGGTACATACATTTCAACAATCCTATAAGGAATATAATGAAACACCTTTAGTAAGGCTCTCTGAATTAGCAAAACATTTAAATGTTGAAGAAATATTTGTGAAAGATGAGTCGCATCGATTTGGATTAAACGCGTTTAAAGTTCTTGGAGGTATATATGCGGTAGGAAAATATCTTGCAGCGAAATTAAATAGAGATATTGAATCACTTTCTTTTGAAGAATTAAAATCACCTGAGGTAAAAAAGAGTTTAGGAGAAATTACATTCATTTCAACGACTGATGGAAATCATGGACGTGGAATAGCCTGGGCAGCTAGAGAATTAGGCCATAAATCAAGAATATATATGCCGAAAGGATCTACTCAGAGTCGACTCGAGGCGATACGAAGTGAAGGCGCATTTGCTGAAATAACAGATGAGAACTATGACGATACGGTTCGCTATTCAGCAAGATTAGCAGAAGAAAATGGTTGGGTAACCGTTCAAGATACTTCATGGGAAGGCTATGTAGAAATACCAGTTTGGATTATGCAAGGATATGCATCGCTTGCTAAAGAATCGATTGAACAAATGGCGAAGCATACGAGTAAATCACCGACACATGTGTTTTTACAAGCAGGGGTAGGTTCTTATGCAGCATCAATTACAGCTTTCCTCGTGCAGTATTATAAGGAAATGTATCCGAAAATAATTGTTGTTGAACCGCATTTGGCCAATTGCTATTATTTATCTTTCAAAAAAGCAGATCATGCCATCCATTCTGTAGGCGGAGCGATGAACACAATTATGGCGGGATTATCATGCGGAGAACCAAGCCCGGGTGCTTGGGAAATATTAAAGAACTATTCCGATGCTTCGTTTTCATGTGATGATAAAATTGCAGCGCTTGGCATGAGAGTTTTAGGAAATCCACTGAAGCAAGACGCACCAATCATTTCAGGGGAGTCAGGTGCAGTCACAGCAGGGCTATTGTATTATTTAATGACAAATAATGATTCGATTGAAGTGAGAAAACAACTTGGCTTAGACGAAAATTCGACCGTATTATTAATTAATACTGAGGGAGATACGGACGAAGAAAATTACAGGAAAGTCGTTTGGGACGGGATACCTTCCTTAGATTAAAAGATGCATTTTAAACCTAGTGTTAGGAGGAGAATGAAATGCTACCAAATAAGGCAACGGGCAAGATTAAGCGTACGTTCATGCGCGATGAAGTATACAACACGTTACGTGAATGGATAATCACCGGTGAACTAGAGCCCAATCAACAATTAAAAGATCAGGAACTATCGGATAGATTAGGGATTAGCCGTACGCCTATTCGAGAGGCTTTACTTAAACTTGAAGACGAGGGGCTCGTCATTACTAAAGCAAATCGTTGGACACTAGTAGCTCCAATCGACTTACTGGATGCTGAAAATATCTATTCAATCGTAGGTACACTTGAAGGACTAGCGATTGAACAAGGAATTCAAAACATAACAGCAATAGATATTGATGAACTAGAAAAACTCAATCAAACCTTTAAAGAAACGATGGATTCAATAGAGAGGATTAAGTCATTTTTAGCAGATAATGCGTTTCATGAAAAGATTGTTCGATTTGCTAACAACTTGGAATTAGTGAAGTTGCTTGAAAGTTTGAAAGTGAAAATAATGAGAATTGAAATTCATTATTTTAGTCAAACAGATAGCAATCATACATCTTACTACGAACATGAGAAAATAATAAAAGCTTTAAAGGAATTAAATGCACCACTTGCAGTACAAGAGATTAAGGCGAATTGGATCAACAGTTTGAAACGAATCCAGAAGGATGAGGAATCTTAATATTTACAGCAAATTCTCATTCCGAATAGGTTTGATCAATTTCTTGTTTGAAAATAGAGTGCGATATACGTACTTTTTTATCTAATAGTGTATTATGAAGAAAGATGAAAACTAATTTTAATTTTAAAGGTGGATGATGTTTATGAACATAACCGAATATACGTTAGATAAGATGAATGACCCAACTGGAATTCTAACTGGGGATCGCTACGAATACCGACTTTATATTTCATTAGATGAAGAAGATGAGTTGTATTCAGAGGGTGGGACAGGCTTAAGAGTAATTTTTGCTGTCGACGAAGGCGTAGAGCGTATCGCAACATATAACTTTTTTGACCGCGCATCTGAGAGTCAGTTAGATTTCGAATTAGAAGAAGATGAAAAAGCTGAGATTCTTGCGTTTTGTAAAGAGAATCTTGTTGAAAAATAAATTATGAGAAAAATCCTGTACACAGAAATTCTTGTGTACAGGATTTTCTTTCGTAGAAAGCATTATATTTTGAATCGATTAACTTCCTGCTGCAATTCTTCTGCAACGTTCGCAAGTGCTTGCGAACTGGAGGAAATTTCTTGGTTCACGCCAAGTTGCTCAACTGTAGCGGCGCTCGTATCATGTGCAGTGGTTACAGCAGCTTCTACAAGTGTAATCACATCCGCAGAACCTACAGACACGACATCGGTGATTGTACGAATTTCCTCAATCGCAGCAGTCACTGTGCCAACATTACGATCGACTATACGAACTGCTTGTTCAATTTCTTGGAAGATATTCATAGAACTCGAAGTGGATAAAAGACCTGCATCTACACTTTGACTGCCAATATTAATCGAGATAACTGCTTTCTTAGTATCTTCTTGAATGGTATTCATCATAAATTCAATCTCAGATGCGGATGTTTTAGATTGCTCGGCAAGTCTACGAACCTCCTCTGCAACAACAGCAAAACCTTTTCCATGTTCACCCGCACGTGCCGCTTCTATTGCTGCATTCAAAGCGAGTAAGTTCGTTTGTTCAGAAATGGCGGTAATGATGGCGGTTACCTTTTGTATTTCAACAGATTGCTCAGCCACTTGGCGAATAATTGTTGCGGAATGATCGATTGTGGAGTGAATGTTATCCATTTGACTGGATACTTCCGCAACAATTTTAGAGCCATCTGTAACAAGTATTGAAACGGTATTGGAAGATGAAAGCATGTCGTTATTACTGTCTGCAATGCGTTGGACGCCACTTTGTAAAGATTGCATTGAATTGGCAGTTTCATTGACGATAATTGTTTGTCTTTCACTACCACGCATATTTTCTTCGGCCGCTGCAGCTACCACTTCTGAAGACGCAAGACTTTCTTCGGAGCTTGCGGATAACTGTTCAGCTTGGGATGCGAGTTGCTGGGATGTAAAACGAACGCGTTGTAGCATAGCTCTTAAGTCTGCAGACATTTTATTGAATGAAACCGCCATTGCACCAATCTCATCCCGATTTTTGATAAGTATTGGTTCATGTTGTAAATCACCTGCAGCAATTCGTTCGATGGCCTGCGTCATCTTTTGAACAGGACGTGCGATACTTCGGCTAATTGCAATCGCAACAACGATGCTTATTAGTAGTCCTAAAGCAATTAGAACCAACATTATAAGATTTGTAGTTGCAATAAGAGTGTTTATGTCGTTTCGTGTTTGCTTCATTATGTCTTGTTGAGATATTTTTAGTTCTTCAGCTTTTGCCATGAGACGATTATTATAACTTGCAGCTTCAATTGCTGACGCCCGAACTTGTCCTTCTGTTCCACGCATGTTCATCTCAGTTGTAGCCTGGACTTTATTAATATAAAGATTTCGAATACTTGTAACTTCTTCAATGATTATGGCGTCTTCTTTACTGTCAATGATACTCGCTAACTCATCAAGTAAAGCAGAGGATTTCTCGACAGCTTTCTCATTGTCCTCAAGGTGGACCCTGGTCTTATTAATTACGTAAGCATTCAAGGCTATAAAACTATCTTTTTGTGTACTAATCAATTCATCAACCAAATTTACTTTATGAGTTCGATCATCTAAAAGCAGCTGATATTCACTATTTGTTTTTTGCATTGAATAAAAAGACGTACCGCCTATTAATAGCATGAGAATAAGTAGAATTGAAAATCCAGTCCATAACTTTTTTGAAACAGATAGTTTCATTACAAAATCCCCCTAAATAACATTCTCTATACAGTTCTAATATCCCATTATACTGAATTAAGTAATATTTACTATGGGTTGTTAGCTTAAGAAGCAAATATAGTGAAATTTAGTGGGGAATACCAAAGGGGTGGCTTAAGCTGAAACAGATTATGTGTATTTTTTAACGGGTTGTTAGATAATGTACATAGTAGTAAGATTGAAATGAATTAGTATGGGCTAGCGTAGGAATAGACTAAATAAATTGGAGTGTTTGCAAATGGACAAGGAAATAGTTGATATTACAATTATCGGGGGCGGACCTACAGGACTTTTCGCTTCCTTTTATGCTGGAATGAGAGAAATGTCAGTGAAAATTATTGATAGCTTGCCACAACTCGGCGGGCAGCTCATTGAACTTTATCCAGAAAAATACATTTACGATGTGGGTGGGTTTCCTAAAGTTCTTGCAAAAGACTTTGTGGCGAACTTAGTTACACAGGCACATTATTCAAATCCGGAGATTATTCTCGGGGAAACTGCGCTTTCGGCAACTAAAGATGGAGATCACTTTATTCTTGAAACAGATAAAGGTGTCCATTTAACAAGAACAATATTGTTAACAGCTGGAATTGGAGCTTTTCGCCCAAGGAAGATTGGTTTGAAAGAAGAAGTGAATTTTGAAGAAAAGACGCTTCATTATGGAATTAAGGATTTAAGTATATTTAAAAATAAGGAAGTACTTATTTGTGGCGGGGGAGACTCTGCAGTGGATTGGTCACTAATGCTGGAAGACATAGCATCGAATGTAACGCTGGTTCATCGCCGGGAACGATTTACTGCTCACGAAACAAGCGTAAATCAGCTAATGGAGTCAAAAGTGAAAGTCCTTACTTCTCGTGCCGTAAAATCTATAGAAGGCGAAGATAGCAACGTGAGTGGCATCGTACTCGCGGACAAAGAAGGCAATGAAGAACTTTTACCAATAGATCATCTTATTGTTAATTATGGAAACATTTCTTCCCTTGGCCCTTTAAAAGAATGGGGACTGGATATGGACCGAAATTCCATTAAAGTGAATACGCGTATGGAAACGAATATTGAAGGGATCTACGCAGCAGGGGACGTAACTACTTTTGACGGCAAGGTTAAGCTAATTGCGGTTGGTCTAGGTGAAGCACCTATTGCAGTGAATCATGCAAAAGCGTATATCGACCCTAAGGCGAGAGTGCAGCCACTTCATAGTACAAGCGTATTTAGTTAATTTAAGAAGATGAAAAGTAGTTCATTTAAAAACGACGTAATTCATATGTGCTTCCCGAATAAACGGAAGGGCATAATGGATTACGTCGTTTTTTTGCGTGCATCTACTCATTTATTTTATAAAAGAAAAGTAAAAAGTAGTATAAGTGCAATTGGTCCAAATAAAATAACGAATCCTAAAGGTTGGCCAAAGTTTAGTGTCCATCCAACACCGAAACGTTTTTCTACAAAAATAGACGGGTCATTTTTATTAATGTAAAATAGACCGCCTTTCCAATATTGATCGTCATCATAATCGGTGACACCTTCAACTTCTTCGTCGAGCGTGTCAACGTCTAATCGTGTTCCACTTTGTCCAAGTTTAAATGCATAAACACCTGTTAATACAAAAATAACAACTAAAAACCCTATCGGAAGGATAAACAATACGAATGGATTATTCATTTTTTCATGAATCATACCCAATTGAAGAAAACTAAAAAGAATCGTCATGATCAACATGATTGCAAATAGTAACCAACTTGTATATTTTCGAAAAGCTAGTTGCTGCGTCCGAGTTTTGTTTTTTGCTGTTGCACTTATTTTAATTCCAGATTTCTTAGTCAACTCATTAATCGCTAGCATCATAACTTGAAGAACGAAAAGGATAAGTAACAAGGACAATGCGGAAAAAGGTGTTTTTTTACTAAATGCATCTGGCTGGCCATCAATACCCCAATGGGTGGGTATTAATTCTGGTAGATTCGCATATTGCGTAGCTGAGTAAGCTATCAACCCAACTGTAATCAAGATCGGTAATGTGAAAAATACCCAATGCAACATTTCATCCGCCGTACGAACGGTAAGATCAGTAATGCGTATTTGTTTTAAATCTGTACCCCAGTTATTCGTCTTCTTTAAGTTGGCAGTCTTTACATGAAATAAAAAATAAAGACTCATACTTAAGAGGAGAATCGCAAACTGGATTGCAGTTCCTGTTAACACTAGGGTTTCTTCTCCAATTTCTGTTGTCAATGCCCATATTGTAAAAATGGTGATCGACAAAGCTCCAAAAACTGCGGTGATGATGGAGTAATATTTTTTATAAGAACTTAAGGTCGATTCATCGACGAGTGGAGTTGGTATTGTAACACCAAATACGAGTGTCTTTTTCAATAAGTAAGGCATTGAAGCTTGAATTCCAACGAGAAATAACCCAACGAAAAGAAATATACTTAGTGTCATTCTAATTCCTCCTCAATTTTATTGAATAGTTTATGGACCATTGAAATGATTTCCTTGTCTTGAATCCCAACAGCTAGTGCTTCCGCAATTACCGGTCTCATATATGCTTCGATTCGTTTTTGTGCAAGATCTGTCGGATTCTGTGGATTCACGATTACACCTGATTTTGGAATGATTTGTACAATCCCTTTTTTCTCAAGTTCGTGGTAAGCCTTGTTTACAGTATGCATATTTACTCCGAGATCCGCCGCTAAGCTACGGACAGATGGAAGAGATTTTCCTTCACGAAGAGAACCACTAGCAACACCTTCAATAAGAGCATTTACTAACTGTGTGTATATGGGAATCTCTGAATGGGGTTCAATTTTAATATACATTCGAATCTCTCCTTTTCAATTATCCCAATGAATGTGTTCTACTATCATTATAGCAAATGTGTTCTGTAAGTTCTAAAAAATACCCCGATTCACCAAATACTTTTGGCAAATCGGGGTTTTGTCATTTATCGAGTTCAGAAACTTTAACAAAAATGAATCCTTCTTGTTGCAAATAAGCGAGCATGGCCTCTAAGCCGTCAGCAGTTGATTGATGGATGTCATGCATTAGGATAATACTTCCGTCATTTACGTTATTTTGAACACTTGCTAATAGGTTAGCTGGATTTCTATGCTTCCAGTCTAATGTATCAACATCCCAAAGGACTACTGGCAAATCGGTTTGCGCTCGGACATTTTTATTTACCGAACCGTAAGGAGGTCTGAATCCACCCGTCATTTTTAAACCAGTAACTTCTTCGATAATTGCTGTCGTTCTATGAATCTCATTACTAACTCTTTCGCCACTCAACTTTGTTAAGTCTGGGTGGTTCCATGAGTGGTTTGCAAGTTCATGACCTGCATCGGCAACACTTTTGGCGATCTCAGGATAATACTCAACTCGGCTTCCTAGCATGAAAAAAGTTGCTTTGGCATCATATTTTGCTAAGGTCTCAAGGATTTGTGTGGTTACTTTTGGATCTGGGCCATCATCAAATGTAAGTGCCACCCGCTTTTTCTCTGGAATTGTTGGTGGTACTTCCGTTTCGCTAGATTCTGGATTTTCAATCGTATCAGCACCATCCTCATCTACTGCTTCTTCAGAAGATGAATCTTCACTAGGTGATTGAACTACGTCCTCCTCTACAACTTTGAAAACGTCTGCAAGAACAGAGTTTAACTCTAGTAATGGAATGCTAACGATAGGGACACCAGCTGATTTGGCGGCAATCGGGTATCTATCGAAATAAAAGTAAATTTCTTCGTCTGAAACAGCAAAGTTAGAAAAGTTATTCCAACTTGGTTCTGTATGAAGTTGTGCCTTTTCAGGGTATATGGATTTAGAATACGCTGGATCTTCAAATAGCTTTTCTCGAACTAGTTTTGAAACTAACTCAAGGTGTTTATCGTCAGAAGAAAAAAGGTCTTGTATCGTAATCTCTTCTCCAGTTTTAGGGTTTAAGTGAAAAGATTGAATTTCTGTCGACCCATTTGCACCACCGGAATAGCTTGTATTTACAAGAACAAACGAATAGTTTCCTGATTGATGTGAAAATGTTTCGAACGAAATATTTAATTCACCTGGAATATCTAGCTGTTTAACTCTGTTCTCATTCATTTTTGCTGAATATATTTCTTTTGCTTGTTGTTTATAAGTTGAGATTTTTTGATTAAATGATTTATGTATACTTTGTGGATATTGAATAGCTGAAGGAGCGAATGGATCGTTGAAGATTTCTGTGACGATTTTAATTCCAGGATAATTTGAATCGATCGAATCAATGATAACAGGAACTTCGATTTCTTTTTTGACCGTGCTACTCGAAGAAGCACTCTTTTCTAAGGATAGGAAAATTAAAACTCCGCTTGTGATTACAAGTGAAAATATGAAAAATGTAAACACGATATCTATCCAGGCTCTGTGCTTTTTTCTATCGTTTCGTTTCATAGTCATTTCATTTATAGACTCCTTTTTCTAGATTTATAGAGTTAGACGTTAGGAAAGTCGTAATAGTTTTAAAATCTCATTGTTTTTATGTTGTATTTTGTCGATTGCTATCTAAGTATAGTCTACTAGCAAGCCCGTCTGCAAATGATCAAAGAACTAATTTGCAAATTTCACAAGAAAACATCACTCGACTCGTTACTAGATATCAAAATTCATTGAAAAATAAAGTGAGTTGTGACACATTTTCGAAATTTGGAAAGTAGGTATGTTAATCCTTTTTCAGATTAAAGAATTATGATACAATACGAATGTCTCGGATCTTGCAAATGCGGGAATGTTTTCGTATGTTTACAAATATAAATGTAACATCCGATCCAGTTGTTAATATAACATGCAATTATAAAAACAAGGTGGTTGGAAAGATGGAAAAAGGTACACATCGGATTCTGCTTTACTATAAATATGTAGAGGTTGAGGATCCAGAAACATTTGCGGCTGAGCATTTAAAAAACTGCAAAGAAATCGGTTTGAAAGGGCGCATTATCATTGGCTCTGAAGGAATTAACGGAACGTGTTCGGGAACTATTGAACAAACAGATGCATATATGGAACTTTTAAGAAATGATTTACGTTTTAAAGATATTGTATTTAAGATCGATGAATCAGATGGTCATGCTTTTAAGAAGATGCATGTTCGTGCGCGTGAAGAAATTGTTAATCTTAGTTTGGAAGACGATGTCAATCCAAATGAACTTACAGGAGCTTATCTAAGTCCTGAAGATTTTTTCAAGCAGATGCAAGAAGAAGATACGGTCGTTATTGATGCAAGAAATGATTATGAGTATGATGTAGGCCACTTTAGAGGCGCAATACGTCCAGATATTCAAAACTTCCGTGAGCTTCCTGAGTGGATGCGAGAAAACAAAGAGAAATTTGAAGGTAAGAAAATTTTAGCTTATTGTACAGGTGGAATTCGTTGCGAGAAATTTTCAGGGTGGCTTGTTCGTGAAGGCTATGAAGACGTAGGGCAATTGGATGGTGGAATCGTTTCTTATGGGAAAGATCCAGTTGTAAAAGGGGAACTTTGGGATGGCCAATGTTACGTCTTTGATGAAAGACTTGTCGTTCCTGTTAATCAAGTGGACCATGTGATCATTGGGCGCGATCATTTCGATGGTGAACCATGTGAGCGCTATGTAAACTGTGCGAATCCGGTATGTAATGCACAAATTCTATGTTCTGAAGAAAATGAGTATCTATATATGAGAAGTTGTACTGATGAATGTCGAGTTCATCCACGAAATCGTTATTTCATAGAACATAACATGACTGTGGAAGAATACGATGAACGTATGGCTGCAATTGAAAATCATAGAAGTGAAACTCTTGTGAGGTAATAAAAAATGTCGGCTGTGCAGATTTGAAATTTCGCAGTCGACTTTTTTATTGACTTTTCATACCTAGAGTACTTCAAAATCAGGCTGAATATTGAAAGGATGGACTTAGTAATGAGGTGGAGTAATTTATATCGCGGTGTTTTCATGGCGATCAGTGATTTAATCCCTGGAGTTAGCGGCGGAACAATCGCATTCATTTTAGGTATTTATGATGAATTGTTAGAATCTATCAGTGGGATTTTTAGTCGCAACTGGAAGAAGCATATTGGGTTTTTATTGCCTTTAGGTATTGGCGTCGTGATTACTCTACTTTTATTTAGCAAGGTGATTGAGTATTTATTAGAAAATCATGCGATACCAACGCAGTTTTTCTTCATTGGTCTAATTATTGGTGTGATTCCATTTATTGCAAAGCAATCGGAAATGAAAAAGTATTTCAAGGCAAAACATTTTTTCATTATGTTTATTGTAGGAGTTGCCCTAGCATCTTTTGCATTTGTCAGCCCTCAGGATACGACACCGATGACAGAACTCACTACTTCAAATGTACTCGGCTTATTTTTTTCGGGGTGGTTAGGTAGTATGGCCATGCTGTTGCCGGGAATTAGTGGATCATTTATATTATTATTATTGGGTGTATATTCTACCGCAATTGCCGCATTATCGAATTTGAATTTCTCAATTATTGCTGTTATAGGTGCTGGTGTTGTTGTTGGTTTTATAGTTAGTAGTAAAGCGATTAGTTATTTACTTAAGAATTTTAAACTAATAATGTTCGCTGTAATTATGGGCTTAATTTTGGGGTCAATTTTTGTTGTTTATCCAGGACTTCCATCCAATGGGATGATGTTCGTGATAAGTATAGGTACCTTCATTGCAGGTTTACTAATTGCGAAAGTGTTCAGTTCTCCTCAGGCAACATGAGTTTGCTTTGGCAATGAAAGTATTTCGTAAAGAGTTATATATATTAAAAACGTGAGAACATTACCAGTTCAAGCGTTTTTTTATTGCTTTAGATCGATTGTCTCCAGTTATGGTATCCATCTGCTTACACTTTTGTGATTAGGTATTTCATTTCAATAAGGTTAGGAATCTGGTATTGTTAGAGTAAGAATTAAGAGGGAAGGATGAGTGCTATGTCAGGACCTGCATTACGTCAACTTCACGCGCATCGTGCGATTCATGAGGGCGGACTTTCTGGAGCAATTAGTAAAACATCGAATATGATGGATTATTTAAAGCAAGGTGACTTAGAAACTGCTGAGAAGGCGGCGAACGACTTAATTGATTACTGGAAAACACGAGTTATTAGTCATGCTGATGCTGAGGAATCAGGCTTTTATTTGGAAATTGCTAATGAAAATCCCGAATTAAAAGAATCGATTACAATGCTAACGCGTGATCATGATTTACTTCGAATTATTGTAAAAGATATCGAAGAAATTCGAGAAACAGAAGGCTTAAGTCCAGAGGTACTTCATCGATTTCATTCATTAATGGTTATTAATGAGATACATAGTAGAGATGAAGAACGTCTTTTATTTACAGATAATAAATAGGAGTGTTTTGAAAGCGCCTTTTCGTAGGCGTTTTCATTCTTAAGGGAGGAAAGTTGTCATTGAATCATAAAGCTACGGAAGTACTACAGACTTATTTTGGATATGACTCATTCCGTAAAGGTCAGAAGGATGTAATCGATAAGGTCCTAGGCGGACAAGATACACTTTGCGTAATGCCGACAGGTGGAGGGAAATCTGTCTGTTATCAAGTCCCTGCACTTGTTATGAAAGGCACAATCCTCGTTGTTTCTCCTCTTATTTCGCTCATGAAAGATCAGGTAGATGCTTTGCATGAAGCAGGTATTCCAGCTGCATATATTAATAGTTCGATGTCAGGAGAAGAATATCAGCGAACGATGGAAGCGGCGCTCTACGGAGAATACCGCTTGCTCTATATTGCCCCTGAAAGATTGGATTCTCCATCGTTTACGAACCAACTTCGTCTTATGGACGTTCCTATGGTTGCCATTGACGAAGCGCATTGTATTTCGCAATGGGGACATGACTTCCGTCCAAGTTATCGGAATATCAAAAACGTCATTTCTTATTTTGAACAAAAACCAGTCGTGCTTGCGTTGACAGCAACTGCGACACCGACTGTTCGTGAAGATATTTGTTCTCAACTTGGAATCTCAGATGGCAATACGGTCATGACAGGATTTGAACGTGCAAATCTTTCCTTTTCAGTAATCAAGGGACAGGACCGTGAAAAGTATGTAAAGGAATACGTGAAGAAAAACGAAGGGGAAGCTGGTATTATTTACGCCGCGACCCGAAAAGCTGTCGATCAAGTACACGATACACTTTTAAAGATGGGGATATCGGCGGAGAAATATCACGCAGGCCTACCGGATGAAGACAGGCAGTCAGGGCAAGACCGTTTTTTGAACGATGAAGCTTCGGTAATGGTTGCGACAAATGCCTTTGGTATGGGAATTGATAAATCGAATATACGTTATGTTATTCATTATCAAATGCCGAGAAATATGGAAAGCTATTACCAAGAGGCAGGTCGTGCGGGACGGGATGGCTTGGATAGTGAATGCTCGCTGTTGTTTTCATCTCAGGACGTGCAAACGCAACGATTTCTGATCGATCAATCACAAGATCAAACTCGAATTCCAGGGGAGTTAGAGAAACTCCAGTCGATGATTGACTATTGCCATACAGAAGTTTGTTTACAAAAATTCATTATTTCTTATTTCGGTGAAAAAGATGTCAAAACCTGTGGTCGATGCGCAAATTGTACAGATACACGGGAAAGTTCCGATGTGACTGAGGATGTTCAGAAAGTATTGTCATGTGTTATTCGCATGGGGCAACGTTTCGGAAAGACAATGATTGCACAAGTTCTCACAGGATCTCGAAATAAGAAAATGGCTGATTTTAACTTCGAGAAATTATCGACGTATGGCTTAATGAAGGGTAGAAGTGCAAAGGAAGTAACTGATTTTGTTGAATTTATTATTTCTGAGGGTTTTCTCGGTGTAGAAAATGGCCAATTCCCTGTGATTTATGTGACGGAGCAAGGAAAAGAAATATTAATGGGGCAAGGCAAGGTTCTTCGAAAAGTATCTGTCGTTACAAAACAAATAACAAAAGACGATCCGTTATTTGAACAACTTCGTGTCTTACGAAGAAGTTTAGCAACCGAAGCTGGGGTCCCACCGTTTGTTGTTTTCTCAGACACAACATTACGTGACATGGCAGCAAGAATCCCACTTACGGATGAAGAGTTCCTGGATATCCATGGAGTGGGTCAAGTAAAGTTAGAACGCTATGGACAGGCCTTTATGGATGAAATCAAGAATTACAAAATGCAGAATGCTTAAATAAAAAATCCGTAAAGCTGAATTATTTCAGCTTTACGGATTTTTTTAGTCCAAAGATTGCATAGGTTGCGACGGCTAGAAGGATAACTCCAGTAAGCATAAAAGCACTCTTGTATTCCAAGTCTAAAAAGCCGATAACTCCCGAACCTGCAACAACTCCAATAGAAAAGAATGCATAGAAATAGCCATAAGCTTTACCACGGAATTCCGCTGATGAAGAATCAATTAGCAATGAATTAATTGAAGGGAATAGGAATGCAAATCCTAGACCATAAACAATCATGGCTACATACAGTAAACTCAGCTCTTCTACTTGGCTTAAAAACAACATACTTAGTCCCATCATTCCCATTCCAAATGTCAGGGTAATCATAGGTCGGACTCGGTCAAAAATACGGTTGACGGGCAATAAAAAGATTAATATTGCAGTAATTCCAAATGTGCTCAATAAAAGTCCTGTAGTTTTTGTATCGAAACCGAGAAAAGCAACTTTCAAAGGCAATACAAGTGCAAGTACACCTTGTGAAAACATTAAAAAGAATGCACCTGCAAAAGCACGAACCATTCCCGACGATTGAAATAACATGCGTACACGGAAATTGGATGCTTTTTTTGTTGAGGGTAGTTTACGAACATATGTAAAAGACCTAAGAATAAAGAATGCAGAGATTGCAATTATCATCATAATTCCGCCATTTACAGCCATGATGAAAGGTGTGCTTGTTTTAGCAGCGACGATACCACCATATGCCGGACCTAATATTGCGGCTAACCCAACAAATGCTCCTGAAATAGCAACATTCCGACCACGTTTTGAATCTTCTGTTCGATTAGCTAAATATGTGAAAGCTGCTGGAACGATTAATCCTTCCATAAAGCCGTGAATAAAACGTACCCCGAGAAGACTATATGAATGATCTACGAATGAATACAGAAACAAAGAAAGAGATGCACCAAAAAGTCCTAATACTAGAATAACAAAGGGTCCTTGTCGGTCTGTCATGAAACCAGAAATGACGTTCCCTATCGTATTTGAAAATGAGTAGAGACCAACAGCAATACCTATGATGAAGGGGGTTGCCCCAGGTAATGATTGAGCGTAAGGACTCATTACAGGTAATTGAGAAAATAAATCAAAAAAGGAGAAAAAGACTATTAAATAGACAAAGTTCCGCATTAAATAAAGCCTCATTTCATTAGAGTAAACAAACCTACTACTACCTTACCATGATTTGTGCTCAAATGGATAAGGATAGATTGTGAACAATTCTCATCTATTATGCCTGATTCCAAAGTTGGCATTCATCTAGCAGAAAAGTTAGAATGGTTTTTAAGATCTGGAAAGGGGAAATTACATTGAGTAAAAAAATTAGAATAGGCATTGCAGGCTATGGCAATCTGGGTAGAGGGGTAGAATCTGCAATTGCACAAAATAAGGATATGGAGCTTGTAGGCGTTTTTACAAGACGAAATCCATCTGATGTACACTTGTTAAATGCTAAAGTACCAGTTTATATGGTAGACGATTTGAAAGATTTTCAAGAGAAGATAGATGTACTCATTCTTTGTGGTGGATCAAAAAATGATCTACCTGAGCAAGGTCCTGAGTTTGCTAAATTATTCAACACAATTGATAGTTTTGACACACATGCAAAAATTCCAGCTTATTTTGAAGCTGTAGATGCATCTGCTACTCCTAATAAGAAGACATCAATTATCTCGGTTGGCTGGGATCCGGGTTTATTCTCAATCAATCGTTTATTTGGCGAAGTTGTATTATCAGAAGGAGAAACGTATACATTTTGGGGGAAAGGCTTGAGTCAAGGCCATTCAGACGCTGTAAGGCGAGTTGAAGGAGTAAAAGGTGGAGTGCAATATACGATTCCAAATCCAGATGCAGTAGACCGAGTCCGCAGTGGGTCATTTCCTGAGTTAACAACACGTGAAAAACATACACGTGAATGCTACATTGTGCTTGAAGAAGGTGCGGACGCAGAGCTGGTGAAGCAAACAATTGTAACAATGCCCGATTACTTTATTGATTACGACACAACAGTAACTTTTATTAGTGAGGAAGAACTGAATCAGAATCACTCCGCAATGCCTCATGGTGGGTTTGTCATCCGCAGCGGTAAAACTGGGGAAAATACTTCACAAGTTATCGAGTATTCATTGAAATTGGACAGCAATCCAGAATTCACTTCAAGTGTATTGGTCGCGTATGCACGGGCAGCCTATCGGTTGCATCAAAACGGGGATTATGGTGCGAAAACTGTATTTGACATAGCTCCTGGTTTGTTATCACCGAAAAGCGCGGCAGAATTACGTAAAGAGATGCTCTGAGTGTGGGTGTAAAGACCCTTTTCGCCGATAAAAGACGAGGATGCGCCGATATCCGTTAGTGGGGCGGCGATATCTTGTCGTATTGCGCCGATAACCGTTAAAGTTTCGTCGATATACGCAATGGAACCGCCGATATATCTACACTACCTCACTATCAGTAGAATGTTTTGATAATGTATTCCTTTTCACATATACTATCCTTATGGCAATTTATTTAGGAGGGCGAAGGACTTGACGAAATTGGACGAAACACTAACGATGCTTAAAGAATTAACAGATGCAAAAGGGATTCCCGGAAACGAGCGGGAGCCACGTGAGGTTATGAGAAAGTATATGGAGCCTTTCGCTGATGAAATCGAGCAAGATGGTTTAGGATCATTGATCGCAAAGAAAACTGGTGAAGCAAGCGGACCAAAAATCATGGTTGCGGGTCATTTAGATGAAGTTGGATTTATGATTTCTAAAATTGACGATAAAGGCTTTCTATCATTTCAAACAGTGGGTGGCTGGTGGTCACAGGTTATGCTCGCCCAACGAGTAACAATCGTTACACGTAAAGGTGACACAGTGACGGGTGTAATCGGTTCAAAACCGCCGCATATCCTTTCACCAGAGGCACGTAAAAAGCCGGTAGATATTAAAGACATGTTTATCGACATTGGTGCAACTTCAAAAGAAGAAGCGATGGAATGGGGCATCTTACCTGGTGACATGGTCGTTCCATATTTCGAATTCACTGTCATGAATAACGAAAAATACCTTCTTGCAAAAGCATGGGATAACCGAATTGGTTGTGCAATTGCAATCGATGTAATGAAAGCGTTAAAAAATGACAAGCATCCGAACATCGTATTTGGTGTAGGTGCTGCTCAAGAAGAAGTTGGTTTACGTGGTGCACGAACAGCAGCGACGAAAATCCAACCAGACATCGGATTCGCAGTGGACGTAGGAATTGCTGGTGATACGCCTGGAGTTACTTCAAAGGAAGCGACAGGTAAAATGGGCGATGGGCCACAAATTCTATTATTCGATGCTTCTATGGTTTCACACAAGGGATTACGTGAACTTGTTGTCGACACAGCCGAGGAAAATGGAATCCCATATCAGTTCGAAACAATTCCTGGGGGAGGAACCGATGCAGGTTCTATCCACTTGTCAGGAAATGGTGTGCCATCACTTGCGATCTGTATTCCAACACGATACATTCACAGCCATGCGGCTATGTTGCACCGTGATGATTTTGACAACACAGTAAAACTGATTGTTGAGGTAATCAAAAAGTTAGACCGTGACACGGTAAATAAAATTACATTTGACTAATATACCAACTCAAGCGAATCCATTCGCTTGAGTTTTATTTTTTGTTTTTTTAATAAAAATACACTTGACATTATAAATATGCATACATATAATCATATATACAATTGAAATTGAATGTTGGGAGATGTATGAATGGTGAAATTAGAGAGTGAGCAAACAGATATTGTTGAGGGCCTTAAGGGAAGAGACTTGCTATCGCTTTTGGATTATACAAGCGAAGAGATAACGTACTTATTAAATTATGCTAATCAGATGAAAAAAGATATGCTTCAAGGAAAAATGCCGAAAATACTCGCTGGAAAAACGTTGGGGATGATTTTTGAAAAACATTCTACACGTACGCGTATTTCATTTGAAGTAGGGATGAATCAACTAGGCGGGTATGCAATGTTCATGAACGCTCGTGACATGCAAATAGGACGCGGAGAATCGATCTATGACACTGGACATGTTTTGTCGGAATATCTAGATGGGGTTATGATTCGTGCAAACTCTCATGAGATGGTGAAAGAGTTGGCTAAGAATTCAACGATACCAGTTATTAATGGTCTAACGGATATTTTTCATCCATGTCAAGCGCTGGCGGATTTATTGACGATTTTAGAAGTGAAAGGAAGCTTAGCAGGTCAAAAAATCGCTTATATCGGTGATGGCAATAACGTTGCTCATTCTCTAATTATTGCGGCTGCACATATGGGAATGCATATTTCGGTTGCAACGCCAAAAGGTTTTGAATGCAATCCGAATCTGTTGGTAAAAGCAAAAGCAATCGCAGAGACTACTGGGGGAAGCATTGTTGAAACAACTGATCCTGTAGCTGCTGTAAAAGATGCAGATGCTGTCTATACGGATGTCTGGACGAGTATGGGGCAGGAAGAGGAATCAGCTGCCCGTCTTGAAGCTTTTAAAGACTTTCAAATTAACGATGAACTTATTGCGCATGCCAAAGACGATTATATGTTTTTGCACTGCCTACCTGCACATCGCGAGGAAGAAGTTGCAACATCTGTCATTGATGGTCCAAATTCGTATGTATTTCAACAAGCAGGTAATCGACTGCACGCACAAAAAGCTTTACTGGCATTACTCTTGTAAAAATGAAGAAAAAAATAGATTGATTCAAGCTCATAAAAGTTTTACAGTTCGGATCCTTGGATTCGAACTTTTTTTGTTCATTAAACTTAACTAAATGCATATAATACTTTACATAATGTTAAGTTTACTGTACATTACGAGTAGGAGGTGTCGTGATGCTGAACAACAGGTTGAAAGAGTTACGTGCTCGTCATAGTTTTACCCAAATTGAACTAGCCAAACGTGTAGGCGTAACGCGACAATCAATCGGTTTTATTGAAAAAGGTGAATTTTCACCATCTGTGACACTATCTTTGAAACTTGCCCGGGCACTTGACTGTGACATTAACGAACTATTCTGGTTGGAAGGGGACGAAGAAAATGAAAAATGATATGCGCATTACCTATCCTTTGTGGATGATTTGTTTTCTTTTGTTAATTGCCGCGTCTGTCTATCTTGTCGGGAGCACGATCGTTATTGAAAGCGAGGCTGAGAATGAGATTTCATTTCTGTTGGACATAAGTTCTAAAATGATTTTGTTTCTTACTTTACTTGTACTTCTCGTCGGAAGTCTAACTACATTCACTATAAAAGTTCTAAAGCATAACCGTTTGAATCCACTAAGAAAGTTTAGTTTTTTTTATATGAAGCCTCCAGAGTATATAGATGACGACGAATTATTTCAACATGCGACGGGGCTAGCTACTAGAAAAGTGTATTCCTTTTTTGTGACAGCAATTCCTGTACTTTCCGTCTTGTATATTTTAACGCCAATTGGTAAGATGTGGATGGTAATAGGACTGTTACTTTTGGGGGTTATGCAATACTTAATTTATTATTTAGTTCTTAGAAAGTATGTCCTGATAAAGTGAATTTGATGTAGCTGTATATGTTAGTTTGGATGTTGCGTTTTATTCGTATTTGAAAGGGAAATGTGTATGTTTGAATATCTGTTAGTATTTCTAGGAGGGGCAATTCCGTGGTTGGAAATTGCGCTTGTTATTCCACTAGGCATAGTGAGTGGATTGTCTCCTTTTTGGGTAATCATTGCCGCGTTTACAGGTAATTTATTTACGGTACTTCTAGTAATTCTTGGATTTCAAAGAGTGAAAGAATGGCGCGAGAAAAGGAAAAAGGCAAAAGATCAAAGTGAATCAAAACGGACTGAACGCGGGAAACGGATTTGGAATAAATATGGAATGCCTGGGCTAGCTCTCTTAGGTCCAATTTTAATCGGGACTCATATCGCAGCTTTTATAGCACTTGCTCTAGGAGCTAGTAAGAAAAATACCACGTTCTGGCTAACGATAAGTATACTAATTTGGTCGATTGTATTTGGAGTAGCAACAGCGATGGGCTTTGATTTTTTTGTGAAGGTTGCATAAATAGGTTCTCAGAACGTTGAGTTTGTTAAACGAATAGGTCATGTGCAAGTATGTAAACTTGCACATGACCTATTTGTTTTTTAAAGGTATGAATATTGTTTTATAGACTAAACAGGCGCTTGCGCTTTTCTATGTCTAGTCTTCAGCGCCTAGCCCCTCGGGTCACAAGCCATTTTGCTGTGGTGGCTGAAGTACGCCTCCTCGCAAAGAGTCTTGTGCCTGTCGGGGCTAAACAGTCGCTTGCACTTTTCTATGGGCTAGACTCCAGCGCCTAGCCCCGCGGGGTCACAAGCCATTTTGCTGTGATGGCTGAAGTACGCCTTCTCGCAAAATGTCTTGTGCCTGTCGGGGCTGTTCAGGCGCTTGCGCTTTTCTATGGGCTAGACTCCAGCGCCTAGCCCCTCGGGGTCACATTTCATTTTGCTGTGAAGGCTGAAGTACGCCTTCTCGCAAACTGTCTTGTGCCTGTCGGGGCTGATCAGGCGCTTGCGCTTTTCTATGGGCTAGTCTCCAGCGCCTAGCCCCTCGAGTCGCTTCAGTCTTGCTGATAAAGGCAAAGAGCGCCTTTACCTTCAAGCCTTCCAGCGCTTGTCGGGGCTAAACAGGCGCTTGCGCTTTTCTTAGCTCGCTGCAAAAACTTGTGCCAGTTCTCCTGCTATTTTGGATTTTTCTTGTTCGCCTGAACTGTTCCACAGTTTTTCGAAAAAAACACCCAATCCAGGTAACAAGTGCTCTTCACCTCTTTGTATGGCATCCTCAACGACCCCGCGAATGTCCTCCGCTGAATTGTTCGTCATGTTTGCCGATATTGCATCCCTAATTTGAAAATCCATTTAATCAGCCTCCTTCACCTTCATTTTGGACACAATTATCGCCAACTATACTACTATTTGTTACACTAAAAAGAAAAAGGCGGTTACCGATAAATGAAACGCATTGAATCGATTCAAAACTCACTTGTGAAGCATTGGAAAAAACTAGTTCTTACCCGAAAAGAACGGGATAAGTCTGGAGAATTCCTCGTTGAAGGATTTCATCTCGTTGAAGAAGCACTAAAAAACAATGGTGCAATTCTAGCATTGATTGTTCGTGAGGATGTGAAAATGCCTACAAGTTGGAATATAGAGGGCGTCCATCTCGTAGAAGTGACAAGCGCCGTTGCAAAAGAGTTTTCGGAAACCGAACACTCCCAAGGAATCTTTGCACATTGTAGACAGCCGGTACATAGTGAAGACAATTACACTGAGTGGAACACCCTTTTATTAATCGACTCTGTTCAAGATCCTGGAAATGTAGGAACGATGATTCGAACTGCCGATGCGGCTGGAATAGATGCTGTTATTCTTGGCAAAGGAACGGCAGATGCATATAATCCGAAAACTGTACGTTCAGGACAAGGGTCTCATTTTAATATTCCTGTAATTAGGGGAGACTTAGTGGAATGGGTTCAAAAGCTAAAGGTGGAGGGAGTCCAAGTGTTAGGCACAGGATTAGATAATGCCATCGCATATACTGACGCTGAAATTGATAAGGGATTTGCACTCATAGTTGGAAATGAGGGGAGCGGCGTCAATCCTGAACTTCTATCGCTTGCTGATCATACGGTTATGATTCCACTGCGTGGGAAAGCCGAATCGTTAAATGTGGCAGTCGCAACAGGTATTCTACTCTATGCATATTCAAAATAATGACCTAGTTGATGAATCTGAGACAATCGGTTATACTAATAGACAGTGTAATTAATTCAAAAGCAATGAATGGGAAAAGTAAGCAAACCATGAACCGAAAGGGAGTTCGCACCTTGACTGGAAGTGCGAATCGGCTATTGTTTGTTGAAGTTCACCCCGTGAGCTGCCACCAGGACCAGAGAATTCTGTAAAGGTGAGCCGGTGCTGGACCGTTATTCCAATTTGAGAGATCCGCCTTCGGGTGTGATAATCTGGGTGGTACCGCGAAATCGTCCTCGTCCCTTTTATAGGGGCGAGTTTTTTTATTTTTAGTTTAGAAAAGGAGAATCGCAATGGATCAACAATTAAAAGAATTGAAAGAACGTGCACTTGCAAAAATTAAAGAAGCAACAAATTTGAAAGATTTAAATGATGTCCGCGTTGCTTATTTAGGAAAAAAAGGGCCGATTACAGACTTGCTTAAAGGGATGGGGAAACTACCCGCCGAAGAGCGACCTAAAATAGGGGCACTTGTGAACGTAATCCGTCAAGCCGTTACGGAAGTACTAGAAGAGCGTATGACTAAGCTCGAAGAAGAAGCGATTAATGAACAGCTTGCAAAGGAATCGATTGACGTAACACTTCCTGGCAGACCTGCACGTACGGGTAACCATCATCCGCTTACACGTGTCGTTGAAGAAATTGAAGATTTCTTCATTAGCATGGGTTATGAAATTGCAGAAGGTCCCGAAGTTGAGAAAGATTACTACAACTTTGAAGCACTTAACTTACCAAAAGGGCACCCAGCTCGTGATATGCAAGATTCATTTTATATATCGGAAGACATTCTTCTGCGCACACATACATCTCCTGTACAAGCACGTACGATGGAAACAAAAGGCGGAGCTCCGATTAAGATCATCTGTCCAGGAAAAGTGTATCGACGTGACAGTGACGATGCAACGCACTCTCATCAGTTTACTCAAATTGAAGGTCTCGTCGTCGGTCCGGATATTCGGATGAGTGACTTAAAAGGGACACTATCTTTATTCGCAAAGAAAATGTTTGGTGATGAACGAGAGATTCGACTTCGTCCAAGTTTTTTCCCATTCACAGAGCCATCCGTTGAAATGGATATTTCTTGTTTTAAATGTGGCGGGGACGGATGCAATGTTTGTAAGAAAACAGGTTGGATTGAAATATTAGGCGCAGGAATGGTGCATCCGAACGTGTTAAGAATGGCGGGTTATGACCCTACAGTCGTGACAGGTTTTGCATTTGGAATGGGACCAGAACGTGTTGCAATGTTGAAATATGGAGTGGAAGATATTCGTCATTTCTATACGAATGATGTGCGTTTTGTATCACAATTCCACCGGACGGAAGTTTAAGGAGGAGTATACGATGTTAGTTTCTACAAATTGGCTAAAAGAATATGTGAATATAGATGGAATCTCAACGGAAGATCTTGCGGAGAGAATTACGCGATCAGGAATTGAGGTTGACTCAATTATTGATAGATCCCAAGGAATGACGAATGTTGTTGTTGGTTATGTGATGGAATGTGTTCAGCACCCAGATGCAGATAAGCTGAGCGTTTGTCAGGTAGATGTTGGGGAAGAAGTAACACAAATTATTTGTGGAGCACCGAACATTGCGGAAGGCCAAAAAGTAATTGTGGCACGTCCAGGAGCAGTTCTACCAGGTGATTTTAAAATTAAAAAAGCAAAACTGCGCGGAGAAGAATCGAACGGAATGATCTGTTCACTTCAAGAACTTGCAATCGAAGGGAAACTTGTTCCAAAAGCGTATGCTGAAGGTATTTATGTACTCCCTGAAGATGCAGTACCTGGAGAAGATGCGTTAGCGCTTTTAGGCTTAGATGATAAAGTACTTGAATTTGATTTAACGCCGAACCGTTCAGACGCATTAAGCATGTTAGGTGTAGCGTATGAAGTTGGCGCAATCTTATCTAAAGGTATCAAGCTTCCAGAAATTTTGTATACAGAATCGAAGCAAAAAGCTGAAGAAGTTCTTAAACTTCGCATTAATTCACTTGAAAACAATCCATTATACGCAGCAAAAGTTATTAAAAATGTGAAAGTAGCCGAATCGCCATTGTGGTTGCAAAATCGCTTAATGTCAGTTGGGGTTCGACCACATAATAACGTCGTTGATGTGACGAACTATGTATTGATGGAGTATGGACAACCACTTCATGCATTTGACTACGACCGCCTTGGAACTGGTGAAATCGTCGTTCGTCTTGCAGAAAAAGGCGAGAAAATCAGAACACTCGATGATACAGAGCGCAATTTGGAGCCACATCAATTAGTAATTACGAACGGCAAAGAACCGGTCGCAATTGCAGGTGTAATGGGTGGACTGAATTCAGAAGTTCATTCCGGGACAACTACGATTGTTTTAGAATCAGCTTATTTTGCACCAGGTTCTGTACGTCAGACATCAAAAGAGCACGGATTGCGTAGCGATGCAAGTACAAGATTTGAAAAAGGCGTCGATCCAGATCGTGTTATTGAAGCAGTGGAACGTGCAGCACAGCTTATTTCTGAGCTTGCTGACGGTGAAGTATTATCCGGAATAGTCATGATTGATGAATTGGATAAATCCCCTGTACGTATTACGATTTCTCCGGATGATATAAATAACCGATTAGGGATGAAAATTTCTCTTGAAGAAATGATGTCCATCTTGTCGCGCTTGAAAATCGAAACAAACGCAGTAAATGGCAAGCTCTTCATAGTCGCACCAACTCGCAGACAGGATTTGCGCATTGAAGAGGATATTATTGAAGAAATCGCAAGACTTTATGGGTATGATCACATTCCGATGACATTACCGATTTCAGAAACGAATCCAGGTGGTTTAACACCTTACCAGGCGAAAAGACGAACTGTTAGAGCTTTCTTAGAAGGCGCTGGATTGTACCAAGCACTGACATATTCTTTAACATCAAAAGAGCAATCACAAAAGTATGCGCTTGAGACTGCTCCACTTACGGAATTACTTATGCCAATGAGTGAGGATCGAAGTGTACTTCGCCAGAGTTTAATTCCTCATCTTCTTGAGGCGGCAACGTATAATGTTGCACGCCGTAATGATTCTGTCGCTTTTTATGAGACGGGTGCTGTTTTCCTAGGTGAGACAGAAGAGGGTCTACCGAAAGAAGTTGAGCATGTCGCTGCAGTAATTACAGGCAAATGGGTAGATCATGCTTGGCAGGCAGAAACTAAAGAAGTAGATTTCTTTGTTCTCAAAGGGATAGTTGAAGGCATGATGGATGTTCTTGGTCTCGTTGAAGGAGTATCATTTGAACAGGCAGTTATAGAAGGAATGCATCCCGGACGCACAGCCAATATCTTACTAAATAAAGAGCGTATTGGTTTGATTGGTCAGGTACATCCAACTGAGCAGAAAAAACGTGATTTAAAAAATACGTATGTTATGGAAATAAATCTCGAAAAGATCCTTGAAATTGAAACGGAAGAATTGTTGTATGTGCCAGTGCCACGTTTCCCTTCAAGTTCTAGAGATATTGCACTCGTTGTATCAAGCGAAACTTCTGCAGGAACTCTCGAAAGCATCATTCGACTTGCAGGCGGAAAATTGCTGAACGACGTTAAGTTATTCGATTTGTATGAAGGTGCGAATGTAGAAGATGGCAAGAAGTCCGTTGCATTCTCGTTAACCTATTCAGATCCTGAACGTACATTGACTGACGAAGAAGTCGTTCATGCACATGAAAAAGTATTGAATGCTTTAACGAACGAAGCAGGAGCTTTGCTTCGCGGATAAAAAGTTTGAAAGCGCATTTAGGATTCGTTTCCTAAATGCGCTTTCTTTAATTCGGATAATAGGTACATTAATCAATTACGGTAAATCCAATTTCTTCTTGGAGTTTGAATGTTGTATTTTCAGTCGCACTTCCAGGGTCTTCCGTCCAAAAATCTGCATAACCATGAACGATGTACTCTCCTTCAGGAAACTTATCGTCCATCAGAGATTTGACGAAGTCGATATAGCTTTTGTCGTTTTCATCACTATATCCTCCCGCAAATGCATAATCTTCTCTAAGTGGTTCATTTTGAAGTAACGTAGTAATGATAAGGGGTTCATTCATTGCATAATCGATATCCAAGCCACGTGTTCTTTCCGTTATAGGGAAGTAAAAAGGCGAGGCTGCATGAAAAATATCAATAGACTCTTGCTCTCCAACGTACGTTAATTCTGCATAAATAGAAATGTCTTCCCCTAAGTAAAACAACTCTTTTTCAGTAACTAAGCGGTATATAAAGTCACCATCTTTAACTGAAGCCTCTGCTGGAGGTAACGGACTGCCAGGCTTGTTTAAATTATCTGTGGAAGTAGGTTTTCCGGTTCCGCATGCACTTAACAAGAATAAAACGATAAAAAGTAATGGGAATATTCTCATAGATAATCACCTCATTAGATTAGTTCGTTTCTAGCAACGAATAGTTACATTCTTTTCCGTTCCGCAATTTTTTTGGCTTTCATAGCATTTGCGAAATGCCATTTGGTCATCGATTTCAACTGATCTTCGCCTTTTGTTAACAATAACTTTGCGGCGACCTCATCGACTTTTGCACCCGCTCCTTTGGGTAGTGTTACTCCGGCGTGTTTACTTAACTGGTCCATTTCTTTTAAAAATGCTACTCGAGCAATAATTGAAGCGGCAGCTACCGAAAGATGCAGACCTTCTGCTTTCGTTGAAAACAACACATTTTCACGAATGATTTCAGGTGCAGATTTTATATGATTATAATAGACACCACGTTCCGCAAACTGGTCGATTAAAATATACTCGGGTTTCTCTTCACCCATTTTTCTTAGGACGTGCTTTAAAGCTTGATTATGAAGAAGCGCCTTAATTTTTCCTTGGGACCAGCCGCGACTTTGAATCTCATTGTATTTCTCGTTTTTCAATGTAAGGACACTGTGGATGAGTGTAGCCTTCAGGTCAGGTGCAATCGTTCGCATCAGATCATCCGTTAGTTGCTTGGAATCCTTAACTCCAAGTTCGCGTACGAGTTCAAGTTGGTCTGAGCGGACGTAACATGCGGCGACGGTTACTGGGCCAAAAAAATCGCCTGTCCCTGTTTCATCGGACCCTACGACAGAACGTTCAGCAAATCGTTCCGGCAAAACATCGCCTTTTGTTTGAACTTGATTGTTTTTAGTTTCTACTTTACCCCATAGAGAAGCTTCACGTTCAGCCCCTCCACCTTGAAAGAGTACTTTGCCTGATTTGTAAGCTGTAATTGAAGCGTCAGATAGTTTGGCAGCAAAAATTACTCCAGGTGCGTTTCGAATAACTTTTGACGAAGCATAATGGTGCTTTACCTTTTCTAGCATTTGCTTCGTTAATAGCAATACTTGATTACTCAATTTATAACTTCCTTTCGTCGACTTTATTCCAAGTAAAAGAGTTTCGTGGTATGATTATAACAAGAGTTTGATGAGGGAGGTCAAGTCGTTGGTGGGAATACAAAAAACACGCATAGCTGTTGAGATATATGGTCAAACTTATAAAATGGTTGGTTCAGAGTCGAGCACTCATATGCGCTTGGTCGCCTCGATGGTCGACGACAAGATGAAAGAAATCAGTTCGAAAAATCAAAATCTCGATATGACGAAAATCGCAGTACTAACCGCTATAAACAGTGTACATGATTATGTGAAATTACAGGAAAAAGTTTTGCTTTTGGAAGAAGAATTGAATAATTTGAAGGGTTGACGGACTACATGTTAGATTTACTAATCGTATTTTTGCTCCTGGCTGGTTTGATTACTGGTTTTAGGCGCGGTCTTATCGTACAAATAATACATATGACAGGTTTTATTATTGCTCTACTCGTATCTTATAAATACTATGAAATGCTTGCCGAGAAGTTTGTGTTGTGGATACCTTATCCAGGTGTAACTGCTGGATCGAAGTTGTCGTTTGCAGTTGAAGAGCTAGATTTAGATGAGACTTTTTATAGGTTACTAGCATTTGTACTTATATTTATTATTGTTAAATTTGCTTTGCAATTAATCGCATCTATGTTTGACTTCTTGAAATACTTACCGGTTCTTGGTTTTGTGTCAAGGTTTGTGGGTGCAGCATTAGGATTCATAGAATTTTATCTACTAATTTTCTTCGTCCTATATTTAACGGCGATGTTACCAATAGACATGATTCAAAACTTTATGGAGAATTCAATATTAAAAGATGCGATGTTTGAGCATACACCAATTCTGTCTGAAAAAGTAAAAAACTGGTGGTATATTTATACTACATGACAGCTTCCCTCTTACATAGAGGGGAGTTTTTTCACACTATTGACGTTCCATCGCGATAGCGCACATGCTTATAAAAATGGAGGGTTCCTGTTGAATAAAAAAACAATCATACGCACATTTGAAAAAATTGCATTGTATATGGAGTTACTTGGAGAGAATCATTTTAAAGTTTCAGCATTCAGAAAAGCTGCAAATGTTCTCGAACTTGAACCAAGGAGTCTCGCTGAAATGGATGACATTTTAAAGTTGAAAGGGATCGGGAAAGGTACAGGAGCAGTCATTTCCGATTTGATTGAAAAAGGAGAATCTGACCTCCTAACTGAATTAGAGGAAACAGTTCCTAAAGGGCTTGTTCCTTTATTGAAAATACCGGGTTTAGGTGGAAAAAGGATTGCCAAGTTGCATGAAGCAATTGGCATTGACTCAGTCGATTCCCTTAGAGAAGCCTGTGAAGAAGGAAGAGTTAGTAAGGTACCGGGGTTTGGAAAGAAAACAGAAGAAAATTATTTAGAGGAAATTAAAATTTTAGGAACGAGAAGTGGCAAACATCCAATTTGGCAAGTGGAGAAAGTTGTTTCTCTAGTAGAAGAAGAGTTACAGAAAGTATCTGAAATTAAACGATTCTCTGTTGCAGGAAGTTACCGTAGAACTGAAGAAGAAAGCAGCGATGTTGATTTTATTGTCGTCACGGATGAGCCAGGCGTGGTGCGTGAAAAACTACTTGCATCCTTACCAATTTCAGCAACAATTGCAGGGGGAGATGCAAAACTATCCGTTACACTGGATCTCGAAGAGGCAATTGATGCAGATTTTCGTTTTGTGAAAGAAGAGCAATTTGCGTCTGCAATCCACCATTTCACCGGTTCGAAAGATCATAATGTACGGATGCGTCAACTTGCAAAATCTAAGGGACTTAAGATTAGTGAATATGGTGTTGAACAGGAAGATGGATCTGTGACGACATTTGAATCAGAAGAGGAGTTCTTCAACTATTTTGACTTGCCATTTATCCCGCCTGCAATTCGAAAGAATGGAACGGAATTGGATCGATCGCATGAAATAGCTGGACTTCTTGAACTAAGCGACATTAAATCGGATCTCCATATGCACTCTACTTGGTCAGACGGTGCACATTCAATTCGAGAGATGGTCGAAGCTGCACGCTTAAAAGGGTATTCACATATCGTCATAACGGATCACTCAGATTATTTGAAAGTTGCAAATGGCTTAAGCCCAGAACGATTGAGAGAGCAAATAGCCGAAATTCGTTTGTTAAATAAAGAATATGAGGACATCGAGGTTTTCTGTGGCACCGAAATGGATATTTTGCCAGATGCTTCATTAGATTTTGACGATGAACTACTTTCAGAATTAGATTTTGTCATTGCATCCATTCATTCCAGTTTTAATCAGCCGGAAGAAGAAATTATGGAACGACTCCATACAGCTATGAAGAATCCGCATGTGAATATGATTGCGCATCCAACAGGTCGAATTATCGGGCAACGGGATGGGTATCGAGTAGACATACCTCAATTAATTAAATGGGCACAAGAATACGGAAAAATATTGGAGCTCAACGCTAGCCCTTACCGTTTAGATTTAAAAACAGAGCATTTACAAATGGCTCAAGAGGCTGGGGTTCGTATTGCTATAAATACAGATGCCCATGCAAAAGAACAATTAGATATTATGAGTATAGGTGTAAATTACAGCCAAAAAGCTTGGTTGAAAAAAGAGAATGTGGTCAATACATGGCCATTAGATAAATTTATCCGCGAAATCGTGGGAAAATGAAAGGTAGTGTAAGACAATGGAAACCCGTGTCTTAAAAACACTTGAATTTGATAAAATCCGAGAGCTAGTTGCTGAACAATGTACATCATCAGCTGGACGAACATTTATGGAAGCACTAGAACCAGTTAGTAACTTCGAAGAGGTAATACGACTTCTTGAAGAGACCGACGAAGGCCTTTCTATTCTTCGTGTTCGTGGAAATGTTCCAATGGGCGGAATAAAAGACATTCGTCCCCACGCAAAACGAGTACAAATGGACGGTATGTTAAGCGCTTTTGAACTTATGGAAATTTCGAATACCGTTCGCGCAAGTCGTATTTTACGCCAGTTTATAGAAGTGCTAGTTGCAGATGAGGATATTGAAATCCCTCATTTTGTTTCGAAAAAAGAATCGATTCCTGTACTGACTGGATTAGAACATGAAATCAATTCAGCGATTGATGAAAATGGACATGTCATGGATAGTGCTTCAAGTACCCTTCGTTCAATTCGTCAAGGTCTACGTACGCAAGAAGCACGTGTCAGAGAGAGACTTGAAAGTTATACACGTGGACGAAACGCTGAGAAAATGCTGTCGGATTCTATCGTTACAATACGTAATGATCGATTTGTAATTCCGGTAAAATCAGAATATCGCTCGCATTACGGCGGTGTCATTCACGATATGTCATCATCTGGTCAAACATTATTTATTGAACCAGATGCAGTTGTGCAAGCAAACAACGAAATCAGGAACTTGAAGATGAAAGAATCAGAAGAAGTGGAAAAGATTCTTCTTGGATTATCAGAGAAGGTTCAAGAAGTTGCACATGATTTATTTATTCTCGTTTCTATTTTATCTGAAATTGATGTCATTCTAGCGAAAGCAAAATATGGTGCCCTTAACAAATACACAAAACCAGAAGTGAACAACAAAGGATATATTCGACTATCCCAAGCAAGACATCCATTGTTACCAGTTGAGGAAGCGGTCGCGAATAATATCGAGTTTGGCAATGAAATTACTACGATTGTAATAACTGGACCAAATACCGGTGGGAAAACAGTCACACTGAAAACGGTAGGTCTTTGCGTATTAATGGCACAAGCTGGCTTACCTATTCCAGTTCTTGATGGATCAGAAATTGCTGTATTCGAATCTGTTTACGCAGATATTGGCGATGAACAGTCAATTGAGCAAAGTTTAAGTACGTTTTCTTCTCGAATGGTAAATATCGTAGACATTTTAAAGAAATACGATGATAAATCGTTAATCATTTTAGATGAGCTTGGGTCAGGAACGGATCCGCAAGAAGGTGCCGCTCTTGCTATTTCCATTTTAGATGAAATACATGGCAGCGGAGCGAGGGTACTGGCTACGACACATTACCCAGAGCTAAAAGCATATGGATTCAATCGACCTGGCATCGCGAATGCAAGCGTTGAATTTAACGTTGAGACACTTAGTCCCACGTATCGATTATTAATAGGCGTTCCGGGTCGGAGTAATGCGTTTGAAATATCAAAGCGCCTCGGTTTATCAGATCATATTATCGACCGTGCAAAGACATTTACAGGAACCGACCGCGGTGAAGTCGAGTCAATGATTGCTTCTTTAGAAGAGAGTAGAGTGCGATCTGAAAAAGATGCCGACAAAACACATTCTGTCTTAGAAGATACAGAAAAACTGAAAAAAGAATTTGAAGAAAAGCTAGCGAATTATGAAACGATGAAAGAAACACTTGAAGAAAAAGCAAAAGAACGGGCAAGAAAGATTGTAGAAGATGCAAAGCGTGAATCGGAGAAGGTTATTTCGGAGTTAAGAGAGTTACGATTACATGCGGGCGCATCTGTTAAAGAACATGAACTCATTGAAGCGCGAAAACGCCTTGAGAACGTTGGACCGGGTGAAGTGAAGAAGAAACAAGTTCAAGCTAAAGTGGGACCTAGGCCGTTAGCTGTTGGCGATGAAGTTCAAGTTCTCAGCTATGGTCAAAAAGGAACCTTACTTGATAAAGTTTCAAATACGGAATGGATTGTCCAAATAGGCATCTTGAAAATGAAGTTAGAAGAGTCTGGTCTCCAATATATGAAGCCTGAAAAAGAAAAAAAGACCTATATTTCAACTTCTGTTAGAGGCCGTGATTCCCATGTGAAAATGGAGTTGGATTTGCGTGGAGAACGATACGAAGATGCAATTCATCGAACAGAAAAATATCTTGACGATGCGATATTGTCTAACTATCATCAAGTATCTATCATTCATGGAAAAGGAACCGGCGCATTAAGACAAGGAATTCAGCAGTATTTGAAAAAACATTCTCGTGTTAAAACGTACCGATTTGGTGAACCAGGTGAAGGCGGTTACGGTGTAACTGTCGTGGAATTAAAATAAAGTGAAACCTTTTCACTTCGCATCCGTAAGAGTAGGAATGACCGAGTAAAAAAGGAGTCGTTTTTATGACGAAATCTGGTTTTTGGACGAATCCGTTTGTTGAAGCTGCAGGGTACTTTAGTGTTGTCGTGCTTTGTTTGATTGTGTCTATGGTTTTATTTGAGCTTGTTACAAAATATAAAAATTGGGAACAAATCAAAAGTGGAAACCTTTCAGTAGCCCTTGCTACTGGAGGGAAGATTTTTGGGGTTTGTAACATATTCCGGTTTTCAATTGAAAGACATAATACATTGCCAGAGATGATTGCATGGGGCTTTTTTGGTTTTTCATTATTAATTTTTGCTTACATCTTATTTGAATTTCTTACCCCGAAATTTAATGTAGATAAAGAGATTGAAAAAGATAATCGATCTGTAGGTTTTATATCGTTAACTATTTCAGTTGGATTGTCATACGTGATTGGTGCAAGTATCTCATAGGAGTCGTTGATAAATGGAGAAGTTATCTAAAATCTTAATTGTTGTTTGTATACTATTTGTTCTCGTCGGCGTTTATTGGCTAACATTCTTGGCGGGTTAAAAGTACCTTATGGTACTTTTTTTATTTTCACTAAAAAGATTTAATCCTAATTGCATTCGAATTACACGATTCGACGTTGCTCATCAAACTTTTCAACTCGCTAGCGAGCAAATGAAAATATCGGATTGGATCTTCATTAAAATGATTATATTAAAAATGTATTTGTAAGCGCACTCATTTAATACTATAATTAAGAATAGGAATATTCAATGAAGTATAAAAAATGAAAGTGGGTGCTTAAAATGACGAATAAAGTTTGGTTAGACTTGTATCCTGAGGAAATTCCGAAGACACTTGACTATGAAAAGATTCCGTTGCAAGAGTTTTTGACAAGGGCAAGTTCGAAATATCCTGATAAAAGAGCCATTCATTTTATGGGTAAAGACGTCTTGTATAAAGAACTTTATGAATCGGCATTAAAGTTTGCCAACTATTTACAATCAATCGGGATTGTAAAAGGCGACCGTGTAGCGATTATGTTGCCCAATTGTCCACAGGCCGTTATAGCCTATTATGGGATTCTTTATACTGGAGCGATTGTTGTTCAAACGAATCCACTTTATACCGAAAGAGAACTAGAATACCAGATGAAAGATTCTGGTGCAAAAGTAATTCTTGCGATGGATATACTTTATCCTAGAGTGACGAAAATCGTGAAAAACACAGATATTGAACATGTCATTGTTACTGGAATAAAGGATTATTTACCCTTCCCCAAAAATCTAATTTATCCATTTATCCAGAAAAAACAATATGGCATTACAGTAAAAGTAGAACATCGTGGCATTAATCACCTTTTTACAGAAGTTATGAAAATAGCTAAACCCACTCCAATCAGTTATGAGTTTGATTACGAGAATGATATTGCACTTTTACAATACACAGGTGGTACGACGGGGCCTCCAAAAGGTGTTATACTAACGCATAAAAACTTAATCGCTAATACAACGATGTGTAATGCTTGGTTGTATAAGTGTGAAGAAGGCAAAGAGACGATCATGGGCATACTTCCTTTCTTCCACGTGTATGGAATGACAACAGTTTTAATCTTGTCAGTCATGTTGGGGAATAAGATGGTGTTGTTACCTAAATTTGATGCATTAACAGCATTGAAAACAATCGACAAGCAAAAACCTACATTGTTCCCAGGTGCACCAACAATATATATTGGATTGCTAAATCATCCTGATGTTTCAAAATATGATTTGTCTTCTATAAAGGCTTGTCTAAGTGGGTCTGCAGCGTTGCCAGTTGAAATACAACAAAAATTTGAAAAGCTATCTGGTGGTCGACTTGTAGAAGGATACGGACTGACTGAAACATCACCAGTTACACATGTTAACTTTGTTTGGCAAGAAAATCCGGTGAAAGGTTCAGTTGGGGTACCATGGCCAGACACGGATTCAAGTGTTTTTGGTCCTGATTCTACAGAACCATTGAAACCTGGGGAAATCGGAGAAATCGTCGTCAAGGGTCCTCAAGTAATGAGAGGATACTGGAACAAACCGGAAGACACTAAGGAAACATTTAGAGATGGATGGTTCCTAACGGGTGATCTTGGTTACATGGATGAAAAAGGTTATTTTTATATTGTTGATCGACAAAAAGATATGATAATTGCAGGCGGCTTTAATATTTATCCGAGAGAGATTGAAGAAGTGTTATATGAACATGAAGCAATTCTAGAATGCGTTATTGCAGGAATTCCAGATCCATACAGAGGAGAAACTGTAAAAGCATATATAGTGCTGAAAGAAGGCGCTTCTGTGACGGAGAAAGAACTGGATGCATTTTGTCGTGAACATCTAGCTTCTTTTAAAGTACCTAGAGAATATGAATTCCGAACTGAGCTTCCTAAAACAGCGGTTGGTAAAATTCTCAGAAGAAGTTTGATTGATGAAGAAAAAAAGAAGTTGGAAAAAGAAGCGCTGAGCTCATAACGAAAAACTTGACTACAGCGTAAATTACTATTAATATGAAAATATGAATGATACCTCATTCATATTTTCGTTTTTGGTGGTGATTAAATAATGAAGCGTGATAAGCCGAAGTATAAGCAAATTATCGATGCTGCAGTGATTGTTATTGCAGAGAACGGGTACCACCAAGCGCAAGTTTCAAAAATTGCAAAAGAGGCTGGCGTTGCTGATGGAACGATTTATCTTTATTTTAAAAATAAAGAAGATATTCTCATCTCCGTATTCAGAGAGAAAATGGCCATCTTTACAAATAATTTGCGTGTTATCTTGGATAAGGATATCGACACTTCAGAGAAGTTGCTGAAAATGATAGAAAGCCACTTCCGAGTACTAAACGAGGATAGGCATCTTGCAATCGTAACTCAATTAGAGTTAAGGCAATCGAACAAAGATCTAAGATTAAAAATAAATGAAGTGTTAAAAGAATATCTAAGTCTTCTAGATAACATTTTAAAAGAAGGAATTAATAATGGCGAGTTAACTGTCGGTTTAGATGTTCGACTTGCTAGGCAAATGGTTTTTGGAACAATGGATGAGACACTCACTTCGTGGGTGATGAATGACCAAAAGTATGATTTGATAAAATTATCAACGGATGTACATAAGCTAATCATGAATGGGATGCGAGCTGAGTAAATTGACTCCGTATTTGATAGTTAAAACGTTTATTAAAAAGGGGCGTAGTATTTTGGAGTATATAAGCATTTCGATTGAAGATGGGGTAGCTGTTGCAACAATTGATAGACCTCCGGCAAATGCATTAGCTCGCGCATTGATTTTGGAAGTGGATTCACTTTTAAATCAGGTAGAGAATGATGATTCGGTCAGAGTAATTGTGTTGCGTGGTGAAGGTAGATTTTTCTCTGCAGGTGCAGATATTAAAGAATTTACAACGGTCACTTCTGGGGAAGAGTTTTCAAAGCTTGCTTCAAGTGGCCAGGAAGTATTTGAACGACTCGAGTCTTTTGGAAAGCCAGTCATTGCCTCTATTCACGGCGCGGCGCTAGGAGGCGGCTTAGAACTTGCTATGGCATGTCATATGCGCCTTGTTACTGAGAATGCCAAGCTTGGATTACCTGAATTACAACTGGGTCTTATACCAGGTTTTGCAGGATCACAGCGACTACCTCGATATGTAGGTATGCCTAAAGCTGCTGAAATGTTATTAACGAGCGAACCTATTACTGCCGAAGAAGCGGTGCGATACGGTCTTGCTAATAAAGCGTATAAGGAAGATGAGCTTCTACCAAAAACGATGGAGCTTGCAAAGAAAATTGCGAAAAAAGGTCCAGTCGCAGTAAAAGCTACACTTAAAATGTTGCAATTTTCCAAACCGGAGTCTTATTATAGAGGAGTGAAGGCGGAGGCCGATTCATTCGGTGAAGTTTTCACTTCTGAAGATGCAAAAGAGGGAATACAGGCATTTTTGGAAAAAAGAGAACCTATTTTCAAGGGAAATTAATTTATTAAAAAGCTGAGGGGGTTTGTAACATGAATATTTTTGTTTTGGTCAAGCGTACGTTTGACACTGAAGAAAGAATCACGATTAGTGGCGGTAAAATTGCTGAAGATGGTGCAGAGTTTATTATTAACCCATATGATGAGTATGCGATCGAAGAAGCAATCCAGGTGCGCGATGCAAACGGTGGCGAGGTAACTGTCATCACAATTGGTGATGAAGAAGCAGAAAAGCAACTTCGTACAGCATTAGCGATGGGTGCAGACAAAGCTGTACTTATTAACACGGAAGATGATTTGGATGAAATGGACGAGTTCACATCTGCTAAAATACTTGCAGAATACTTGAAAGATAAAGATGTTGATTTAATTCTTGCTGGAAACGTTGCAATTGATGGCGGTTCGGGTCAAGTTGGACCACGTGTTGCAGAATTATTAGGCATTAACTATGTAACTACAATAACTAAGCTAGAAATTGATGGAACGGCAGTTAAAATTGTTCGGGATGTAGAGGGAGATTCTGAAATGATCGAAACTTCACTACCCCTTCTTGTAACTGCTCAACAAGGACTTAACGAACCTCGTTATCCTTCACTACCGGGTATAATGCAAGCAAAGAGGAAGCCACTCGAAGAACTTGAGTTGGATGATTTGGACCTTGAAGAGGACGATGTAGCTGCGAAGACGGAAACGGTTGAAATCTATCTTCCGGCTGGTAAAGAAGCTGGAAGAGTACTAGAAGGCGACTTATCCGATCAAGTAGCGGAACTTGTAAACTTACTTAAAAACGAAGCGAAAGTAATCTAAATAGATTTCGAAATCGTACTGGGAGGGTCAAATACATGTCGAAAAAAGTATTAGTACTTGGTGAAGCACGTGAAGGTGTCCTGCGTAATGTTTCGTTTGAAGCAATTGCTGCAGCTAAAAAGATTTCTGGTGGAGGGGAAGTTGTCGCAGTATTACTAGGCGATGCTGTTCAATCACTTGGAGAAGAAATGATTCAGTATGGTGCTGACCGCGTAATTGCAGTAGAGCATCCACACTTGAAACAATATACATCTGATGGATATAGCCAAGGTTTCATGGCAGTATACGAACAAGAAAAGCCGGAAGCTATTGTTTTTGGTCATACGGCGCTAGGGAAAGATTTATCTCCAAAAATTGCAAGTAAACTTTCTTCTGGATTAATCTCAGACGTGACTGACATAGAAGGCGATGGCGACAATGCGCTATTTATTCGCCCTATTTATTCAGGTAAAGCATTTGAAAAAGTAAAAGTAAAAGATGGTTTGTTGTTTATCACAATCCGTCCAAATAATATCGCGCCACTTGAACAGGATGCTGGAAAAAGCGGAGACGTATCAACGTTATCTGTTGATATTACAAATCTACGCACAATCATTTCAGAAGTTGTCCGTAAAACTACTGAAGGTGTTGACATGTCCGAAGCGAAAGTTGTTGTTGCAGGCGGACGCGGAGTGAAAAGTGCAGAAGGTTTTGCGCCGTTACAAGAACTTGCTAACCTTTTAGGTGGAGCAATTGGTGCTTCTCGCGGAGCTTGTGACGCGGATTACTGTGACTATTCATTGCAAATTGGACAAACAGGTAAGGTTATTACACCGGACTTATATATCGGAGTCGGTATTTCAGGAGCAATCCAACATATGGCTGGAATGTCTAACTCGAAAATTATCGTCGCGATAAACAAAGATCCAGAAGCAAACATTTTCAAAGTAGCTGATTACGGCATTGTTGGGGACTTATTTGAAGTCATTCCGATGATGATCGAAGAAGTTAAAAAAATTCAAGCCAACTAATTAAAAAGGGCTTGTCTAGTTGCTTTAAATAGAACAGGTGGGGAAGCAGCTCGACTTTTCCCCACCTGTTTTTGCTGTTTATTTTTAAGGGGAATCGTTTTATTCGATTTTGAAAATAGACAGTTCGAGCATAAGCATATATTTAGCCGATGAATTTAGTGCGTGTTACAATGTAGTCAGAGTTACCGATTAAAAGGAGGAAATATTAAATGGCTATTATTAACGCAACTGATAAAGATTTCGCTGAAAACGTAAAAGAAGGTGTCGTACTTGTTGACTTTTGGGCACCTTGGTGTGGACCTTGTAAGATGATTGCTCCAGTTCTTGAAGAGCTTGACGGAGAATTTGAAGGAAAAGCAAGTATTGTTAAAGTAGATGTTGACGATAACCAAGAAACTGCTGGTAAATATGGTGTTATGTCAATCCCTACACTTTTTCTATTCAAAGACGGAGAAATCGTCGAGAAAGTTGTTGGATTCCAACCAAAAGAAGCACTTGCAGAACTAATCTCAAAACACGCGTAAACATTCAAAGCATAATTAATCAAAACCGGGAACCTTCATTGGCTGCCCGGTTTTTTAGTAGGTGAAACTTATTGAATGAATTAATCGAACAAAAACTATCGTTTCTACCTGAGCAACCTGGTTGTTATTTGATGAAAGATCGGCAGGGAACGATCATTTATGTAGGTAAAGCAAAGGTGCTAAGGCAACGTGTACGTAGTTATTTCACAGGGACGCATGATGGTAAAACCCAACGATTAGTAGGCGAAATTGAAGATTTTGAAACAATAATTACGTCATCCAATATTGAAGCATTAATTCTAGAGTTGAATTTAATAAAGCAATACGATCCGAAATATAACGTCATGCTAAAAGATGATAAAACGTATCCTTATTTAAAAATCACAGCCGAACGGCATCCAAAACTAATTATTACAAGACAAGTAAAGAAAGATAAAGGTAAGTATTTCGGTCCGTATCCGAATTCATTCGCAGCGACTGAAACTAAAAAATTACTTGATAGAGTTTACCCTTATAGAAAATGTTATACGATGCCTGATCGTGTCTGCTTGTATTACCATCTTGGACAGTGTTTAGCGCCTTGTGTTAAAGAGGTTACCGCAGAAACATACAAAACTATGGTGGATGACATTACACGCTTTTTAAATGGTGGCTACAAGCAAGTAAAAGATGAGTTGACCGTGAAAATGCAAGCGGCTGCGGAAACGCTAGAATTTGAACGTGCTAAAGAGTATCGCGATCAAATTACGAACATTGAGATGGTTATGGAGAAGCAGTCGATTACAATGAACGATTTTACGAATCGCGATGTTTTCGGTTATTCTGTTTTTAAAGACTGGATGTGTGTGCAAGTCTTTTTCGTTCGACAAGGTAAACTCATTGAACGTGATGTCTCCTTGTTCCCTGTATATCAGGAGCCAGAAGAAGAGATGCTGACATTTATTGGGCAGTTTTATGGGAAGTCAGAGCATCTAAAACCGCAGGAAATTTTGCTTCCTCCAGGAATCGATTCCGATATTATTCGTCAACTGCTAGATGTAAAAGTTTATATTCCACAACGCGGTAAAAAGAAGGATCTTGTTCATATGGCGATGAAAAATGCGGAGAACTCTTTAAGAGAAGAGTTTCACCTGATTGAGCGTCAAGAGACACGAACAATAGGTGCTTGCGAAGAACTTGGTGCAGCGATGAACATTGCAGTTCCGCTACGTATAGAGGCATTTGATAACTCACATACACACGGTGCAGATCCAGTGTCGGCAATGGTGTCTTTTGTAGATGGAAGACCCAACAATCGGGATTACCGGAAATATAAGACGAAGACAGCGGAAGCGCATGATGATTATGGCGCGATGAGAGAAGTTGTGCGCAGGCGATATATTCGAGTTTTGAAAGAGAACTTACCACTGCCAGACCTGATTGTCATCGATGGTGGAAAAGGGCATATGGAAGTGGCCCGCGAGGTTATCGAAGACGAACTTGGTCTATCGATTCCGATTGCAGGTTTAGCAAAAGACGATAAACACCAAACGTCACAATTGTTATACGGGAACCCAGTAGAAGTCATACCGCTGAAAAAAACAAGTGAAGCCTTTTATTTGTTGCAACGAATTCAGGATGAGGTCCATCGATTTGCAATTACGTTCCATAGACAAAAAAGGGGAGCAAGCTCTTTTACTTCTGCATTAGATGGCTTATCAGGTGTGGGTCCAAAACGTAAGAAAATGTTGTTGAAGCATTTTAAGTCGGTAAAGAAAATTCGCGAGGCTACTGCAGGGGAGCTTCAACAAGCGGGATTGCCGTTATCTATAGCAGAATCTGTTGCAAAGCATTTTAGTGAAGAACAGGACACTGAAAAATAGAAAAGGAGATGCAAATGTTCCTTCTGCATCTCCTTTTTGCTATATCTTCGTTTTTGGGTCCCATTTCACATGTATCAAAATGTGCGGATCATTTCGTTTATTGATTTTTTCAGCAAAGCATTCAGTTAAAACACCATTTAGTTTTTGATATTGTTCTGCAATAAAACCAGCTTCGAGATGAAACGTTCTTTCTTTTATATTTATGTATTCACTATCATTTTTTAATTTGAAGAACGCTTCATTTTTCGCTTCTTTTTCAAGAGTGAGTGAACCCCATCCGGCTTCTAAAAAGAAAGTAGGTAATTCTTCTACGTTGAAAACTGGAAATTTTCTAGCGATTTCTTTTCCAGACCAATATAAAATATCGCTCTCATGTGGCCCGAGAATACTTGGCAGCACATGATCTCGTAATAGTTCATAGCCGAATTGGGTCGGCACTCCATACGTACTTTTTTCCAATTTAGTATGCAACCCTTCCAAAGTAATATAATCTGACATTTCATACAAGTAAAGATAAGCTCGTCTTGACCTCTTCAGACTGGAGGAGTACAATAGACATGTTCTAATATTGTACCATGAAGAGGAATGCCGTCAACGAAATTCACGTGTCAAAACGATGTCAATCGCTGACTGCTAACTCAGTAATAAGGGAGGGTAAAAGACTTGTCAAGAGAATCTGATTTTTTCATTCGCCGTCTTCATTCATTGCTTGGTATCATTCCGGTAGGGCTTTTTGTCGCTCAACACTTAGTGATTAACCATTTTGCAACACGCGGTCCTGAGGCATTCAACGCAGCATCTGATTTCATGGGGAATTTGCCATTTGTTTTATATTTGGAATGGTTTATTATTTATATCCCACTCATGTTTCATGCGTTTTATGGTCTCTACATAGCTTTTACGGCGAAAAATAATGTTAAGCGTTATGGCACGTTCCGTAACTGGATGTTCATGCTTCAACGTATCACGGGCGTCTTCTTAGTTGTGTTTATCGCATGGCACGTCTATGAAACAAGAATCCAGAAAGCGTTAGGAGCAGAAGTGAACTTTGATATGATGGCTAATATTTTAGGCAACCCATTCATGTTTGCATTTTATGTTGCTGGCGTACTGGCTGCGACATTCCATCTATCGAACGGTTTATGGTCATTCCTAGTAACATGGGGAATTTCACAATCACCACGTTCACAACAAATTGTAACTTACGTAACGATTGGAGTTTTCCTTGTACTTTCAGTAATCGGAGTACAAGCACTTCTAGCTTTTGTAGTTTAACCTAAATGCAGATTAAAGACTAATGCGTTATTAATTTTATTAATTAAGTAGCAACTAATTGAGGAGTGAACAAATAATGACGAAAAGCAGATTGATTGTCGTCGGTGGCGGACTCGCGGGCTTGATGGCAACTATCAAAGCGGCTGAAGTGGGTACTCCGGTTGACCTATTTTCAATTGTCCCGGTTAAACGTTCCCACTCAGTGTGTGCCCAAGGCGGTATTAACGGCGCGGTAAATACAAAAGGTGAAGGCGATTCGCCAGCAATTCACTTTGATGACTCTGTCTATGGCGGAGATTTCCTTGCGAATCAACCACCAGTTAAAGCAATGGCGGATGCAGCACCTGGAATTATCCACTTAATGGACCGTATGGGTGTAATGTTTAACCGTACGCCAGAAGGTCTTTTAGACTTCCGACGCTTTGGTGGAACATTACATCACCGCACAGCATTTGCGGGCGCAACAACGGGTCAGCAGCTTCTGTATGCACTTGATGAACAAGTCCGTAAATTTGAAGTTGATGGTCTCGTTACGAAGTATGAACACTGGGAATTCTTAGGTGTTGTTTTAGATGATGAAGGTACATGTCGCGGAATTAAAGCGCAGAATCTTCATTCGATGGAAATTCAAGTATTCAAAGCGGATGCAGTAATTATGGCAACAGGTGGACCGGGAATTATTTTCGGGAAATCTACAAACTCAGTTATTAACACTGGGTCTGCGGCATCAATTGTCTATCAACAAGGTGCATACTACTCGAATGGTGAGTTCATTCAAATTCACCCAACAGCAATTCCAGGAGATGATAAACTTCGTCTCATGAGTGAATCTGCACGTGGTGAAGGTGGTCGTGTATGGACGTATAAAGACGGTAAGCCTTGGTACTTCCTTGAAGAAAAATATCCTGACTATGGTAATCTAGTACCTCGTGATATTGCAACACGTGAAATTTTTGATGTGTGTGTAAATCAAAAGCTTGGTATAAACGGAGAAAACATGGTCTATCTAGATCTTTCACATAAAGATCCAAAAGAATTGGATATTAAACTAGGTGGAATTATTGAAATCTATGAGAAGTTCATGGGTGACGATCCACGTAAAGTTCCGATGAAAATTTTCCCGGCAGTTCACTATTCAATGGGTGGATTATGGGTAGATTACGATCAGCACACAAATATTCCAGGTCTATTTGCAGCAGGCGAGTGTGATTATTCTCAACACGGTGCAAACCGCTTAGGAGCAAACTCACTTCTATCTGCAATTTATGGTGGAATGGTAGCTGGACCGAACGCTGTTAATTACATGAAGGGCCTTAAGCGTCATGTAGAGGATCTTCCTTCGACGATTTTCGACGCAGCTCTTAAAGATGAACAGCAAAAGTGGGATGATACACTTAAAATGGATGGAAATGAAAATGCGTATGTATTGCATAGAGAACTTGGAGAATGGATGACGGATAACGTTACTGTTGTTCGTTACAACGATCGTTTGGAAAAGACAGACGAAAAAATTCTTGAACTTCTTGAAAGATACAATAATATTAATATTAACGATACGCAACTTTGGTCGAACCAAGGTGCAACATTTACTAGACAACTTAAAAACATGCTATACTTAGCTCGAGTTATCACGTTAGGTGCATTAAACCGTAACGAAAGTCGTGGCGCGCACTACAAACCAGACTTCCCAAATCGTGATGATGAGAACTTTATGAAAACAACGATGGCAAAATTCGACGGAAAGTCGGCTCCAATCTTCCATTACGAAGAAATCGACGTTTCCCTTATTCCGCCACGTAAACGCGATTACTCCGCGAAGAAAGGAGAATGACGTAAATGAGCGAGACAAATGCTACTGTTCAAAAGACGGTTAAATTTGAAATTCTTCGTCAAAATTCAGCGGATTCAAAGCCATTCTGGGAAGAATTCGAATTAGAATATAGACCGAATATGAACGTTATCTCTGCACTCATGGAAATTCGTAGAAACCCTGTAAACGCTAAAGGGGAAAATACAACTCCAGTTAACTGGGACATGAGCTGTTTAGAAGAAGTTTGTGGTGCATGTTCGATGGTTATTAATGGTCGTCCTAGGCAGTCATGTACTGCGCTAGTTGATCAGTTCACACAACCGATTCGACTTGAGCCGATGAAAACATTTCCAGTTGTCCGCGATTTAATCGTGGATCGACAGTTTATGTTTGACTCACTGAAGAAAATCAAGGCATGGGTTCCAATTGATGGAACGTATGATCTTGGAGAAGGTCCACGTATGCCTGAACGCAAGCGTCAATGGGCGTATGAACTTTCGAAATGTATGTCATGTGGGGTTTGCCTTGAGGCTTGTCCGAACGTGAACGACAAAACGAATTTCATTGGTCCGGCACTTCTATCACAGGTTCGTCTGTTCAACACGCATCCAACAGGTGCGATGAACAAAGATGAGCGTTTAGCTGCTCTAATGTCTGACGGTGGAATTGCAGAATGTGGAAACTCACAAAACTGTGTAGTTGCATGTCCAAAAGGAATTCCTTTGACGACATCAATTGCTGCGATGAACCGCGCAACTTCAATTCAACTATTCAAGAACTTCTTCGGAAGCGACCATATGGTAGACTAATTAATGTCGCCAAATCCTGTCCAAGTATGTAATGTACTTGGACAGGATTTTTTTATGTAAAGAATAGGAATTCTTTACTTTCATTCATAATTGAAGTCTAGTAGTATAATGAGAGTGAGTGAATGCTCATTCACTTATTGATTATAATGTAGAGGGGCAAATAGAGTGAATGCAAATTACATAAAAGATATTTCAAGGTGGGCTTCCAAGTTTGAGTTTTCTGTGAGTGTGTCCGTAAAGTTTTCTGAGACGGATATGTTTGGTCATTTGAATAATATTGTTCCATTTGCTTATTATGAGTATGCGCGCATCGAATATTTTAAACATATAGGCATGATAAACGAATGGTTTGATCCAAAAGGAATGACGATTCCTGTTGTAGCGGATATGCAATGTGATTATTTGAAACAAATATTTTTTGATGAAAAATTAGATGTCTATGTGATGACTGAAGCTTCAGGAACATCTTCTGCCGATATTCATTATATGATTAAGAATGAGAAAGGTGAAATTGTATTAACAGGTAGAGGCTCTGTTGTACAGATTAATCGCGTTACAGGTAAAAGCGAACCTTGGACAGAAAACGCAAGAGCACAAATTAATGGTGAATTAGTCAAATAGCCGTCACAGCCTGAGCTCTAGTCACATATTTTAAGGTGAAAGTGATAGGAGGGGGCGCGTCTTGACAGATGAATCGAAACACCGTTCATTGCTTACAGCAAGGGAACGAGAAATCTTTAATCTGCTCGTTGACGATAATACGACAAAAGATATCGCAGGACGGCTCGGTATCAGTGAGAAGACTGTCCGAAATCATATTTCGAACACGATTCAGAAGTTAGGAGTATCGGGTAGAGCGCAAGCGATTATCGAGCTTTTACGGCTTGGAGAATTGGTGTTGCGCTAGAAAAGTATTGCCTTACGGTAAGAAAAAGGTGACAATGGGAAGATAGGAATAGTTTTCAGGGAGTTGATCTACTTGTCGGAACAGATAACACCACAAATAAATATGAATGACGACATTGCTCGATTGGAGAAGGAGCTTAGGCACATTTCTGCAATCATCAAGCAACAAGGCCGAAGAATTCTTAAGAATTACACGATAACCCCACCGCAATTTATTGCATTGCAGTGGCTATTTGAACATGGTGATATGACGATTGGGGACTTATCGAATCGAATGTTTCTTGCATTCAGCACTACGACAGACCTTGTCGACCGAATGGAAAAAAACAATTTAGTACAACGAATTCGAGATGAGCAAGATCGTCGTGTCGTTCGAATACACCTGCTTAAAGAGGGCGAACGTGTAATTGAAGAGGTTATTGACAAGCGTCGAGATTATTTAGATACGGTGTTATCTGATTTTGATCAAGAGGAAATTAAGAAGTTTTCCTTTTTGCTTTCAAAACTTCATGAAGAGATGAAAGAGGACTGAGGGATTCGATTGGATGCATCTATTGGTATTATCGATTCGGGTGTTGGAGGTTTAACCGTAGTCAAAGAAGTGATGAAACGACTTCCAAATGAATCGATAATTTATATTGGTGATAGGGAACGTTGTCCATATGGGCCGCGACCGGCTGAAGAAGTTCGCGCATACACAATAGAAATGGCTGCTGCATTATCCAAGATGGGCATTAAATTGCTAGTAGTGGCTTGTAATACGGCAACAGCTATAGCGTTAGATGATATACGCGAACTGTTTAGTTTTCCAATTATCGGAGTCATTACTCCAGGGGCACGTTCCGCTGTCAATGCGACCAAGACTGGTAAAATCACTGTTCTTGGGACGACTGCTACAATAAAAAGCAGGGCATATGATTATGAAATTTGGAATCTGTTACCTGATGCGACTGTCTATCGGTTAGCATGTCCTGATTTTGTAGCGATTGTCGAAAGTGGTCAATACAACTCGGAAGAAGCAAGCAAAATGGTTAGGAGAACTCTTGGTGAAATTGAAGATAAAGATTTTGACGCGGTCATTTTGGGTTGTACACATTTTCCGCTGTTAGAAAAGCACTTCGAAAGTCAATTGCCTAAACATGTAAAAATTATTTCATCAGCAATTGAGACTGCTCGGGATGTTGAGCAGGCACTTTTGATTAATGGAATTCGAAATCTTTCAGAGAAACCAGTTCAGCCCATTTTTTTCTCAACTGGGTCTATCAATAACTTTCGGGATATTGTTACTGACTGGCTCTCAATCAAAGAACCTGACGTAAGGCACATACAGTTGTAAAAACCCAGAATGTCGATTTATGACGTTCTGGGTTTTTGCGTATATGAATTAGGTTATGATAAGATGAGTGCGGTATTAAAATGGCGGAGGGAAACTAATATGAGACATGAAAGCAGATTAGCGAATAGAATTAGACCTGTAACAATAGAAACGGATTACTTAATACATCCGGAAGGTTCTGTATTAATTTCCTTTGGGAATACGAAAGTGATATGTACAGCTACGATAGAAGAGCGTGTACCTCATTTCTTACGCGGTAGCGGAAAAGGTTGGGTTACTGCAGAGTATTCCATGTTGCCACGCGCTACAGGACAGAGAACACAACGTGAAGCGTCGAAAGGTAAACTTGGCGGCAGAACGATGGAGATTCAACGGTTAATCGGTCGAGCGCTGCGAGCAGTGGTGGATCTTGAAGCTCTTGGTGAACGGACGATTTGGATTGATTGTGATGTTATCCAAGCAGACGGTGGGACAAGAACAGCTTCAATTACCGGAGCATTTGTGGCAATGACAATGGCCGCGGCTAAAGTACACACAGATAAAAAATTAAAAAAGTTTCCAATTTCCTCAATGCTAGCAGCAATTAGTGTAGGGAAGACATCTGATAATGAATTGATTGTCGATCTTGACTATGTAGAGGATTCGTCTGCAGCAGTTGATATGAACGTAGTTATGACAGGTGAAGGCGCATTCGTAGAGCTTCAGGGTTCTGGAGAAGAAGCGACATTCACTAGAGAAGAAATGAATGGACTCGTCTCATTCGCTGAAGAAGGTATTCAAGATTTGTTTGCAATACAAACAGAAGTACTCGGTGATATTGCGGAATTAATCGGAACAGTGGAAGGCGAAAAATCGTGAAGGAAGTACTAATCGCAACGAATAATAAAGGAAAAGTGAAGGATTTTGAAACACTTTTCCTGCCACTGGGAATTCGCGTTTTGTCTTTGAATGATATTGAAGAGGCTATTGACGTGGAAGAAACGGGTGACACATTCGAAGCGAATGCGATATTGAAAGCAGAAGTTGTTGCTGATATGCTTGGAATAGTAGTTATCGCCGATGATAGTGGTCTTGAGATTGATGCGCTACACGGAGCTCCTGGCGTTTATTCTGCGCGTTTTGCAGGCCCTAAGAAGAACGATGAAGACAATATCGATAAAGTGCTTGCAGAAATGAGCGAAGTACCTCAAAACGAACGCACAGCACGTTTTAGATGTGTATTAGCGATTGCTGGACCCGGTCGGACAACAGAAACGTTTTCGGGTAGTTGCGACGGTCAAATTATCCATGAACGACGAGGGGCAAATGGATTTGGATACGATCCAATCTTTTTCGTACCTCAAAAAGGATGTACGATGGCTGAACTTTCCTCGGAAGAAAAAAGCGAACTATCGCATCGTGGTGCTGCACTTTCAAAACTTCAAGAAAAGCTTCCTAAATGGATAGCCGGAGCGGAGGATAATTAATGAAGATAGTAGTTATGAGCGATTCACATGATGATGTAGGAACGGTGGAAGCCGTTTCCTCACTACAGGGGGATGCAACTTTTCATTGTGGGGACAGTGAACTTGAATTTGAGCACCCTTTTTTAAGTCACATGCATAAAGTAAGAGGCAATTGTGATTTTGACTCGAGTTATCCAAACCATGTCATTGTTTCAATTGGTGGAAAAACAATTTTTATGGTCCATGGACATGAACATAATGTAAATCAATCGCTTTTGTCCCTACATTACGCAGCGTTAGAAAATAACGCAGATATCGTTTTGTTCGGCCACACTCATCTTTATGGAGCGTCAATGATTGAAGGGGTCCTGTTTGTCAATCCGGGCAGTACAATGCAGCCAAGGGGCGGGAAACATCCGACGTACGCTGTGATTGAGTGGGATAAAACCATACGGGTAACGTTCAATAATATGGAGCATAAACAAGTCGATTTCATAGAATTAAAAAACATTTGAAAAAAGCGTTGACATTATATGAATAGTTGCCTATACTAATAAATGTCGTCACATTCGAGTGACTGATTTACAACATGTCTCAGTAGCTCAGCTGGATAGAGCAACGGCCTTCTAAGCCGTCGGTCGCAGGTTCGAATCCTGCCTGGGACGTACATAATTTATGGCAATAAAGTCAAAGAAAAGATCTTCACAAACGTTTAAGTTATAGCGTTTGTGAAGATTTTTTTAATTTAGCGATTATAATCCAACCGTGTCTAGAGGAGATGGTAGATAGAATGGATTAGAGTTTAAACTAAATAGAAACAAAATAGGTAAGTTGTCGGCAAAGAGTAAAGAATTTACTCCTTACCGACAACTTTTTTATTTGTTTTCAAACTATTTTTGAATCGATTACGAATATACTTATAGGGTGGCAAGGAATAGTGGGGAAGTGTGTGATGAAAGATGGACAATGAAGCACTTTGGATTAAGAAAATAAAGCGAACGGGGAACGAGTCTGCGGCAAATGCACTCGTTTCTAAGTATTACAAAGAAATCTATGCATATCTTTATAAGCAAACACTTGACAATGATTTATCGCTCGACCTTACGCAGGAAGTTTTTATTAGCGCTTTGAAATCAATAAAGCGGCGTTTCGAACTTGGTTGTATAAAATTGCTTCTAACCGGCTTGTCGATTATTACAGATCGAAAAGTTATCGGTATGCACAAATAGTAGAACCACTTGAGGAATATGACATTGAAGATATGTTTGATTTAACAGTTGCACTTGAATATAAAGAGGATTATGAGAAAGTAACTGGATTTGAGTATGACTATAAGTTTTTGCTGTTAGTTAATTCACGCCAGAATAGGATGTAATAATGAAGAATATAACCAGATTACTATTGAAAATACGACCTTATACTGTTTACTGGTTAAGCAAACTAAATTTAAAATAGATGCAAAGAAAATCTTTAACTGACATCTCTTCCTTCTGATTTTCAAGTGGATGAATCTCAATTAGGTATAGAAGTTTTCCAATATGCGGTACAATAATAGAAATACGCTACTTCTAAAATTGGGAGGTTACTCATTTGTTTGAAGTCATTAATAAAAAGAAGTTACAATTAGATGCTGCTCGTCCATTGCCGAAATATACATTGAAAAGTTTACGAGAAAAATTATTTCTAGAGTGGACCTATAATTCGAACGCGATTGAAGGAAATACGTTAACCATGAACGAAACGAAAGTGGTTCTTGAAGGAATTACAATTGGTGGTAAGACACTAAGAGAACATTTAGAGGTAATCAATCATCGTGATGCAATTACATATGTTGAAGAAATTGTTCAAATGAAAGAACCATTTTCTGAATGGCAAATAAAAAATGTACATCGTTTAGTACTTAAAGGAATTCATGACGAGTACTCGGGTGTGTACCGTAAAGAACAAGTTTTTATTTCTGGCGCTAGACATACTCCACCAGCGCATTATTTGATCCAAGAAAAAATGGACGAAATGATGACTTGGTATCAAAACGAAGGTGTGCATCTACATCCTGTTGAGCGGGGGGCGATGTTACATGCTATTTTTGTTGGCATTCATCCTTTTATAGATGGAAATGGACGCACTTCAAGACTTTTGCTTAATTTAGAAGTAATGAAGGATGGATTTCCACCAGTTATTATTAAGGTAGAAAATCGATTAGCCTATTATGATGCACTTGACAAAGCACATACGACAGAAGATTACAGTGACTTTATTGCATTAGTAGAACATGAAGTAGAAGATTCTCTTGACTTATATCTGAGTACAATTGGTTAATCCGCGCTATATCAACCTTCTAACGAAGTTAAAGCATCGGTCTATGAGCGGTCAAGTTGCGAACATAGACGTGAGCTTTCTAACTCTACGTTAGGAGGATATTGTTATGATAAAATCAAATTTAGATATTGATCAATTTATGAGCCGATTATTTATGTGAAATAACAAGTAGTTCTCGTTCAAGGCTCTTGATTAAATGAAGAATATACGGAATTATTAAGACGTTCAGAGGAGTCTGAATTATACATCGTTTGCCATTGGAGTTTTGTATCATTGAAAAACAATATAGATATTACATTCTTTGGATTGATATTCATTATGGAAGCGTGTCAAATTGATAGCCTAGATTATAGAGATGAGGGGAATTACCTTGTATCATCATACTAGAAATTAGGTTTCGATCATCTTATTGCGATTCAAAAGGTGTAGTTACAAGAATCATTGATAAAAATGAAATAGATGTATATTGTGTTTATTGTCCTGAAACAGATGAATGTTATTATTTTGATCCTAAGTTATTTGATCAATCGCTAAGCTTAAGAGTAGAGGTACCGAAAAATAATCAAATGCATAACGTAAAGTTTGCAAAGGACTTTCGGGAGCTCCCGGAGTAACTCATCCTTTAAATTTCGTATCCAGAACATTGAAAAATGATTCTTATTCATAAAGATGCAGGATCGAATTCATTGAGAAATCTTGATATCCAGAATGTGTTTAAATGCGATAGTAGATGAAACTTCGATGCACATTTCTCATATCCCAACTAAATAGCTAATCTTACAACGTTACTCAAAATGATACCCATGGATTCTTACTCGCAACTCTTTTTTAAAAAAACCGATAACAAAAACGACACGATGAGAAGCGCTAGCGCCTATCATCGTGTCGTTTTAATATTAATTTAGTGAGAACTTCCGTCTTCTTAACTAATCAATTCTCTAAATCTTTAAGGTCTCGTGAGGATTTAATAAAGATTGACGCGATTAGCCCAACAGTCGCAAGTGTTAATCCAAAAAGAAAAGCAGTTTGAACACCAGCGGTTAAAGATTCACTAGCTGCGGACGGAGCTAGGGGGTCCGTTAGGCTATTCAAATAGGTTGTTTGGGAAGTGGACATAATTGTAATAGCAACAGCTGTACCGATTGCACCCGATACTTGTTGCAAGGTATTCAGTAAAGCAGTCCCATCTGGATAAAGATCTCTTGGAAGTTCGTTCAGCCCGTTCGTTTGCGCGGGCATCATGACTAAAGAAACGCCAATAAAAAGCAATGAATGCAAGATGATCACAGTTAAAATAGAGGTTGATGTCGTTACGTTCGACAAGTTCCATAACATAATCAACATAATTATAAATCCAGGTGTAACGAGTCCTCTTGGTCCGTATTTATCAAAAAGTCGGCCAGTTATTGGAGACATGATTCCGTTTATAATTCCCCCTGGTAAAAGGACGAGTCCTGCTGTTAGCGCAGCTAGTCCTAAGCCAGTCTGCAAGTATAACGGGAAAAGGATCATTGAAGATAAGATAATCATGAATGTTAGAAACACACTTAAAACACCTAATGTAAACATCGGATATTTAAATGCGCGTAGATCAAGCATCGGCTTCTCCATTCGAAGTTGTCTTATTGAAAATAGAACAAGCGCAATAATCCCAATTGCAATGGTCCAAATAACAATGGAACTTCCCCATCCCTTTTCTCCAGCGATACTAAAACCATAGACAATCCCACCAAAACCAATCGTCGATAAAACAATTGATACTATGTCTATTTTAGGTTTAGTTACCGTAGAAACGTTTTGCATATAAAAACCTCCTGCAAGTAATGCAAGAAGAAGAAAGGGAATCGTGACCCAGAAAATCCAATTCCAACTTAACTTCTCAATGATTAAACCTGAAAGGGCCGGTCCAATCGCTGGTGCAACCATCATTACCAATCCCATTAAACCCATAATTGTCCCTCTTTTATTAATCGGGAAAATAAGTAAAACGGTATTGAACATGAGTGGTATTAATAAACCCGTACCAATCGCTTGAATCACACGACCCAGTAGTAAAACACCAAAAAATGGTGACGATGCTGCAACAGTCGTTCCAAGTATAGAAAAGATTAAAGATGCGATAAACAACTGGCGTGTGCTAAACCATTGAATCAAAAGAGCTGAAATAGGAATTAATATCCCTAAAGTTAATAGATAACCTGTTGTCAGCCATTGAACTGTAGAGGAAACAACGTTAAATTCCATCATTAAACTACCAAGCGCCATATTTAAAGCTGTTTCACTAAATAATCCAATAAACCCTGCAATTAAAAAAGAAATTAATATTGGAATCGGCCGAATGACTTGATTTTGTTGCTTTGCAATTGTTGACATAAATAATTCCTCCAATGGTCTATTAGAAGGTTAGTGTACTGGTACAAGTTTGTCAATTATAAAACGTTAAGACATTAGCTTGTTCACTTCGATTGAATGCGATTTTCTCGTGGTCGAATGATTCCAAAATGAATAGCACGAGTTAGAATGGAACATCCTAATAAACAGATTAGAAATGGGGGGACTTCGTTGCATATTACAAAAGTATTCTGGTATGCAATCATCATATGTATTGCAATTGTACTTTGGGGATCTTTTGCCCCAGATCATTTAAATGAAATAACCACTTCTGCGACTAAGTTTATTTATAATCAATTTGGTTGGTTTTATATGCTTGTCATCGTTGTAATGATTAGCTTTTGTTTGTATATGATGTTCTCACGCTTCGGTAAAATCAAACTTGGAAAAGACGACGATGTCCCGGATTTTAGCTTGACTGCTTGGTTTGCCATGCTATTTAGTGCTGGTATGGGCATTGGGCTCATGTTCTTTACAACAGCAGAAACAATTTCGCATGCATTCATTAAATCTCCAAATGCTGTGCCTGGATCGGAACAGGCAATTTTGGATTCCCTTCAATACACTGCGTTGCACTGGGGATTTCACGGTTGGGGATTATATGCTGTTGTCGGTCTTATCTTCGCCTATTTTAAATTTCGTGTCGGTGCCCCTGGGTTAATTAGCGCAACACTTGAACCATTATTTGGAGCAAAGGCAATGCGTGGTCCAATCGGGCAAGTCGTCGATACACTTGCTATCTTTGCAACTGTCGTTGGGGTTGCATCTACCCTCGGATTCGGCTCGGCGCAAATTAATAGTGGGTTAACATTTATGTTTAATGCACCAAAAACATTTTGGTTTCAATTGCTTATTTTAATTATAGCGACTGTTATTTTTATCATATCCGCCTGGTCAGGTATTGGAAATGGGATAAAGTATTTAAGTTCGATTAACTTGTGGCTTGCAATCTTACTTCTGTGCACGCTATTTATTGTAGGGCCCTCGATGTATATATTAAATATGTTTACAACGACAATTGGTAATTATATAAGCAACTTTATACAAATGAGTTTCGAGCTAAAACCAGTAAACGAAGATCAACGGACATGGATTAACGAATGGACAATCTTTTATTGGGCGTGGTGGATCTCATGGGCACCATTTGTTGGAATGTTTATTGCGCGCGTATCAAAAGGACGTACAATCAAACAATTTATTACAGGGGTATTAATCGCACCTACACTTGTAACAATGATCTTCTTTGCTGTCTTTGGTGGCTCGGCACTGAACTTGGAGCAACACGGGATTGCCAAGCTCTCTGAATTAGCTACAGAAACGGTGACATTCGGCATGTTTCAACATTATCCAATCGGAACGATACTATCCTTTTTGACGGTTATCGTCATTGCAATATTTTTTATAACTTCAGCAGATTCAGCCACATTTGTACTCGGTATGTTTAGTACAGGTGGACAACTAAATCCATCGAACCTAGTGAAAATTACTTGGGGACTAATCCTTTCAGCGATGGCTGCAATCGTTATGTACTCTGGTGGGATTGGTGGATTTCAGAACATGCTCATTATTGCAGGACTTCCTTTTTCCTTTATTCTTATTTTAATGCTCCTTTCCTTTTATAAAAAGATCAAGCAAATGGAGTAAATGGCGGAGCAGATACTATTATCGATGAGGCGGGATTATAAAATGAGGCTACTAAACGTTCGTAGAGGTCAGTTTGTTTACTATAAAAATAAATTGCACAAAGTATATTCTGTAAAAACATTCCTAAAAGAGTCTGTTCACCTCATTCGACTGGAGGATTATGAACAACAGCTTGCTACAGCGAAAGACATTGATTATTATAAGCCTAGACATTTAGACAGCTTTATTTTCCTTCAAAAACGTTATACTCTGGATAAAAACGTCAAGGCTAAAGTTGGAGATTTCATTTTAGTAATCAACCCGAAACCAGATTTGCTTGATCACCACCATCTTCATGCGATAGAAATCGTTTCATCGATTGAGAAAAATGGTGTAGTTAGTAATAAATCGAATGGCATCAAACACAATGAATATTGGGTGATGGTACCTGGACTTGAAGAGGATGCAACGATTATTGACTTACAACATCAAGTGGAAGATTTATCGGATGAAGAAATATTGCACCAGGCAGAAGCTGAATTGCCGGAAACGTATATACCTAAAATCGGTGATGTGTATCAAAAAAATGACAGCGACCCTGTTGTGCAAGCAATGATCATAGCTATAAAAGGGCAAGATGTATATTTAGGTGGCAATTTAGAGGTGAAAATGAGCCTGTTAATTGATAATGAAAAATGGAGTTATGTGCCCAATGTGTTGGACTATTAATATGAGGAGACAGAAATAATTAATTTTAGTATTGACAATTTACTTTTAAAACTAAAGCGGGATTTTATGATATTGCCTTCCTAACTAGTATTATCTCTCGTTCAACGGTGCCTGGTATTAAATATCCTGACTCATTTTCACGAAGGAAATAGCGGGAGAATAGAAATAGTTCTATATGCATACGCAATTGAACGTGGCATAGAATGGGCGCTAATCTTTTTATAGATTAGCGCCTGTAGTCCGTACAAAAGGAATATGCATCAATTCGACCAAACAAGTGACTTTAATTTGAACGATCGTTAAGTGATTGTATACTTATTTAATATGACCTTTTTATACGAATTGTAAGGGTGAATAACATTGTAATTTACTCATTCAGCACATTCTTCAAAGTCCATAAATAGAAAGGCAATGCAAAGGGGGAATTAAAATGGATTATGTATTAGATCATGTTGGAATAGCGGTCAGAAGCATTGACGATGCTCTTCCATTCTATCTAAACGTGTTAAACGGGACAGTTGAGGATCGTTATACAAGTGATGTACCTGGTGTTGAAGTACATGTCGCAGTCGTTCGAACCGAGGATAAAATGATTGAATTATTGGAGCCGACGAATAAGAATTCTCCAATCGCTCGGTTTATCAGACAAAAGGGGAAAGGTGTCCACCATGTCGCATATCGGGTGGACGACTTGGACAAGGCAATAACTGATGCAAAAAAGAAAGGGATCCGTTTCTTGGAAGATACATTACGCACGAATGCGCGTGGAAGAAGGTTGATTTACATGAACCCGGCATCCACAGATGGAACGTTGTTTGAGCTTTGTAGTTATTCGGAGGCTACGTGAAAGTCAGATGGATAGTCATATTTAATAGAAGCGCACTGTATAGGATTTTAGAATAATCACTAGGATAAAAAGGCTAAGAACACTATCTCAATTTATCGATTTCATGGTATGATATATCCTACTAATGCCATGACATTGAAAGAAGGTGCAAAAGTGACAGTATATTCCAAGAGAACTAGGCATTTATTGTTTATTCTGTTTGTCACGGTTCTTCTCTTGCCTTTCATCTACCATACACCTACTCATGGCGCAGTTCATGAAAATACATCGTCAGAGACATTTGATTTAGGTATGTACTACGAGATTTTGCAGGATTCAACGAATTCCATTACGATTGACGAGCTGATAGTTGGAGACTATGACTCTTCATTCACACCGAGTACAGAGAAATATTTAGCCTTCTTACATACGAATGATACAATATGGCTGAAATTAAATGTAACCGATATCATTACAAATGATGGACAGATCCATTGGTTGGAATATAACGACAAAATCGAACACCTTACCGTACACGTTGTAAAAGAAGATGGGTCTTACGAGTCATTTGAAAGCGGACTGTTCAACTTAGAGCAACAACCCTTTCACTATCCATCACTTTTATTTCCTATAGAAGGTCCAGAAGTAAAGGAACTCTATCTGCAATTAAACGGCCAGCTACCGTTGACAATATTTACTAAGCTTTACTCCAATAACAGTTTCATAGAGAATGTCATCTCGTATAAATTTTATACAGGTACCTTTTATGGGTTTTTATTAGCTTTGGCATTATACAACCTATTCCTATATTTTTCTTTCAAGGAACGATCTTATTTATACTACACACTCTATATGTTCAGCTTTATGTTGTATCAGGGCACTATGAATGCATTCGATGTAGAGTTATTCGGGCATATCGCTCCACCTTGGCTGTTCACAAAAACACTTGGTCTTAGTTGCAATTTGATGGTTATTTTCATGATATTATTCGGCAAGGAATTTTTAGAAATGAAACGGCATTTGCCCAAAAGCAATCGTTTCCTAAATATCTCGATTGGACTTGCGTTGCTATCGTCAATTGCTTTATTTACAGGAGTTGGCCAATACTATACGGATATATTCATCACGACAATGGCTCTTATCGTCCTGATTTTTCTCTGGATCTCGGGTTTGAGGCTCTTGTTGAAGGGACATAAATCTGCGCGCTTTTATATTTTGGGTTGGAGCATTTTACTTGGAACGATGATTATTCAGGGGTTAGTCATGCTCGGTATCATGCCACTTTCGTTGGCTGTCTTCGAGGAAATACCTGCATACAGTGCAATGTTTGAAGCTCTGATCTTATCACTGGCTTTGGCGGATAAGATTACGTTGATTATTAAAGATAATCGACAGACTCAAAAAGAGTTAAATGAAACGCTTGAAATGAAAGTACTAGAACGAACCGAACAACTTGAAAAAATCCAGGTTGAGTTGGAACATCTTGCAAACACAGATCGCCTGACTCAAATACCTAATCGAGTACTGTTGGACACTGTATTGGCAAGTGAATTCAAGCGCTCCCAAAATGAAAATACTCCTTTTTCTGTCATTCTTATCGATCTTGATGATTTTAAAAGCGTCAACGATACATTCGGTCATCAGGTTGGCGATTATGTATTAGTGGAAACAGCGAAGCTTTTTAAATCATCCGTCAAGGAATCCGACACGGTCGGTCGCTGGGGTGGGGAGGAGTTCCTCGTCATTTGTCCATCAACTTCTTTGGAAGATGCTATACATCTTGCCGAAAAGATGCGAGCAACACTAGCGAATTTCCAATTTGAAAAGGTAGGTCGGAAAACGGCTAGTTTTGGGGTCGCTTCGCAAATACCAGGTGATACATCCTATTCCGTCATTTCGCGAAGTGATAAGGCTTTATATGTCGCAAAAGAAAACGGCAGAAATCGTGTTGAGTTTGTCAAGATGGGGCAGGGCGAAGAACCTCTGCAATTATGATCTAGCCAGCTTCTTTTATTAGTGAATTGATGCGTAATTTAGGGATTTAGTGTTTAATTAAGAATAGACTAAGAGTCGAGAAACCAGTATGAGGTTGGCTCTTGGCTTCTTTTTATTTGGACCACGATTTACTGTCAAAGGAGGATGTATGTGTTTCTCAGGAAAATAACATTACTACAAGAGAAGATACCTTCACAGGAAAACTATCCGTTTTCAATCCCGATTATAAAAAATCTGAGAGAAATTACTATTGAAAACAATGTGACGTTTTTTGTTGGGGAGAATGGCTCAGGAAAATCAACATTGTTGGAAGCAATTGCTGATCGATGTGATTTTAATACGGCTGGTGGTGGGCGGAATAATAGCTATGATGTTTACGCCTCCGAATCAGAACTCGGAAAGTATATTAGACTCTCGTGGCTACCTAAAATAACAAATGGATTTTTCTTGCGAGCGGAATCCTTCTATAACTTTGCAACACATATTGATGAAACCGATGACAATGGCTTTCAAAGTTACGGCGGGAAATCTCTACATCAACAATCTCACGGTGAATCCTTTTTTTCATTATTTCTTCATCGTTTTAAAGGGAAAGCAATTTACTTATTGGACGAGCCAGAGGCGGCTTTATCACCATCAAAGCAATTATCTTTTTTAAGAATCATTCATGACTTAACTTTAAAAGGAGATGTGCAGTTTATTATTGCAACTCACTCTCCAATCTTACTTGGTTATCCAAATGCCTCGATATTAAGTTTTGATAACGATAGGATTACAGAAATTGATTATGAGATGACTGACCATTATAAAATAACGAAGTTCTTTATGGATCGTAGAGAAAAATTACTCTCGGATCTATTTAGTGACGAATAATTAGCGGTCGCTCTACAATGAGCGGCCGCTAATTTTATTATATGGCTACCAAATGGAAAGCAAAATTAGTCGTTATTACTTGGAAAAGCAAATGTTGATGCGGATTCGCTGTTTTCTTCAAACCACTTTTCTGAAACGGTTTTGGTTTTGGTGAAGAAACGCGCCTGGTCTGGCCCGAACATATGTCCATCGCCAAATCTAGAGCGTTTCCAACCACCAAAGTTATGATAACCAACAGGGATTGGAATTGGCACGTTGACTCCAACCATGCCGACGTCGATTTCTGTTGTAAATTTACGAGCGGCTGCCCCGTTATTCGTAAAAATTGTGACACCGTTTCCGAATTCGTGGGCATTGACTAAGTCGATTGCTTCCTCTAACGAATCTACCCGAACGACGTTGCGAGCAGGACCGAAAACTTCTTGCTCATAAATTTCCATGCCAGGTTTGACGTTGTCCAATAGGGTAGGGCCTAGATAGAAGCCATTGGAATTGTTGGCGATGTCTGGGTTGCGACCATCACAAACGAGAGTTGCTCCTTCATCTAGGCTGCGGTCGATAAAACCGATGATTGCATCCTTAGATTGCTTTGTAATAACAGGGCCAAAGTCAACGTCTGAATCTGTATACGGACCTACTTTTAATTTTCCGATTTTGTCGGCCAGTATTTTAATAAGGTTATTTGCAGTTTCTTCGCCAACGGGAATGATTGTGGAAATGGCCATACAGCGTTGCGAAGCAGCCCCATAAGCAGCGCCTAAAAAAGCGTTGGAGACTTGTTCTAAATCAGCATCAGGCATGACAATCATATTGTTTTTGCCCCCACCTAATGCTGTAACACGTTTTCCGTATTTTGAACCGGTTGTGTATATATAATCAGCAACCGCTGTCGATCCTACAAACGAAATGGCTTCAACGGAAGGGTTTTCTAATAGCTCGTTGACCGCATCTTTGTCGCCATTAATGACTGTCCAAACTCCATCTGGTAATCCTGCTTCTTGCCACAGTTCCGCTAAAAATAATGCAGAGCAAGGCACACGTTCAGACGGTTTTAAAATGACCGAATTTCCGACAGCAATCGCCATACTTGTAATGGCGAGTGGCACCATCACTGGAAAGTTGAAAGGGGAAATCCCTGCAACAACCCCGAGAGGCGCTTTTGAGGAATACGCATTAATATCCCCACCGACATTAACAGAATACTCACCTTTTAAAAGGTGTGGGGCATTAATGGCTAAGTCCACGGACTCTAAACCACGCGTGATTTCTCCTTTGGCATCTTCGGTTGTTTTCCCGCTTTCAAGACAAATGATGTCAATGAGTTCATCCATTCGGGTGGTCATTAGCTGACGAAACTTCATAACAACTTCAACGCGTTTCCCAAGCGATAGCGCACGCCATGCAGGAAAGGCTGCTTTAGCTGTTTGGATTGCGGCTTGTACTTCCTCTTTCGTAGCAATAGGGACGCGGGCAATTACTACACCTGTACTTGGATTGAAAACATCTGAGAAGTGACCACTTGTTCCAGCTACAATTTCTCCATTAATAAAATGCCCAAGTTCTTTTACCTCTGTATTCGTTATCATATATCCATTTCCTCCTTTGATTTACGCTTTTCTCAATAGTCCATTGAAAGCGCTTGCATATATACATTAAACGATTCGACTAACTTAATACAATGCTTTTGTTGACTATCAATGAAAAATAGATAGAATTCCAACATCTCCATAATATTACGGGAGGACGAAATATAGTACGTTAAATCAAGATTTTTCATCCTAGTACAAAAAATCTTCATAACTAGTGTGTATTTAGTAATCTAATGACAGTGAGTGAATCATCATTCATATATTGCTTTTCTAATTACACGTTACTATTTAATGCGCTAACACATCTTCTATTAAAAATGCCATATACAAATTGGTTTTTGTAAATGGGTTGGTGGCATCGATATCTAATAGCTGTTCTACTTTTTTTATTTTATATAGGACGGTGTTGCGATGAATGAATAAACGTTCACTAATTTTACTTGTACTGCCATTTTCTTCAAGAAAAATGCGTAAGAATACCACGTAATCGGTATTATGCAGATCATCATACCGATAAAGTTGTCCGAGCATGTCTTTACTAAAGGATTCAATTAAATCCCTGTTTTTCACACCCATGATAATTTTATAGGCTCCAATTTCTTTATGTTTGTATAAGAATCGATTATTGTGCAGCTGTGCTAACTGAATGACAGTAAGTGATTCCTTATAGCTTTTATGAATATTTTTGCAGTCATCATAAAAATTACCTTTGCCAATAATGACATTTAAGTTACCGTTTTTCTGGGTAACTTTATCGTAGATATCTTCAACTGCTTTTGAGAAAGTGCTGTAGGATTTAGTAATTTGTGTTCGGTTGATTAGAAAGATGAGGTGATTTTTATGTTTCAGTCTTAAAAAGCGTTTATATCTATTTTGAAATGCGTGCTGAATGAGGAACTCGTACGGATCGATGCTCCGTGCATCTGTTGTTGTACAAGTGATGATGGCTAATTCTGTGCCTTGTGGAAATCCAAATTGTGTTAAGTTTTGCCTTGTGGAATCGACGTGCTGTTTGTAGTTAAACAGAAAGTTGTAAAGGACTTGGTCTTCGGTGGATTGTTCGCGTTCGTGAGTTGCGATAAATTGAAATGTCGTTTTTAATAGATCGGCTATACGTCGGCCCCAAGGCATTTTAAAGACAGGTAATTGATGCTCATTGGCAAACGAGATGACCGATTCAGGGATGTCAGGAATGTTTGGTCCTGTATTCACGATAAAACCAGCTACCTTTTTAGAGTGCGCAAGTTTAACGAGTTGATCTAAGGATGTATTTTTGTGTGGAAAATTAATACCTGTTGTTACAACTAATTCATTTGGTCGGCAAAGTATCATTGAATCAATGCATTCTACAACGTTAATCCCCGTAACTCTTCGAAACATACCACTTTGTCCAGCGACTAGTGTTAGCATCGGGAATTGAGACCCTTCTATTATTTTTCCAATTGTTGACATAACAACCCCCCCTTAATCATAAACATACCGTACCACAAAAATTGTGCACTTGCACATATCTTTTTGGTTTACTATCTATATCTTCCGAATACTTTGTATATTATGATTTTAGTAGCGAACCCAGATTATTAATAACTAAGAAAGAAGGGACTTGCATATGTATAAGTGTAATAGTAGTCGGTTGCAGGATTCAATTGAACAGTTCAGTCAATTTGGTGCAACTGCAAATGGGGGCGTAACCCGATTATCCCTTTCAAAAGAGGATGTATTAGCAAGAGACTATTTTTGTGAACTATGCAAAGAGTTAGGCATGGATATTCAAGTAGATGACATGGCGAATATCTATGCGCTTCTACCAGGTAAACGAGATTGCCCACCAATTGCAATCGGATCGCATTTAGATTCTGTTGAAAAAGGTGGCAGGTTTGACGGAGTTTTAGGTATTTTAACTGCAATAGAGGCGATACGCACATTAAAGGAAAATAACATTGAAATCGAAATTCCAATAATGCTTGTAAATTTCACGAATGAAGAAGGTGCGCGCTTCGATCCAGCGATGATGAGTTCCGGTGTCCTTACTTCCAAATTTACTAAAGAAAAAATGCTCCAGTCAGTAGATAAAAATGGCATTACATTCCAAGAAGCATTACGAACGAGTGGCTATGAAGGGAAGCAAGAATATCGATTGACTGAAGCCCTCGCATTTATTGAGTTGCATATTGAACAAGGGCCGGTATTAGAAGCAGAGCAACTTGAAATTGGAGTGGTCGAGGGTGTTTTAGGAATGGTGTGCTATGAAATTACCGTGACAGGTGAATCAAATCATGCTGGCACTACTCCGATGTCGATGCGTAAAGATCCGATGATTGTGGCGTCTTATATCATTTCTTCATTGCATGAGCAACTCGGAGAAATTGATGAAGAACTGGTATTCACATTTGGACGTATGCACGTGACACCTAATATCCATACAGTCATTCCGAACAAAGTAGTGTTTACAATGGATTCGCGTCATCAAGATCCAGAGGTGATGCGCAAGGTGGAGAATCTAGTAACAGGACTAGCCTCAGAGGAAAATGGTTGCCGCATTCAACCGGTCAAGCTATGGGGAAGAGAAACAGTATTTTTTGATGAAGTTATTTGCAATGAAGTGGAAAATGCATGTCATGAACTTGGTTATTCCTCGAATAGAATGTTCAGCGGAGCGGGTCACGATGCGCAATATATCGCAAGTATTATCCCATCGGCAATGATTTTTGTTCCGAGTATCAATGGGAAAAGTCATTGCGAAGAGGAAGTAACAACATTTGAAGACTGCACCAAAGGAGCAGACGTGATATTGGAAACCGTGTTGAAACTTCAATCGAAGCTCAGTAAGAGTGGAAAAATCACGCTAAACCAATGAACGACTGTGATACCAGGTGTTCAAAAAAACAACATTTATTATTTGAAGGGTGAGGGTACTATGAAAAAAGTGATTACAGGCGGACTCGTTGTGACAGCTTCAGATATGTACGAAGCAGATATTTTAATAGAGAACGGAAAAATTGTACAAATTGGCCAAAGTTTATCGGTCGAAGGAGCAGAAATTGTAGATGCAACTGGTAAATACGTCATGCCTGGAGGGATTGATCCGCATACGCATTTAGATATGCCGTTCAACAACACCGTGACAGACGATGATTGGAAATCGGGTACAATTGCGGCTGCCTTCGGTGGGACAACGACCATATTGGACTTTTGCCTATCTGCGGGGGAAGAAAAACTTGCGACTGCTGTGGAAAAGTGGCATGAGAAAGCGAAGGGGAAATCAGTCATTGACTACGGTTTTCATTTAATGATCGGTGAATTATCGCCTGAAACAGAGGCCGAGTTACCAGTGGTACTGAAGGAAGAAGGTATAACGTCTGTCAAAGTGTTCATGGCTTACGCAAAAGAATTCCAGGCGTCAGATCGAACACTGTTCAAAGCCTTAAAAATTGCAAAGGACTTGGATGCAGTAGTTATGGTGCACTGTGAAAACGGTTCAGTCATCGATGAATTAGTAGAGGAGGCGAAACAAGCTGGGCAGACTGCACCAATTTATCACGCACTGACGCGTCCCGCAGAATTAGAAGGCGAGGCGACGAAACGAGCTATAGAACTAGCGCATATCGCAGGAGCAAAGCTTTATGTTGTACATGTGACGTGTAAAGAAGCACTAGATGAGGTAATTTCAGCGCGTGAAAAGGGCTATGACGTATACGGGGAGACTTGCCCACCCTATTTAACGCTTGATCAGTCAGCCTTAGCACAGCCAGGTTTCGAAGGAGCCAAATATGTTTGGTCACCACCTCTTCGTCCAAAATATCATCAAGAGCATTTGTGGAATGCGTTAAAGTCCAAGCAACTGCAAACAATTGGCTCAGACCAATGTTCATTTAGTTTCAACGGGAAAAAGCAATTGGGATTAAATGATTTTTCTGAAATTCCAAATGGTGGACCGTTTATTGAAGACCGTTTTAGTATTTTATTTTCTGAAGGTGTTTCGAAAGGACGAATTTCAATCCATGACTTCGTCGATATGATTTCAACGAGTGCTGCAAAAATTTTCGGTCTATATCCGCAAAAAGGAACGATTGCAGTTGGTTCGGATGCGGATATCGTTATTTTTGATCCTACAGTAAAACGTGAACTATCAGCGAGCACTCACCATATGAATGTTGACTACAACCCTTATGAAGGATGGGAAGTAACAGGAGAGCCTATCAGTGTACTTGTGCGTGGGGAATATGTCATTAAAAATAAAAAGTTTGTAGGAACATTAGGTAGTGGCAAATATATGAAGCGTGCATTAAAGCCGGCGATTGCACAACCGATCAACGTGTAGACATCAATCCATAAGGGGGAATGTTTAAATGACTTCGCAACTCGAACGAAATTTTGAAGAAGTAATTAGCAAGATGTCAAAAAATGAAGCGATGGAAGAAGCGAATCGCTGTTTGTACTGTTATGACGCTCCTTGTATTACAGCTTGTCCGACGAGTATTCAAGTCCCGAATTTCATCAAAAAGATTGCTTCCAGTAATATGTTAGGTTCGGCCAAGACGATTATGGAGGCGAATCCCGTTGGAGCAAGTTGTGCACGCGTATGTCCAGTCGAAGTGTTGTGTGAAGGTGCATGTGTGTTAAATTCATCAACCAAGCCAATTAAGATAGGACAACTACAACGTTATGCAACGGATTGGGCAATCGAATCGGGCGTCGAGCTCTTTAAAAAAGGAGAATCAAATGGATTAAAAGTAGCGATTGTTGGTGCTGGTCCAGCTGGTTTAGCTGCAGCGAGAGAGCTTAGTCGCTTCGGTTATAGTGTCACTATTTTTGAGGCAGAAGAAAAGGCGGGTGGCTTGAATAACTATGGTATTGTCTCATTCCGATTACCAAATAATGTAGTTGAATGGGAAGTGTCACAAGTTGTTAACCTTGGTGTGGAAATTAAAACAAACACAACAGTAGGTGTGGATATTTCTGCTGAAGAGATTTTAACACAATATGATAGCGTTATTTTAGCTGTCGGTATGGGATCCGTGCCCAATCTCGGCATTAAAGGAGAGGAACTGGTTGGCGTTCACGATGCTATTGAGTTTATTAAACAGACGAAAGTGGGTGTATTGACAGAAGACTTAATTGGTAAGCGTGTTGCGGTTATCGGTGCAGGTAACACTGCCGTCGATGGAGCAACCAGTGCCGTTCGATTAGGTGCCAATCAAGTAGATATCCTTTATAGAAGAACGGAAAAAGAAATGACTGCCTATCAATTTGAATATGAATTTGCCAAGCAGGATGGCATCGGATTTAAGTGGTTGACAGCTCCGAAACAAATTATTGGGGACGAGTCGGGGAAAGTAGTAGGACTTGAATGCGTGAAGATGAAGCTCGGAGAAGCGGGTGCAGACGGCAGACAACGACCTGAAGTAATTGAGGGATCCGAGTTTGTTATTGAGCTGGACGCGGTCATCAAAGCAATCGGACAAACGCGCTTTGTTTCTCTTATCGAAACGTTCGGATTACAGCATACGAACGGAGTAGTAGATATTGATGAAACGACAATGCAGACATCGAATGAAAAAGTATTTGCTTGTGGAGATGTCGTGTTCGGCAATGGCCAGGGAGAAGCAATGGTGGTAACAGCTGCGCAACAAGGAAAAGATGCGGCTTACATCATTCATGAGCGTTTAAGAAAACCGAGCGAGATTGCATAGGGGGGATGTAGCATGGCGGACTTACGAATTGACTTAGCAGGGATTAAATCACCAAATCCATTTTGGTTAGCATCGGCACCACCTACGAATTCTGGCTATCAAGTGCAACGTGCATTTGAAGCGGGTTGGGGTGGCGCAGTTTGGAAAACATTGGGTGAACCAATTTTGAATGTTTCCTCACGTTTTGCGGCTGCTAACTATAACGGGCAGAGGGTTGCGGGCTTTAGTAATATTGAGCTCATTACAGATCGTCCGTTAGAGGTTAATTTACAGGAAATTCTAGAAACGAAGAAAAGGTTTCCAAATCATGCCATCATCGCTTCATTGATGGTTGAGCCACAGCAAGACAAGTGGCATGAGATTGTCAAAAGAGTAGAAGCTGTGGGGGTTGATGGGCTTGAGCTTAATTTTGGTTGTCCACATGGCATGGCAGAACGAGGAATGGGATCCGCCTCAGGGCAAGTTCCTGAATTGGTTGAAAAGCAAACATACTGGGCGAAGGAAGTTGCACGAACACCGGTTATAGTCAAGCTAACGCCAAACATTACAGACATTACTGTGACTGCAGAATCAGCAGTGCGTGGCGGGGCTGATGCCGTAAGTATGATCAATACGATTAATAGTTTAGTAGGTGTAGATTTAGATTCATGGAATACCGTGCCTCATGTTGCTGGAAAAGGTGCGCATGGTGGATACAGTGGACCTGCTGTCAAACCGATTGCATTAAATATGGTTGCAGAATGTGCACGAAATTCTTCTGTCAATGTACCAATTTCAGGAATTGGTGGAATATCCAATTGGCAGGATGCTGCGGAATTTATGTTGATGGGTGCAACAGGCGTACAAGTATGTACGGCGGCGATGCACCACGGATTCAGTATTGTTGAAGATATGATTGATGGACTGAGCAATTATCTGGATGAAAAAGGAATTGCCTCAGCAATGGACCTAGTCGGACGTTCGGTTCAGCGTTATTCCAATTGGGGTGACTTAGATTTAAACTACAATATTGTTGCTGAAATTAATAATGATATTTGTATTAATTGCAATAAGTGTCATATCGCGTGTGAAGATACGTCACATCAATGTATCGACCTATACACGGAAAGTGGCCGACCGATGCTAAAGGTACGAGAAGTAGATTGTGTAGGTTGTAATTTATGTGCAATTGTTTGTCCGGTAGAAGGTGCGATTTCAATGGTTGAAAGAAAGTCGGTCATTGCGCCAATGTCTTGGAACGAACGTCAATCCGTTATCGGCAATTTTGCTCGATAAAAATGAGTGCGCTTGGTTGTTTAAAGATATGAAGGTATATGTTTTTGACTATAAAGTTGCTTAGAATTCAGCGCCTAGCTCACTGTGGAAAAGATAAAATTTCCAAAAGTCAAAGAGCGACTTCTGAAAATTTTCCTATTTCCTTCGCGAGCTAAACAGGCGCTTGCGCTTTTCTATAATAACTGGAAATCTAATATAAGGGAGAGACATGTATGACAAGTGGTGGCGATTATTTAAAATCACCAGATTTACTTCCAGTTACACATCCAAAAAGAAGTGTTGGGACATTTGGTTTTGCAGTGATTTGGGTAGGAATGGCAATTGTTTTAGCTGCTTTTGCAATTGGTGGATCCGGTATTATAAGTTTATCATTGCCAATGGTGATTTTAGCGACGATAATAGGTTCTGTTTTAATTGGAATATTGATGACATTAATCGGAGATATAGGTGTTGAGCACGGTTTGTCCTTCCCTGTTTATATGCGTGCTCCATTTGGGACAATCGGCACTCATTTACCGTCTCTCGTACGTGGAGTGACAGCAGCATGTTGGTTTGGGCTTAACACCTATTTTGGAGCTATGGCCATCAATGGGATTTTGAACATATTATTTGGCTTTGATTATTGGTTTTTATGCTTCCTAGTATTCGCGGCATTGCAGTTATTTAACACATCTCTCGGGATTAAATCGATTGAGCGCTTTGCAGATTTTGCAGCACCGGTAATTATTCTAATCTCGTGCTGGATGTACTATACGCTTGCTGATCATGCAACGACAGATGGGAAAAATGTGTGGACTTGGATAGAATCACCGACAACGGGATTGGCAGCATTTACAGCATTCATGGTCGTTATCATGGCGAACATGGGATTCTGGGCAACGTTAGCAGCAGATATGCCGACACTATCTCGGTTTTTTAAAGCACCAAAAAATGAGCGCAATTGGTTCAAACGCAATAAAACGCAGTTAGTCGGATCTTTAATCGTCATGCCGATTACCAATACATTTATTGTAACGATAGGTGCAATAGCTTATATGGCTGTAGGATCTGCGGATCCGATAAATGCCTTGCAGCAAAGTGCAACCGGAATTGTATTAGGAATATTGTTGCTAATGATTGTATTGGCCCAATGGTCAACAAACACATCTGCAAACGTTATTCCGGCGGCAACGATATTTTCGAACATTGGTGGACCCAAGGTGCCGTTCTGGGTTGGTGTTATCATTGCGGGTCTTGTAGGAATCTTAGCGCAGCCATGGAGTTTGTTTGGTATCTTAGTCGATGCGCTATTAATCATTGGCGGTATTTTAACGGCAATTGTGGGAATATTATTCGCTGATTATTATTTAATTCGTAAACGTCGTGTAAACGTAAAGGATTTGTACGAGTTAGACGGGCAATATCGGTATATGAATGGCTTTAATTTAGCGGGTTTAATCGCTTGGGTAGTTGGAGGTGGATTAGCCAATATGTTCCCGACGTATTCTGCATTAGTCGGCTTTTTTGCCGGGGCACTAGTGTATTATGTTTTAGCGAAATATTGGTGGTTTAAAAAGTACCCGCAAGCTGAATTAGACAATCCGAGTGACGCGGAGTATTTAGGAATTACAGTTGGTCACGATTGGGACAATATCTCTGTAAAAGCAAGTGAAAGTAAAGCGGCTAATTAGGAAAGAGGGGTGTGTGAATGTCGGATCATTTGTTAAGTATGGATGAAATGAAAAAAGTAGATGACTATTTAGACAAGGGCTTTCATGTCCATTCCGTGTATGAAAATTTAAGTGGGATGTTTGTCGAGTTCGAACGGCAAGAGGAAGAAGCTAATATGCAAATTCTGACTGCTGATGCACGGAAATATTTTGCTGCAAAGCTCCTAGAACAAACAGAGTTATAAATGGGAATTTCAATTTAATAGGAAGTAACGAAAACTCTATTCTATTACTACTGGAATAGAGTTTTAATATTGTCTTTTTATCTTCGGGATGACCTATTTTGTTCTAAAGTGTGAGGTGCAACTCTGACATAATTCAGAATTGTGTCAGAATTGCACCGTGCACAGGCAACGACAATCAAGTCCATGTAGTATAATAGATAGGGTAGGAAAATTACATATTAAAACTTTCGGACAAAATGTTGCAGGAGTAGCATTAGAAGGAAAGTATATAAAAAGAAAGAGGAGATAACTATGCCAGAGGCGAAAAAGATTTTGGATTATATGGAAAAGCATAACGATGAGTTTTTAGAAGTGTTAAAAGGAGCAGTGCTTTTAGAAACCCCAACTGAAGGCGATAAGTTAGATCTAGAAAAATGTAGAAATTATTTCGCGAAAGTTTTTGGTGCCATAGGTTTTAAGTGCACAGTTGTTCCAAGTAATGATAGTCGTTACGGCGACCACTTACTTATGGAATTAGGTGAGGGTGAAGAGCAAGTTCTTTTTGTTGGTCATTATGACACCGTCTATCCAAAAGGTGGATTTGGTGGGTTATGGAAGCATGAAGATGCAAAGGTTTGGGGTCCCGGAGTCCTAGATATGAAGGGCGGAAACGTCCAAGTATATATGGTTGCCAAAGCACTTAAAGAGCTTAATTTGCTTCCCGAAAATAAAAAAATTGTATTTTTCTTAAGTTCAGATGAAGAGGCAGGAAGTTATTCATCGCATATGCATTATGAAGAATTGGCAAAAAAGAGCAAGGCTGCTTTTGTTATGGAAAGTGCAAAAGGCGATGATGTAGGTGGCTTAAAGAGGGGTCGCTATGGCAGAAGTAATTATACATTTATAGCAGAGGGCAAACCTGCACACTCTGGACAGGAACCAGAAAAAGCCGAGAGTGGTTTAATGGAGTTGGCTCAACAGGCTATTTATCTAGAAAGTTTAACCGACATAGACAATGGTATAACGGTTGCATGTACTTGCTTAAAAAGTGGTCATGCTGGATGGCCTACAGTTCCAGGTGACGGTGAACTGACAATTGATGCAAGGTTTTCATCATCAGAGAAGGCTTATGAATTTGATGAAGTGTTCAAAAATCTGAAATCTTTCAACCCAAATGTGAAAATAACGACGAAGGGTGGAATAGAAAAACCTCCGTTTGATGAAACAGACGATAGACACAAAGCTCTTTATACGAAAGCGAAAGAAGTTGGAAAAGAGTTTGGATTGGAAATGGATGGAATCATTACAAGAGGAGGAAGCGATGGGAACTTTACAGCATCTGTTGGCTGTCCAACGCTCGACGGTATGGGAATGAGTGGGGATTTTGTACACCAGCCAGGTAAGGAATATATCAATACGGATCATATTTCAATAAGAGGTGCATTTGTAGCACGTATGGTACTTGAAGTATTACGAGATTAAATAAAACAATGAATATGCTATGAATTGCACCGTGCACTGGCATCAAGATTTATTCAACGGAACGATTTCGGGGAGAAATTACAAAAATCTTTGCATTTGGCGTGTAAAGGACTCTAAAAGTGAAGTCTCCGTAGATAAGGATTATTTGATTTCAATCCCCCACTTCTAAACTAAGAGAAAGTGGGGGTAGTTTAAACGTGCCAATTTAGTAGATGAATATATAATTGGAATTATTCCTGTGATACTTGGAAGGGGTCGTTTATTATTCAAGGGGGATTATCCGAAGATAGATTTACATCCTGACTGCGCAATAATCGTCGATGGAATATCAATGTTGACATATAGTAGAAGATAGACTTAAGTAGTAAAATCTTGATAGGTATGATATAGAGGAAGAAAGATTAATATTCGCTATTGTTGAAAGGTTGAGTGATTTTCAAATCACTTACCTTTTTATTTTTTCATTAATTGCGACGCACACATGCACATAATTTAACCACAGGATTTTTCAGTTTGAACTATTGAAAAATAGGGAAGTGAAAGGTGAAGGAGCTGAAATACTATTGAATAAAACTATTCTTTGGAACCGTATAAAAATGCCTATTGCTTCTATTATTTGGTTGACAACAATGATAAGTATTGTAATGACAACATATAACTTTATTGAGCCATGGATGTATTCAGCTTTTGCACTTATAGCGGTTATTTTTTTCGTAGGAACGGATCGTCTTTCTTTTTTTATTTATATTCTTTTAACTGTTAGTTCTGTATTTGTTGCACTTGTATTTGCTTTTATTCATGAATGGACTACTGCTGAACAAGTGTGGGGAATAGCTATCCATTTTGTATTTCTAATTCATTTGTTTGCTTTGTATAGCCTAGCGAAGTATGTTTTTCAATTTAGTACAGAGAATAAGTTTCTGAGGGAACTCGTATTTCAATTAGAGGGTTATATATCAGAAAGTGGTATTTTATCACACGTGGAATTTGAAAAACGGGCAACAGGTATATTGGCGGGAATGTTAAGGAGAAATGAAGTAGGTTATTATGTTTATGTGGATCTATCTACTATTCCTCGTTCGATTAAGCAAACGGTTATGATGTCAGTGGGAACAATTTTACAAACGACAATAAGAAATCATTATGATCTCGTGGGAAGACATGACAACAATAGTCTCGTGCTTTTACTTCAAAATATAGGTCCTGAAGAATTTGAAATTGTAAAAGGAAGAATAAAGGGGAATTTAGAAGAACGATTTGAAGAAGAGACACTAAAAAAAATAAAATGGAGTATTAAAGAGACAGAAGGACATGCTACCTTGCCGAAGCAGGTGATTCATTCATGAAGCAGCGAACCATAATTTTACTTCTGCTTTTCATAGTATTTATTGTTTTAATAATAGTAGGTGCGATATTTAATATCCTTTACGTGTTACTCTTTACTACATTGCTATTTTTAACTCTTTTATCTTATTATTCTTTATTGCTAGTTGCAGGTGTTTATAATCGATTAAGAACACCGAAGACTCCAATATTGGACTACTATCCCGGTGTCGACATTTTAATTCCTGCACATAACGAAGGCGTTGTTATTAAAGATACGATTGAAGCGATGATTGCTATTGAATATCCGGGTGATTTACAAATTTTTATATTAAATGATAATTCAATAGATACTACTGCGGAAATAGCTCAAGTTTATGATGATGCATTTAAGAATGTGCATCATATTAGAGTACCACCAGGAGAGCCACGCGGAAAATCACGAGTGCTGAATCACGGCTTAAGTATTTCCTTCAATAAATATTATTGTGTGTACGATGCGGATAATCAACCAGAACCGGATGCATTAATAAAGTTGGTCGCTACGGCCGAACAAGATGAGCAATCTGCGGGTGCTGTAGGCTATGTTCGAACGATGAACGAATCAGCGAATTGGCTTACGCGTATGATATCTATTGAATTCCAAGTTTTTCAGTTGCTCATGCAATCTGGAAGATGGCAGTTATTTAAGACGGGCTCTTTGACCGGAACCAATATGCTAGTCAAACGATCTGTAATTGATAGCTTAGGTGGCTATGATCCGTATGCGATAGCTGAGGATGCCGAATTAACATTGCGCATTACAAAAGCCGGTTATTTTTTACCGATTGTTCCAGATTCGATTACATGGGAGCAAGAACCTGAAACGCTTTCTGTCTACATAAAGCAAAGGACCAGGTGGCTTCAGGGAAATCTATATATAGTTGAAAAAACATTAACATCTCCGGGTTACTTTCGTGGAAAACTACTTGTCCATTCAATCCATCAGTTGATGGTATATGTTATTTTTTGGCTTTTTCTTCTCGTTTCTTATGTTTGGTTCATTTTGGGGATATTCGATGTGTTTACAATTGAAAATAGCTACCCGTTATTGTTTATCTGGTATCTATCTTACATTATTTATACAGCACAACTTTTTGCGGCACAGGCGACACAACGAACATTTACACCCATCAACATTTTTATAAGTATTATTATGTATTTTACGTATGCACAACTCTTTTCATATTTGTTTGTCCGAAGCTTAATTTTATATATAAAAGCTAAAAAGAATCGAGAAGTCATCGGATGGGATAAAACTGAACGTTTCGAGGGAAAAACATAAGTTCGATCAAAACAAATGATGTAACAAGTAAATATATTCAAAAAAACACCCTCAAATTCTTTAAGAATTTGAGGGTGTTTTTAGTTTGCTGTGCCTGTGTACCACACAACTTTGAAACAATTCTAAATTGTGTATGAATTGCACCGTGCACAGGCACCCCAAAAAAAATATTATTCCTTATACTTTATAGCAAGGCCTTTCAAGAAGTTCCGCGCATATCTGTCTCCGCATTCTTTGTAATTTCTATGCCCTACTTTTCTCAACACGGCCCCAAGTTCACCTTTTGAAATTGAAATTCCAGCGAGTTCCAATATAGTAAGCATGTCCTCACTAGTAAGGGAAAGGGCAATCTTTACTTTTTTGAGTAGAAGATTGTTCGGCATGTCTTCAATTGTTTGGACAGTTGCTACGTTCACAGTATCTCCTGGTTTTTGCTCTTTTGGTCCTCTTTTGAAAATGATAAGACCATTTAAAAAGGCGTCTAACATAGAAAGAGTACATTCCTTTCGATCCTGAACCGGAGAATCAGCATCTACCTTTTTTAGTAAAGACACGACTTCGTCTATCGATACATTCAAATTACCAAGTTTAAAAATCTCTACCATTTCTGAATTCTTTATATCTAATGCATATCGCAAGCGAATTAGAATATCATTATTATCCATTAAAAAACCTCCAATAAATTAAATCAATAAATTAATAATAGCACAGATGGACAAATTTAACGTTTTTCAATATGTATCGAATCGTATTTTACAGATTTCCTTTTTCTTGCATAAAGTTTTTCACAATAAGCCATATTGTACAGTGATGAATGCAACTAGGAGGATTGAATATGAAAAAAGAAACTAAAGTGAAACGCGAGATGGATAAAATGAGAATGGAAGCTTCTACCGACTTTATAGAAGTCTTGGAAGAAAAGGCCAAGAAACAAAAGGAGTACTGGTACGCTGGGCCTAAAGATTATAGAAAAGCATTAATTGAGAAGTCCCAAGAAATCCTAGGAAATAATGAGAGAACTGAATAACTCCATTTGACTGCCGGCAGTAGTGGAATAAAAACTTTCGGAAATACATCTAGAATTCAAAAACGGCCGGGTGCACGAATGCACCCGACCATTGCTCAAATTTATTTTATTGTTACGAAAATATATATGTCTGCATTGTACTCATCGCCATAGAAATCGACAGTGTTGACTAGAATACTCATTTTAACTTGTTCACTGTCATGTGTTGTGAAAGCTTTTTCAATTGATAACGTATTGTTGTTCATAGCCGAACTGTCAAGAGTCGACTTTAAAATGGGCAGTAGATCAACTTTAATTAATTCGTTGCTGTTTTCATTTTCTAGTAGCATCCAATAGTTGTTATTAGAGAGTTGTTTTATCAAACGATAACTTGACATCCCATTTTCAATTAAGGTAGGCTCGTCGGCATCGACTTCCTTCATTGAACTATTGATGTACATATGCGTTAAATAGTCAGGGTTGCCAATATTTAATACAGATTTATCCTCCCAATTCAAAGTTGCAAACTTTGGCTCAGTGCTTTCTTCATCGGTCAAGGCGTAAATTGGGTTAAATCCAAACGTTCCTTCAAAGTTACTTCCTTGTATTGAATAATCCGAAAGCCAATCTATCTTATTTGTATAACTCATGTTGTCTAAATAAGAAACTGTCTGTGTAATGACCCTTTTATCCTCAATTGAAACAGTTGAATTGGGAATGATCTTGTTGTTTTCAAACATATTATTGGACTCCAATGTTTTTTCAAGCAAATGTATTTGGTTGCTGCGACTTACTGTGAACGCATCGATAGGTGGAGTAATCGAAATTGCCGATAAAACGATTAAAATTGGTACGAGTAATCCGTTCTTTCGAATAGGTAAAAAGCTGAAGATTAAACCAATCACAATTGCATAAAATCCAAACAGGATCACGTAATAACGCCCATGAGTAATTCCCATTTCGCTAATTTTTAAAATGGAAGCGATAGTTTGGAATAGCACAATTGGAACGAGAACTTTCGGGAATATCATTCTAAAAAAGGAAGCGAACTTGTTCTCTAAGTTACTGGCAAGTAAGTAAACGATGAGCACAGTGATTGTATAGGAAACCAAAAGTGGTTCCATTAAGTTCTTTGTCCAAAATTCACCATCCAGATTCAGCAAGATATAAGTGATTAAAATTATGGTGTAGATTGCTGTTAATGGAATGATTATATAAGATATTAAAATCTCTAGAATTGTAGGGCATGCAATCGCTTTTTCGATTTGATGTTCTCTAACCTGAAGTTCTTCCAATGGAATATCATTGTCTTTCTTGCCAAGGTACGCAGGTATAAATGACAAGAAAAAGATGGGTGAAAATAATCCCAATACGATAATTAAAGCATGCGGAATCGTTTTGTCGTTTACTGAAAAAAGAAGATTGTCAACCGTGAAAATTACAAGACTGATACCGCCAGCAATTACAAGGGTAAATAAAATTGTAGTGAAAAATGCTTTAAAAGCAGACATAAATGATTTGTTAAAAGTTAATTTATTTTTAATTGATGGTACCCATATGAAGCCCATTAACAGTGCAAACATTGTAATTCCAGTCTTTGTTGAAGTTTCAATATTGAAGTTTGAAGAAGGATGGATGGCGAAAAAGAATAAAACCGAGAAAATTATTGAGCCTAACATGAGAAGTGTTCGTTCATTTGTTCTCGTGAAAAACCGTTCATAAATATGTTGTGCTAAAGCACTTACAAATGCCCCAACCAAAAATGTGAATGTTAGTTTTAAAAGCTCTTCTGTTTCAGAATTAATGGAGACAATGTTCACTATTGTAGAAGCAACTAGAAACAGTAGTGTTAATGGATAACGAATTGACGCCTCGATTAGTTTTTTGAACTTGACTTCCATTATAGATAGAAATTTAATGGTAATCACCTCTTTCGTAGTCTAACTTCAGATGGTGTATGTTAAATAAAAGAATTATGTCTTTAAGAATATTCTAACTCTTTTATATGCATTTGTATATTATTCGTAAAGACAAGAGAATGGAATCGCTTTTTTCCTTTGGATAAATTATAATTGTAGTCTTGACCGTTTAAGTTCTTTCGTTTAGTCTTTTAGTAGCAAGCGTAAGATAGATTGCACTTAAAATGATAGTTCTATTAGAGTAATGGAAGGGGGTGTGCAAAATGCGGAGGAAATATGGTCGGCTTCGTAAAAAAGAAAATCTGATTGTCTTTCCAGGAACTTTCGAAAGGCTTGTTGAAAAGGGAACGGTCTTTGTTGAAAATGGAGAGTTTGAAGATGCAGTAGAAGCATTTGACCAGGCGATCGTTTATGAACCTCATAATCCAGAATTCCTAGTACCTTATGCCATCGCTTTATATGAAGTGAAAAACTTTGCCAAAGCAAAGGAAATTGCGACTCAACTTTTACATAGTGGAACATCAGAATACATAGAAGCAATGGAATTGTACCTAACGATTAGCATTCAGTTACAAGAGTATGAGGAAGTAGAAATAACGATTGACGCATTAATTAGCGAAGGAATTATCCCTAGCGATCGTTTGAAGAAGTTCAATTACTTACGTGATTTAAATAATCGTTTGGCAAAGCGATATGGTGAAGACTTACCTACACTTGTGGATACATCTTTTACAATGGAAGCTTTTAATGAAATGGATTCAATTATGCAGCAACATGCACTAGCTTCTTTAGAAGGAACAGATTTACAAATCGTGTTGCCTTTACTTCTAGAAATTGTAAAACGATCGGATTTATCGCCACTTGTTATCACATTTGGGCTTACCCTTTTACATCAGATTGGTTTTTCAGAAGAAGTAACCGTTCAGAAGTTTGGTTCTGAATTAACAATAATACCTGCAGACATGGCGCTGCCTGGCCAAGACGAAGTAACAAACAATGTGATTGCTGCAATCGAGCGGATGCTTTCTAAAGATCCATCCCGTCTTGAACTTGCAATAGGTACAGTCGAGAAGTTTGCGATTACAGCATTTCCTTTCGGTTGGGGGGACTATGAAGTAGATGAGATAGCAACAGCATACGTTCAATACATAGATAGCCTATTCTCAGGAACTCATTATCCGGAGACCCCGCTGGATCAATTTATTAAACAAATCGATACAGAAACGGAATTGGAATTAGAATGAAATTTGTTGTAAGATGAACAGACTATGATATACTTAGTTAGTTGTCAATTGGTTATATACGTACGAAAATATATCGATTAAAAGATTCGGAGGGTTTTTATTATGTCAGTTGAATGGGTAAAAAACGAAGGTAACACGGGTACACTTACGGTTGAGGTGCCTGCAGAAGAAGTAAAAGTAGGTATTGATAAAGCATTTAAAAAAGTAGTTAAAGATGTTCAAGCACCGGGTTTCCGTAAAGGAAAAATGCCACGTGCAATGTTCGAAAAAATGTATGGTGTTGAATCACTATATAACGATGCACTTGATTTCATTCTTCCGGTAGCATACGGAAATGCTTTAGACGAAGCTGGTGTTGATCCAATCGATCGTCCAGAAATCGACATTGAGCAAATGGAAAAAGGTAAATCACTAATTTTCAAAGCAGTCGTTACTCTTAAGCCAGAAGTAAAGCTTGGAGAATACAAAGGCCTTGAAGTTACTCGTCTAGATACAGAAGTTACAGACGAAGAAATCGAAGAGCAATTGAAAGACCGTCAAACAGCTTTCGCTGAGCTTGTAGTTAAAGAAGAAGGCGAAATTGAAAATGGGGATTCAGTAAAACTTGATTTTAAAGGTTTTGCAGATGGAGAGCCATTTGAAGGTGGAGAGTCAGAAGGATTTGACCTTGAAATTGGTTCAGGATCATTCATTCCAGGCTTTGAAGAGCAAATGATCGGCATGAAAGTCGGAGAAGAGAAATCAATTGAAATTACTTTCCCTGAAGAGTATCATGCTGCAGAACTTGCTGGAAAACTAGCTACGTTTGAAGTGAAAGTTCATGAAATTAAGTCAAAAGAAATTCCAGAACTTAATGACGAACTAGCTAAAGAAATCGACGAAGAAGTCGAAAGTCTTGAAGCACTTCGTACGAAAATGAAAGAACAAACAGCAACTGAAAAACTAAGTGCGTCTGAAACTGCACTTCGCGATGATCTTGTAGAAGCAGCTGCAACAAATGTTGAAGTTGATATTCCACAAGTAATGATCGATACAGAAGTTAACCGCATGATGGAAGAGTTTGGTCAGCGTCTTCAATCACAAGGCATGAACCTAGAGCTTTACTTCCAATTCTCAGGTCAAGATGAAGAAGCACTTCGTACACAAATGACAGAAGATGCACAGAAGCGCGTTCGTGTTTCACTAACACTTGAAGCAATCGGTAAAGAAGAGAACTTAGAAGTAACTGAAGAAGAAATAACAGCAGAACTTCAAAAGATGTCCGATCAGTTTGGTATGGAGATCGAACAAATTAGAGAAACTTTAGGTGGAACGACTGTACTTGAAAATGATCTTCGTTTCAATAAAACAGTTGAGTTTCTTGTTGAAAATGCAAAGGTTATTGAATAAATAAGTAATATAAGGACAAGGTACGGTAGACCGTACCTTGTTTTACATAGAATAAGGTAAGTTAAATTAAAAAATATAGAAGAATCCTAAATAGTTGATTATAGTCGCTTAATCTTGTAAGATTGGCACGTGAATAGGGGTGAGCATAATGTTCAAATTTAATGATGAAAAAGATAATTTAAATTGTTCTTTTTGTGGTAAATCACAGGAACAAGTACGTAAACTTGTAGCTGGTCAAGGCGTTTATATTTGTGATGAATGTGTAGAACTTTGTGCTGAAATCGTTGAAGAGGAAGTTGGGCTTGAAGAGGGATTTGAGCTTAAAGACGTTCCGAAACCGAAAGAGATACAAAGTATTCTTGATGATTATTTAATTGGTCAGGACCGCGCGAAAAAAGCGCTTTCAGTAGCCGTTTATAATCACTACAAACGTGTAAATTCAGGTAGTAAAATTGATGATGTGGAACTATCTAAGTCAAATATTGTACTTATCGGCCCAACTGGGAGTGGTAAAACGTTATTGGCTCAGACACTTGCACGCATCCTTGATGTACCATTTGCAATAGCAGACGCGACTTCTTTGACTGAAGCAGGTTACGTTGGAGAAGACGTTGAGAATATTTTATTGAAGCTTATTCAAGCAGCAGACTACGATGTAGAACGCGCTGAAAAAGGCATCATCTACATCGATGAGATCGATAAAGTTGCACGTAAATCTGAAAATGCCTCGATAACTCGTGATGTTTCAGGTGAAGGTGTTCAACAAGCATTGCTGAAAATTCTTGAAGGTACCGTTGCAAGCGTTCCTCCACAAGGCGGACGAAAGCATCCACATCAAGAATTTATCCAAATAGACACTACGAATATTCTGTTTATCGTTGGTGGTGCTTTTGACGGTATTGATGATATTATTAAACGTCGTGTCGGACAGAAAGTCATTGGGTTTGGAGCAGATCCAAATACAATCCCAGATGATGTTTCTCTTCTATCTAGATTGATTCCAGAAGATTTACAGCGCTTCGGATTAATTCCTGAATTTATCGGCCGTTTACCTGTTCTTGCAAGTCTTGAACAGTTGAGTGAGGATACGCTTTTCCAAATCCTTACATTGCCGAAAAATGCGATTGTAAAGCAATATCAAAAAATGCTTGGCCTTGATGATGTTGAATTAGAATTCGAAGAAGATGCGTTGCTCGAAATTGCTAAAGAAGCAATTGAACGTAAGACGGGTGCACGTGGACTTCGCTCGATAATCGAAAATATTATGCTAGATGTAATGTATGAACTTCCTTCGTTAGAAGAAGTGAAAAAGTGCATCATTACACAAAAATCTGTATTAGGTAAAGCAAGTCCAATCCTTCTAACTGAAGAAGGTAAGGAAATTAAGATTGGAAAAGACAAAAACTCGGCGTAAGGCCTAAAGGATGAAGCTGACTCCGAATGTGCGTATACATATGCGCCCTACGGTAGTCGGCTTTTTCTACATATCGATGAAAATATTGACAGAGGTGACTTCGGCATGGGAACTATTAAAAATGAACAAATACCATTACTCCCGCTTCGTGGGCTACTCGTATACCCTACGATGGTTATACATATTGACGTAGGACGAGAACGGTCCGTATTTGCGATTGAACATGCGATTGCAAAGAATAATTTAATCTTTTTGGCAACACAGCAAGACATTACTGTAGAGAACCCAGATCCAGACGATCTTTATGAAATTGGTGTTCTTGCTCTTGTTAAATCAATGACTAAATTACCGAATGGAACGTATCGCGTTCTTATTGAAGGAATGGAACGAGCGGAGTGGATGCATTATCAGGAAGATGATTTATTTCCAGTTGTGGATGTAGTCAGTACTCCAGATAGCGTTGAAAAAGATCCTGAAACGGAAGCACTTATGAGAACGCTTCTTCGTTATTTCAAAAAGTATTCGAAAGTTTCAAATAAAGTTACGAGGGAAACATACGACTCGGTTGCGGCAATTGAAGAGCCGGGAAGACTCGCTGATATGATTGCCTCTCATTTGCCACTTAAAATTGTTGCGAAACAAGAAGTGTTGGAAGAGTTTGACGTCAATGAGCGTATGGAATGGCTTCTAAGTCGTTTATCTAATGAGCAAGAAGTGCTTGAACTGGAACGAAAAATTAACAATCGTGTAAAAGAAGCGATGGAACGAACTCAAAAAGAATTTTATCTGCGCGAGCAAATGAAAGCAATTCAGACTGAGTTAGGAGACAAAGATGGCAAAGGGTTGGAAGTTGCCGACTTTTTAAAGCGTCTTGAAAAGGCGGGATTGCCGAGCAGTGCAAAAGAGGCTGTACTTGCTGAAATTGAAAGATACGAAAAAATCCCGACAGCTTCTGCGGAAAGTGGTATTATTCGAGGGTACATTGAATGGCTTGTTTCTTTACCTTGGTCAGATTCGACAAAAGATCAGCTTGATATTAAGGTGTCGGAAGCTATTTTGGACCGTGATCATGCAGGGCTTGATTTAGTTAAAGAGCGCATACTTGAATATTTAGCGGTTCGCCAACTTACGAATTCGTTACGTGGGCCGATTTTATGTCTAGAAGGACCACCTGGAGTTGGGAAAACATCACTTGCGCGTTCAATTGCAGAATCTCTTGGTCGAAAGTTTGTCCGAGTATCCCTTGGTGGCGTAAGGGACGAATCTGAAATTAGGGGTCATCGACGTACATATGTAGGGGCTATGCCTGGTCGAATCATTCAGGGGATGAAAAAAGCAGGGAAAGTGAATCCTGTCTTCTTATTGGATGAAATCGATAAAATGTCGAACGACTTCCGTGGGGACCCTTCTTCAGCAATGTTAGAAGTGCTCGATCCTGAACAGAACTCGACGTTTAGCGACCATTACATTGAAGAGACGTACGACCTTTCGAATGTCTTGTTTATTGCGACAGCAAATGATTTAAGTTCGATTCCTAGGCCGTTGTTAGATCGTATGGAAATCATATCGATTCCGGGTTATACCGAAATGGAGAAGCAAATGATTGCTAAAAATCATTTAATTCCTAAGCAATTAAAAGAGCATGGCTTGAAAAAAGCACAAGTTCGCTTCCAAGATGATGCAATTATGGACCTCATTCGTTATTATACGAGAGAGGCTGGAGTTCGTGGCATGGAGCGTCAAATTGCTGGTATCTGTAGAAAAGCAGCTAAACTAATTGTTGCGGGTGAAAAGAAAAGTGTTACTGTAAGTACAAACACACTTGAATCACTTGCAGGTAAAAAAAGGTTCAGATATGGACAAGCGGAAACTGTCAACCAAGTAGGGGTAGCAACAGGTCTTGCTTATACTCAAGTAGGTGGCGATACGTTACAAATAGAGGTTTCATTATCACCAGGTAAGGGAAAGTTATTGTTAACTGGAAAATTAGGAGATGTCATGAAAGAATCTGCTCAAACAGCTCTTTCATACGTTCGTTCGAAAACGAAAGAATTTGGCATTGCTCCGGATTTCCATGAAAACAACGATATCCATATTCACGTTCCAGAAGGTGCTACACCAAAAGATGGTCCTTCAGCTGGAATCACAATTGTCACGGCATTAGTTTCTGCACTTACTACACGTAAAATCCGAAGAGAAGTCGGAATGACAGGTGAAGTTACGTTGCGGGGGCGTGTGTTGCCGATTGGTGGACTGAAAGAAAAAGCATTGAGTGCCCACCGAGCAGGATTGACAACGATTATTCTTCCTAATGATAACGAGCGTGATATTGAAGATATTCCAGAAAGTGTACGCGAACAATTAACATTTAAGCTTGTTTCAGATGCTGAAGAAGTGCTGAAAATTGCATTGGAGGAAATTGGCATATGAAAGTGCATAACGTAGAAATGATTATGAGTGCTGTTAGACCGGAACAATATCCAACAGAAGGGTATCCAGAATTTGCCCTTGCTGGACGTTCAAACGTAGGAAAGTCTTCATTCATCAATAAGATGATAGGAAGAAAGAGTCTTGCGCGTACTTCTTCAAAACCAGGGAAGACGCAAACGCTCAATTTTTATAAAATCGAAGAACAGTTGTTTTTTGTTGATGTGCCGGGATATGGTTACGCACAGATTTCAAAAAGCGAACGTGCTAAATGGGGTCCGATGATTGAGGAGTATGTAACTACGCGTGAAGAATTGCGTGCGGTTATCCAAATCGTAGACTTACGTCATCCACCTACAGCCGATGATTGTGCAATGTACGATTTTCTAGTGGACTATGATGTTCCTGCCATTATTATTGCGACAAAAGCAGATAAAATTCCAAAAGGTAAATGGGAGAAACATAAAAAGATTGTACGCGAACGTTTACAAATGCGTATCGATGATCCCGTTGTTGTGTTTTCTTCGGAAAAAGGAATTGGCATGGACGAAGCGTGGAAATTGATTGAAAGTAGAATGTAAAACTTGCCCGTTTTGATGGAAATTCATCAAAATGGGCTTTTTTCATCTGCACTGCTGCATATGGATGCTAAGGTTTATTGGAATCAAAAATCCTAATATACTATTCAAAGTCATATGATGTTCATAATTATTTGATTGCAGATAGATGTACTATGTTATAATTAAAACCGTGAATTAGAAATTGAGAGGTGTGACGATTCGGTGCATACAATCATAGTCGGTGTTAACCATCGTACAGCTCCCGTTGAGATTAGGGAGAAGTTATCGTTCGTGGAATCTGAATTGCCACAAGCGATGGAAACATTACAACAACAAAAAAGCATTTTAGAAAATATAATAATATCTACATGCAATCGGACTGAAATATACGCGGTAGTCGATCAGCTGCATACAGGACGCTATTATGTGAAACGTTTTCTTGCGGACTGGTTTGACCTTTCCATTGAGTCATTCGAATCGCATTTAATTGTCCATGAGAATGATCAAGCGATTGAACATCTTATGAAAGTATCTGCTGGAATTGATTCGATGGTACTTGGAGAGACGCAAATTATTGGGCAAGTCCGAGATCGCTTTCTTGAAGCGCAGTCGATAGGAACAACAGGAACAATTTTTAATGAGTTATTTAAGAAAGCTGTAACTTTTGCTAAAAGGGCACATACAGAAACAGCAATTGGCGAAAATGCCTTGTCTGTCTCTTATGCTGCAGTTGAGCTTGGTAAAAAAATATTCGGTACACTTAAAAATAAACATGTAGCAATTCTTGGCGCAGGTGAAATGGGCGAATTAGCTCTACAAAACTTGCAAGGAAGTGGTGCAAGCAAAGTTACAGTTGTGAACCGAACGCTTTCAACAGCAGAAGAATTAGCACAGAAGTTTGATGGAATTGCAAAACCAATGGGGGAGTTGCAATGCACACTTCTGGAAGCGGATATCCTGATTAGTTCTACAGGAGCAACTGACTATGTGATTGACTTTGAACTTATGAAGTATGTTGAACGACTTCGAAAAGGTAGGCCCATCTTCATGGTCGACATTGCGGTACCTCGTGATTTAGATCCGCGAATTACTGAATTACCGAATGTGTTTTTATATGATATTGATGATTTAAAAGATATCGTTGAGGCGAATTTAGCGGAACGTGAGCAAGCAGCTGAACAAATTCAAGAAATGATTTCAGGTGAGATCATAGAATTCAAAGAATGGCTTATTACTCTAGGCGTCGTTCCAGTTATTTCTGCATTGCGTCAAAAAGCGAACCGAATTCAAGCGGACACTATGGAGAGTATTTTAAATAAGATGCCTGAACTTACAGAGCGAGAGAAAAAAGTACTGAGCAAACATACAAAATCGATTATTAACCAACTTTTGAAAGATCCAATTCAACAAGTTAAAGAACTTGCAATGGAGTCGAAATCATCTGAGAAGCTCGCGTTGTTTCAGCAAATCTTTGCAATCGATGAAGAAGTTGCGAATGAAAAAGAAGCGCTTGCGGCACTTTCGAAAGAACGATTGCGTGTTAGAAGAGAGAAGAATGCGATAGCTCAATCTGAATTGTCGTTTTAAATAAGTTCAGTTTGTCAAATAGAGGGTTTTCGTATCTGTATAGATGCAGAAACCTTCTTTTTTTGAAAGGGTTGATGGCCTATGGCTGATATGTCGATGGCAAGGTTGCACGAATGGATGGTCATCTTATATGCAATCAGCCTTGTTTTTTATTTTATAGATTACTTAAATAAAGACAAACTAGCGCATCGAAGTGCATTTTGGATATTGTCGTGTGTATATTTAATGCAAACGGTATTCCTTGTTATGTACATCGTTGAAACGAAAAGGTTTCCGATATTATCGTTGTTTGAGGGCATTTACTTTTATGCGTGGCTTTTAATAACATTATCCATAGTGCTTCATTTATTCTTCAAAGTCGACAGTGCCATCTTTTTTCTGAATGTGATTGGTTTTATTTTGATGACAATTCATACATTTGCGCCTGTACAAATTCATACATCTCCAATTGGTGAAACACTAATTACGGAGTTGTTGTTCATTCATATTACGTTTGCAATTCTTTCGTATGTAGCTTTTGCCATGTCGTTCGTCTCATCCATTTTATATTTACTTATTTATAAAATATTGAAACAGCGAAAATGGTCGAAACAGTTTGCGCGACTGCCATCGCTCCAGCAAGCCGATACAGGCATTATGGTTTCGTTGTTGACTGGAATACCTTTTCTGCTCATAAGCTTGATTTTAGGTGTGCAGTTTGCCTACACGGGGCTAGAAGAGTGGTCGGTCTTTGATATGAAAATTATCGGCTCGTTTCTGTTGCTCTTAATTTATAGTGCTGTATTAGTTCTACGGAAAAGTAATAAGCTAATTGGAAATCAATACGCATGGGTGAACATATATGCATTTTTGTTTGTTATTATTAATTTCTTTCTAGGCAGCAGTTTATCGGAATTTCATTTTTGGATGTAGTTGATTAAAGAGAGGTTGAGAAAACATGAGAAAAATTATCGTTGGAACAAGAAGAAGTAAACTTGCACGGACGCAAACCAATCAATTTATTGAAGCAATGAAAGCTGCAGGTGCACCGTTTGAGTTTGAAGTGAAAATCATCGTTACAAAAGGCGACCAAATCTTAGATGTTATGTTATCTAAAGTTGGAGGAAAAGGTCTTTTTGTAAAAGAAATTCAACAAGCCCTATTTGATAAAGAAATCGATTTTGCGGTACATAGCATGAAAGATATGCCATCCGAATTACCAGAAGGTCTTGTAATCGGTTGTATTCCGCCGCGTGAAGATGCAAGGGATGCATTCATTTCAAATGGTCATGTGAAGTTTTTAGATCTGCCAGCTGGAGCAGTAGTCGGAACGTCTAGTTTACGTAGAAGCTCCCAATTGTTAATGCTTCGTCCGGATCTCGACGTGAAATGGATTCGCGGAAACATTGATACCCGTCTACAAAAGTTAAAAGACGGTGAATATGACGCAATTTTACTTGCAGCTGCCGGCTTGAAGCGCATGGGGTGGAGCGAAGACGTTGTAACTGAATATATGTCTGTCGAGGATTGCATTCCAGCTGTTGGACAGGGGGCGCTCGCGATTGAGTGTCGATCTGAGGATACTGAACTACTCGCAGAATTGAATAAAATGACGGATGAAAAAACATGGAAAGAAGTCGAAGCTGAACGCACATTTTTATTTGAAATGGACGGCTCTTGCCAAGTTCCAATCGGTGGATTTGCAAAATATGACGGCACGAATATTGAGTTTACAGGATATATTGCTTCGCCTGACGCAAGCCAAGTATTTAAACAGACGGTCATTAATTCGGATCCAGTGAATGCTGGAAAAGAAGTTGCGAAAACATTGCGCGCTGAAGGTGCTTCTGAAGTCATCGAGAAAGTAAAGGCAGAGATGGATGCGTAACGGTCAATCGTTGAAAGATGAGACAATCATCTTTACAGGCACACCGAAATCGGAAGATGTGTACGAAATTGTAGCGCAATATGGAGGCAAGCCTGTTTCTTTGCCACTTATTCAAGTAGCAGAGTTGACGGAGTCTACGGATAAATTACGGCTAGAAGCATGTCCAACGTATGATTGGCTTATTTTCACAAGTCAAAGTGCGGTCGAAGCATTTGATGCAAAAATCAAGCGATTTGGAATGGATCCGGATGCGATTCCTTCCAACATTGCGGCAATCGGAACACGTACAGCTGCCGCGCTTGAGAAGATTGGGTTTACGGTTCAATTTATCCCCAGCGTGTTCAGTGCGGATGTGTTCGTCAAAGAATTCAAACCAACTGAAAATGATTTGCGCCGTTTACTTTTTCTTAGAGGTTCAATTGCAGGAGTTACGATTAAAGAAGAACTACCATTTGAAGTTGATGAATGGACAGTTTATACTACGGAAAAAGCAACTCAAAATGTTGATGCGCTTAAAGAGTTGCTACGTGAGAATCAAAAGATCACAATTTTATTTGCAAGTCCATCTGCGGTCAAAGTATTTTCCGAAGAAATTGCACCGACTACAGGTTGGAACGGCTTTAAAATTGGAGCAATTGGTCATGTAACGGAACGTGCACTTATTGAAGCAGGTGCATCCGTAGACGTTAGGCCCGATGTGTACACATTGAAAGACTTGGTATTAGAACTCGTCAAATGAAAAGGATGAAAGCAAATGAGCAACTTACATTTTAGAAGAAATAGACGCTTACGCGGTACAAGTGGACTACGTTCGATGGTTCAAGAAACCGTTTTACGAAAAGAGAACTTTATCTATCCGATATTTGTTGTTGAAGGAGAAGATGTAAAAAATCCAATCCAATCAATGCCGGGAGTGTTCCAATTATCTCTTGATCATCTAGCAACTGAAGTAGATGAAGTTGTATCACTTGGGATTCCGTCAATTATCTTATTCGGTATACCAAATGTGAAAGATGCACTTGGAACTCAAGCGTATGCTGCTGAAGGAATCGTTCAAAAAGCGACTCGTTTTGTGAAGGAACGTCATCCTGAACTTGTTGTTATTGCCGATACATGCCTTTGTCAATATACGGACCATGGACACTGTGGAATTATCGAAAACGGCAAAGTGATGAACGATTCATCATTGGAACTGTTAACACGCACAGCTGTAAGCCAAGCAGAAGCAGGCGCTGATATCATCGCACCGTCTAATATGATGGATGGTTTCGTTGCAGCAATCCGTCAAGGTTTGGATAACGCTGGATTTGAAGATATTCCAATCATGTCGTATGCGGTTAAATATACATCGGCTTATTATGGTCCTTTCCGCGACGCAGCTCACTCAGCGCCGCAGTTCGGAGACCGAAAGACGTACCAAATGGATCCATCAAACCGTATCGAAGCGATGCGCGAGGCGGAATCTGATGTCAGTGAAGGTGCTGATTTCTTAATCGTTAAGCCAGCACTTTCTTACTTAGATATTATTCGTGACGTGAAAAATAACTTTACGCTGCCCGTTGTTGCTTATAACGTGAGTGGAGAATACTCAATGATTAAAGCGGCAGCGCTAAACGGTTGGATCAATGAAAAAGAAGTCGTACTCGAAACGTTGACAAGTATAAAGCGTGCGGGAGCAGATATCATCATGACCTATCATGCTAAAGATGCAGCACGCTGGTTGGAGGAGAAGTAATTGACGAATACGTATGAAAACTCTAAGAAAGCTTTTTCAGAAGCTGTAAATTTAATGCCGGGCGGTGTGAACTCACCTGTACGTGCATTTAAATCCGTCAACATGGATCCAATTTTTATGGCAAGTGGAAAAGGTGCGGTCATTACAGACATTGATGGCAACGAATACATTGACTATGTATTGTCATGGGGACCACTTATTCTCGGTCATAGTGATCCAGACGTAGTAGCAGGTATTCAACGTGTTGCTGAAACCGGAGCAAGTTTTGGTGCACCAACACTCGCTGAAAACGAACTGGCAAATTTGGTTATTGAACGTGTCCCATCAATGGAAATGGTTCGTATGGTTTCATCAGGAACTGAAGCTACGATGAGTGCGCTTCGCTTAGCACGTGGAGTGACTAGCCGTGACAAGATTCTGAAGTTTGAAGGATGTTACCACGGACATGCGGATTCATTGCTTATTAAAGCAGGTTCTGGTGTAGCGACACTTGGACTTCCGGATAGCCCGGGCGTATCAGAATCTGTTGCTAAAAATACAATTACAGTTGCTTACAATGATTTAGAAAGCGTTAAAGTCGCTTTTGATGAATTCGGTGACGACTTGGCTGCGGTTATCGTAGAGCCAGTTGCTGGGAATATGGGCGTCGTGCCTCCAGTACCAGGTTTCCTAGAAGGCCTTCGTGAACTTACAGAAAAGAACGGAACAATCCTTATTTTTGATGAAGTAATGACAGGCTTCCGCGTAGGTTACAACTGCGCACAAGGTCATTACAGCATCACTCCGGACTTGACATGTCTTGGCAAGGTAATCGGCGGAGGGCTTCCTGTAGGGGCTTATGGTGGGAAAAAATCCATCATGGAGAACGTCGCGCCATCAGGCACAGTCTACCAAGCGGGTACATTGTCTGGAAACCCACTTGCAATGACAGCTGGAATTGAAACACTTAAAAAACTAACACCCGCATCCTACGACCAATTCATTAAATTGGGCGATCAGCTGGAAGCAGGTTTCCGTGAAGCAGCAACAAAATACAACATTCCACACACAGTCAACAGAGCGGGTTCAATGATCGGTTTCTTCTTCACAAACGAAAAAGTAACGAATTACGATCAAGCCAAAACATCGGATTTAACACTCTTTGCTGAATACTTTAAACTGATGGCAGAAGAAGGAATCTTTATTCCCCCATCACAGTTTGAAGGCATGTTCCTATCAAGTGCCCATACCGAAGAGCATATCGCTAAAACGGTCGAAGCATTCCATACAGTATTTGCGAAACTTGCAAAGTAAAATTATAAAGCCTTCCTCGAATTAATTTTCGGGGAAGGCTTTTTTGGTTGGGTTTTTGATGGTGGGGAGGGGCGTGTGAGGGCGGTCGTGCAACGAAGCTGGCTCGTAGTACAACGAAAATATTGTGTAGTGCAACCAAGTTAGCTCGTAGTCCAACAATAACTATGGAGCGCAACTAAACTACGTCGTAGACCAACCAAGTCTGGTCCTAGTGCAACCAAAGTTTACGGAGTGCAACAAAGCTCGTTCGTAGTACAACCAAATTTTATGGAGTTCAACCAAAACTATTGAGAGCAACAATGTCTGATCGTAGTCCAACAAATTAACTGAGTGCAACGAAGTCCGCCTGTCGTGCAACCAAACTCGCTCGTAGTACAACCAAAATTCTAGAGTGCAACAAAAATAGGTCGTAGCTCAACCAGGGTTTATGTAGTACAACAAAGCTCGTTTGTAGTGCAACCAAATTTTATGGAGTTCAACCAAAACTATGGAGAGCAACAAAGTCTGATCGTAATCTAACAAATTAACTGAGTGCAACGAAGTACGGTCGTAGTGCAACCAATTTCCATCGTAGTACAACGAAAACTATGGAGTGCAACCAAACTAGGTCATAGCTCAACCAAAGTTTATGTACTACAACCAAGCCCGCTCGTAGTACAACCAAATTTTATGGAGTTCAAACAAAACAATGGAGAGCAACAAAGTCTGATCGTAATCCAACAAATTAACTGAGTGCAACGAAGTCCGTTCGTAGTGAAACAAAACTCGCTCGTTGTACAACCAAAATTCGGGAGTGCAACGAAACTAGTTCGTAGCTAAACCAAAGTTTATGTAGTGCAACAAAGCCAGCTCGTAGTTCAACGAATCAGGTCGTAGTCCAACAAATTAAATGAGTGCAACGAAGTTCGCTCATAGCTCAACCAAACTCGCTCATTGTACAACCAAAATCACGGAGTGCAACGAAACTAGATCGTAGCTCAACCAAGTCCACTCTTAGTGCAACCAAATCCGCCGATAGGCCAACCAACCCCACTCCCATAATTAACCCCCACCTCCTTCTAAGGATATCGATTCGCGCATACAATTGTGAGTGAAGGAATATGAAGGAGGAATTATATGAAAACTGTTCAATGGGAAATGAAAGAACAATTTGCCTTTCCTGAGTTTGCGGGTATTCCAGCAAAGGCTGTAGCGATTAGTGTCACACCACGATTTACGGAAGAACGAGATGAAGACGCCGTCCGTCTGACAGGGATTTATCATATTGCTGCAAATGTTTCATTCAACGAAGGCGAACGTGCTGCAGAATTGTCTGAAAAAGTAATACTCGTAGACGACGTCGACCTTGAAGAGCAAGTTGGTTATTTTGAATATGCAGTTCCGTTGAATATCGATCTCCCGGCAGAAGCGGGGACGCCTCTTGATGTTGTTGTTAAACATTCGAAGTCAGAGGTTGACGGACAAGGCGTTTTTGGAGTTGTTTGGAATGTCGAATGTTCGTATCCAGAAGCGGTCGCACTCGTTCCTGAAACGGCGGAAGTTGAAGAAGAAGCAGTTGCCGAATCAGAAGCGGTTCAAACAGCCATCGCGATAATTAATAAATCCTCGATAAATGCTGACGACGAAGTGCTTTCGTTTATTGGAGAATTACAAGATGGACTCTCAGCTACACTATTTCGGTCAAATGATGTTTTTGTGAAGCGCGAAAGCGAGCCCGGCGAGTAGGCAAAACAGCAGAAAATCCCCAGCCGTTGGAAGAAATAATAAACGCAACAATTGAAAAACGGCAAGTGGAATAATACAGCCTTTACAAAAAAATCTTGTTTTCCGAAGCCATGGTGGGAGCAAGTAAGGGTTATATCCTCTTCTCATGACACGATCCTTTCTTGATTTACTTGACGAGCAGAATGCAGTTCCGATATACTATAGGTAACTGCATATTGATGCGATGAACGGGATAGTACGTAAATTTGTTTGCTAAAGAGAGGGTACCATTGGTGAAAGGACCCGCTAACAATTTGCTGAATGTCACCCGCGAGCAGTTTCTGTGAACCGGACACTTTTTGTTGGATGAAAAATGTCTATAGTAGTGGAAACCGGTTTGAAGCCGTTATGAACGTATGAGGTGCATGGTTTTTTCCTATGCACGAATAAAGGTGGTACCGCGAACAACTCCTTCGTCCTTTAAGGCGATAGGAGTTTTTTTATTTTGTTTTACTGGTAAATAATCCCACTTGAATCAATTGAATGTTATCACGAACTGAATTAAAGGAGGAACAAAAATGTCGGAAGAAAAATTAACAATGCCAACAAAATATGATCCGAAAACTGTCGAAGAAGGTCGCTATGAATGGTGGCTTAAAGGTAAGTATTTTGAAGCACAACCTGAAAGTGATAAAGAGCCTTATACAATCGTAATTCCTCCACCAAACGTAACTGGAAAACTACACCTCGGTCACGCGTGGGATACAACACTTCAAGATATATTGACACGTATGAAACGTATGCAAGGCTATGACGCGCTATGGCTTCCAGGAATGGACCATGCGGGTATTGCGACACAAGCACGCGTTGAGGCAAAGCTTCGTTCAGAAGGAAAAACTAGGTATGATTTAGGGCGCGAGAAATTCATTGAAGAAACATGGAATTGGAAAGAAGAATATGCCTCTCATATTCGTGAACAATGGGGCAAACTTGGTTTAGGTCTTGACTACACACGTGAACGATTCACACTCGATAAAGGTCTTTCAAAAGCTGTTCAAGAAGTGTTTGTAAAACTATATAATAAAAAGCTTATTTACCGCGGTGAATACATTATTAACTGGGATCCCAAAACGAAAACGGCACTCTCTGACATTGAAGTTATCCACAAAGATGTGCAGGGTGCATTCTATCATATGCGTTACCCACTAACAGACGGAACCGGAAGTATCGAAATTGCTACAACTCGCCCAGAAACAATGCTTGGAGATACTGCAGTTGCAGTTCACCCTGAAGATGAGCGCTATAAACATCTGATCGGGAAAATGGTAAACTTACCAATCGTCAATCGTGAAATTCCCATTGTTGCAGACGATTATGTCGATATGGAATTTGGTAGCGGTGCTGTAAAAATCACACCTGCGCATGATCCAAATGACTTTGAAATTGGAAATCGCCATAATTTAGAACGCGTTTTGGTGATGAATGAAGACGGTACAATGAACGAACGTGCTGGCAAATATAAAGATATGGACCGGTTTGATTGCCGAAAAGAAATTGTTAAAGACCTTCAAGAAATGGATGTTTTGTTCGAAATTGAAGAGCATCTCCATTCTGTAGGACACTCTGAACGAAGCGGCGCAGTCGTTGAGCCTTATTTATCAACTCAATGGTTCGTTAATATGCAACCTTTAGCGGATCAAGCAATTGAATTGCAAAAAGGGGAAGATAAAGTCAACTTCGTTCCAAGTCGATTTGAAAATACGTACCTCAGATGGATGGAAAATGTGCATGATTGGTGTATCTCGCGTCAACTTTGGTGGGGACATCAAATACCCGCTTGGTATCATAACGAAACAGGCGAATTGTACGTTGGTACAGAAGCTCCTAAAGATATCGAAAACTGGAAACAAGATGAAGATGTATTAGATACATGGTTCTCATCTGCATTATGGCCGTTTTCGACGATGGACTGGCCTGATGAGGAGAGCGAACAGTTTAAACGCTATTACCCAACAGATGCACTTGTTACAGGATATGACATCATTTTCTTCTGGGTGTCACGCATGATTTTCCAAGGACTTGAGTTCACAGGAAAACGTCCATTTGACGATGTGTTAATTCATGGACTTGTACGTGATTCGGAAGGACGAAAAATGTCCAAATCACTTGATAACGGTGTAGATCCAATGGACGTTATTGAAAAATACGGGGCCGATGCACTTCGCTATGTACTTTCAACAGGTGCTTCTCCAGGACAAGACATTAAGTTTTCAATGGACAAAGTTGAATCCGTTTGGAACTTTGCCAACAAAATCTGGAACGCATCACGTTTTGCTTTGATGAACATGGATGGCTTGAAATTTGAAGAAATCGATTTATCTGGTAAAAAGTCCGTCGCGGATGATTGGATCTTAACACGATTGAATGAAACGATTGACCAAGTAACGAAACTTGCCGATAAATATGAGTTTGGTGAAGTCGGACGTGCGCTTTACAACTTCATCTGGGATGATTTCTGTGACTGGTACATCGAAATGGCTAAGTTGCCAATGCAAGGTGAAGACGAGGCGGCTAAGCTCATGACACGCTCGGTTTTAGCTCACGTACTCGACAACACAATGCGTTTGCTACATCCGTTCATGCCGTTCATCACAGAAGAAATTTGGCAGAACCTACCGCATGAAGGCGAATCGATCACGATTGCTCCTTGGCCAGTTGTAGACGAATCCATGTCCAATAAAACACGTGCAACAGAAATGAAATTACTCATGGACATTATTCGCTCGGTTCGTAACATTCGTGCAGAAGTGAATACTCCAATGAGTAAAAAAGTACCACTTTATATTTCAGTAAAAGACGACAGTACGGTAACTGTTTTGGAATCAAACCGTGCGTACATTGAGCGTTTCTGTAACCCGGAAACACTAACAATTGGAAAAGAAATCTCAGCACCAGAAAAATCAATGTCAGCAGTCGTAACAGGAGCAGAACTATTCTTGCCACTCGAAGGACTCCTTGACATCAACGAAGAAATTGCTCGTTTGGAAAAAGAACTGAAAAAATGGCAAGGTGAAGTGAAACTCGTTCAAGGAAAATTATCGAACGAACGCTTCGTATCCAATGCTCCAGCAGCAGTCGTTGAAGAAGAACGTGCAAAAGAAAAGGATTATCTTGAGAAATATGCGATTGTTGAGAAGCGTATGCAGGAATTGAAAGAACTTTAAACTAACCATGAAAAGGCATCTTGTTAGTCGGAATATGCGACTGGCAAGATGCCTTTTTAAGTTAATTTACTTGGTTTAATTGGAATTTGTAGAAAAAGAGATAATAATGTCCCATAGCCTTCTATGAATATATTAAATACACCAAGAAATAGTAATTTAATTAGTGAATTTTTCCTGTGAAGTGTGGTAGAATAGATTCAAATAAGGCTAATAGATAGTAATAAATTATATTAGTTAGGTAGAATGGATTAGTCATAATTATAATACTAAATAAAACAATGATTGAATATAAAAAGGATGGTGCTTATGACGAAACATAAACACAAAACGCGAATGAATGAAAATGGATTATCGCTTGTTGAAGTCGTTGCATCGATTGTTATTTTAACCTTATTAATTACAACTTTTATGATGATGTTTTTGCAATCCGCTAAAACTAATAAAGCTTCCGAGGAAATTGTGGATGCGACGTATATTGCGCAGACTGAGATGGAGAATATTTATAGTGTACGGAAAATCAATGGTTCAATTTCAGATGAGGCAATTGATACAGCAATTAAAAGTGTCGGATACCCGGATCCACCGTCTACTATTGTAGAGAATGGAAGAGAATGGTTTAAGTATAAAAAAGAAATTGTAAATGAGAATATTAGAATTGAATTAAGGTTAGAGAAAACCCTCGAGTCTATGAAGTTTGTAATTATAGAGGCTTACGAAACTGCGCCGAAAAATACACCCCGAGCAAAAATGCAAAACTTAATAGTTTGGGAGGTCAATCAACCATGAAGAAGTCCAAGAACAATGAAAAGGGCCTAACATTAGTTGAAGTACTTGCTGTGATTGTAATAGGAGCATTGATAATAATTTTGATTTCTAACACTCATTTATTTGGCCAAAAACAATATAAAAATCAATCTGGAAAAGCTGAAGGGTTGTACGATATTAGTTATGCATTAAAGGTGATTACAAAAGAAATTAGGAAATCTGAAACCCCAATTTGGTTAAGCGATACTGAATTTAGTCTAGATGACGTCATTTATAAATTTGATAAAGCTAATGAATCAATAACTAGTAATGGGTCTGTTTTAGTCAAAGATATTACGGATTTTGAAATAGAAGAAACAAATCCCAACAGTAAGTGGAAAATATCAATAGTAAATAAATCGAATAAGAAAGTAGAAACTCAAATTGTGATTAAAAGGGGGATTTAATATGAAAGTTGGGCTGCATTCTTTAAACAGTCGGGGTTTTACACTAGTTGGTGTACTAATGGTTTTAATTGTTTTATCCGTACTTGGTCTAGGCATTACTACTGTTGCCTCAAATTCTCTTAAAATCTCAACAGGAGAACGTGACGACCAATCTGTTTACTATATAGCAGAAGCGGGACTGACAGAGGTCCGAGCTCAAATTAATGATCTTGCAATAAAATCTTTCAATGATGTTGACAAACAATATCAAGAAATTATTAAGCCGGAACAAAAAGAATCATTTTTGATAGAAAAAAGTTTTGAAAATAGATTTTTGGAATCCGCTAGGAATGAAATAGGAACATATATAAGTACGAATCAGCCGAATGTTGAAATCGAATATGAACGCCAATTTGAAGGTAATGGCAAACCAACCGCTACAGTAAGTTTAATACCAAAAGAAAATGAAGATAATACTTATATTATTACTTCGGTGGGCAATATAGATGGTAAAACTAGAACAATATCACAGCTTGTTGTTGTAGCTTTCGGTCATGATCTAGAAACGGATGTAATTAGTCAAAATGGCTCAGGTTCCACTGAAAGTGGGGTATTTAAAGCATGTGCGAATGGCTATTTTAATAGCGCAACTACTAGTGGTACCGTAAAAGTTGAAGGCGATATAATATTAAAAAAAGATAGTACCTTAAGTTTGGGCGGCGAAGATGGTGGTATTGGCGGGAATATTTATTCTTACGGGAATAACCTGTCAATTACAAACTCGGCTCCTATTGGTGGTGGAGTTTATTCGAATGGTTCGGTTAATATAACAAACGCAACAACTATTGGAAGGGACCTATTTGCCCTTGGCGATATCAAAGTTAGTAATTCTGCAACTGTTAAGGGTAGTGTTCATTCAAATGGAACAGTAGAAATTTCAAATTCAATGAAAATTGATAATAACCTTTTAGCACTTGGGAATATTACTTTTACCGGTTATCCGACCATAAAAGGGAATGTTTTTTCTGATTCAATAATTGATATAAGTACCCATCCAGAAATTACTGGGCAACTTTACGCAACTAAGAAAATAAAGATTACTGGTCAACCCAAGGTTTCGGGGGATATTGTTTCAAAAGGTGGAATTACCATTTCGAATGGTCAGGTTAAAGCAAATGAAATATTATCTTCTGAAAATGTAAATACAAATGGAAATAAGTACAATAATGTTAGACAAAATGTTTCTATTGAAGAATTGCCAAAACCTGTTAATGGATTTAATGGTCTTAATAAATTAGTTGATGTTTCTGAGTTATATAATGACATTGATTGCACAGATCTAGATGATGAAAAATTTAAACCTGTAATACCTGATGCAAAATTTCGTAAAGATTCAACCAACCTACCTGGTGGTTCTGAGTCAATTGAATTTACAGACTCAAATAATGAATTACATTTCGATGTATTTAATTATAATAAGTATGATAAAGTTAACATAAAACTTCCGAAGTCAAGCGAGGAAGCCGTTTATTCTCTTTATTTCAATACCCTTAATATGAATAACCGTGATATTCATATTGAAGGAAATGGAAAGCTTAATATATATGTTAAGGACTCGCTATCATTAGGTAAGATTATTCAAGATAAAGATTCGAATGGTAATAAAAGAAGCAATTTTGATACAACTATTTATGATTTAAATGACAAAAAAACGCCTCCTATTTTATCGAATTGGAGTAACTGTAAAATCGAAGCTAACATATATGTGAAGGATGCAAACTTAACAAATAGTGGCTGTCCGATTTATGGAAATATTGTTGTTCTTGGTGAAAATACTGTTACTTTGGCTGGGGATAATAAAACGAATGGACAAATATTTTACTTGCCAGATAGTAAATTTGTTGCCTCTGGTTCCGTTGATATAAAAGGGGCTATAGTTACAAAGGATATGACTGGATCAGGGAATATTAAAATTTCCAATTCCGGACAAGGGGATGGCTATATAAACACGGACATTTTTGATAAACCGTCATCATCAACAGAACATGAGATCAAAAACTATAAAGCAAAAACTCTTTTATTAACTAAACAACAAATAGAGCAATAGTTTTAGGTACCCACTAGCGTTGCATAGCATCCATCATATACAATTTATTGAATTTCTTACCATCCCGGTCAAGACATTAAATTTAAAAAAGGGAACAGGTCCTCAAAAGACCAAATCAGTTCCCTTTTTTTACATATACTTATTGTCTCAATTTCATCTTTTACTCTTTTTCTTTCTGCTTCTTTGCTTTCTCTTTGTCGATAAAATGCTTTCTCGTGATTGGGCTAACAATGGCGAAATCTTCTCCAAACCGAATGGTTTTAGGCTTTGTTTTCGGTACTTTTTGCCGTCCCTTGCTCTTTCTTAACCTTCGATTGAAGTCCTTCACTAGCGCATTTATCGATGAGAAAAGGAATTGTTGCACCGTGCTTAAGAATGTCCAACTGTTTTTGGTCGGTTGATGAATAAGTCTCATGATCTCAGCCAGTGCGCAGGTAATCAATGCAATGTACATTTGATTCCAAATGCCAACGGGAGAATGACTAAATAAATGGCTGACCTTAACGTGCTGTTTGAGCCATTTGAAAAACAGCTCAACATACCAGCGATTTTTATAAGCCTCAAGAATCTCTTCCTCACTCAAATCCAGCCGATTTGTAATCAAATGAAAAGGTATCCCATCATCGTCAATGAATTCGATATACCGAACAGGTTCTTCTCGCGTTAGTATTGATACCAATTCGTTCTTTGTAACTTTAGGATGTGTAGGTTCGTAAGACTTCAACGTTTCCATCTTAAAGGTCTTTCTTATACGAACGAGAAATTGTACATCTCTTTCAATCCATCCACCCATTTTTGTTTTATGGGCATAGCCGCGATCCATAACATACAGGGCACCATCAGCATCAATGATGTGATTAACAGCGTCGGAGTCAGCTACATTCCCGGTTGATGGAATCATCTTTTCGGGAAATATACTATTCGCAGAGGCAGCAACAACACGTACATGCAACTTGATTCCGCAGGAATCTTTAGAGATTGCAGTCCAATTTAATGCATTCTTTGGCAATTTAACATAAGTTCCATCAATTATTCGAAGGGGGCCAACATTGGGATTGAGTCCTTTGGCGTTACCTTTTAGTCTCCAATACTGTTGGGCTAATCGACTAAGTAAGTCCGCCAAATCAGCAGTATTTAAATCAATTAAACGCCGGTTTATTTGCGAATGAATGATAGATTTAACCCCAATTTCTTTCTGAAACTCTTTTTTTGATCGGATACCGGTATCGATTATCCTAAGACTATCCCACTTGCAAAGACTTGCCATAATAAATATTTTTACGACTGAAAAGTCGGTTAGTTTTTTGGCATCATAGTTCATGAGCGGGCAAGCTAAAATGTTTGTTGGTAAATTAGATAAGTATTGACGAAAGACTAAATTTTGGTTTACACTGGTCATGGTAGAGCTCCTTTTTGATAGTGTAGGGAACTGATTTAGTCGTCATTTCCTTACCTACATTAGGAGTTTTTTTGTATTTTAGCAAGTTATTAAACTACTTAGAATAAATCCTTATTAAGGGCATTTTACATATTTTTACACCTACGCAACGCTAGTGTTAGGTACCTGAGCGTGAAACTAATCAGAATATACACTACAATTACATATTTATTAGGTCTATACTGAAAAAGTCGTCGGATTTGTATGTATATACAAAAGTCTGAATTGTTCGTTGTTGTTTATTGCACAGGTACTTTCAAAAGACACTATTCTTCCAACTCTTTTATACAAAGAGCTCCTGATCAAATTGGTCAAGGGGCTCTTTGTGGTTTGTTATTTTAATATGCTAATGCAGTCGTTAGATGATTTGCATCACACACTTTGATAGCAGAAATATATGATGAAGTAGTCTGACTACCTTTTACATCTCAACTAGAGTCATTTTTAAGAAAGTATTATGTTACCTTCTTCCTCCATTACTATCTGCTTTCCATCATTCAATACAATCTCAAGTGGATAAGTAACTGAGGATTTCTTAGAGAAATACCATTTTCTATTTGGTTTAATAAGGACGATAAACGTATCGTCTTTACCTGAAAAGTTCACTATTTTAGGCATGATTTCAGTTCCTCCGCGAAGCGGAATGCCGAAGTCCTGAAGTTGTTCGCTAATCTCCCCTATTAAAGGTGTTGTTATGCTAATTTCACTTCCTGTGAAAAAGTTAAATAATCCATGAGAAACAAATGGGAATGTTTGTTCTTTGTTCGTATATTTGCTATAGTTTAAGTAAATTCATAAATCAGAAAATGGAATGAAGGGATGTGTTAGAATGGTGGTAATGGGGCGTGTGAAAGAGACTTCGATACCCTATCCCCTATTAAGTGAACGAACGCAATTCGTCGCTGAAAAGAAGAACATGAATCACGATCAGTTATTCAAAGAGTTAATCAACCACTTTTTTATTGAGTTCATGGAAGTGTTTTTTCCGGAACAACGTGCAGATATCGACTTTGAATCGATACAGCCATTGTCGGAGGAATTATATACCGATCTACTTGAAGGTGAAAATCGTCGGGTCGATATTGTCATTCAGGCAAAGTTGAAAGGCACGAATACGCTAATCATCGTTCATATAGAACCACAAAGTTCCTACCAATCAGATTTCAATCAGCGGATGTATAATTATTTTGGTTTGCTTTACAATAAATACAGAATGCCGATATTACCCATTGCCGTATTCAGTTATGATTATAATCGGACAGAAAAAAGTCAGTTTACCATCGAGTTTCCCTCTTTTCACGTGTTAACCTTTAATTTTCTTATGTTAGAATTAAAGAAGAAGAACTGGCGGGATTTTTTAAATTCAGATAACCCTGTAGCGGCAGCATTGTTAAGTAAAATGGGATACAAGAAAAAAGAGAGAGTACAAGTAAAAATAGAGTTTTTACGTATGATGGTACGAATGGAGTTAAACCCTGCACGTGCAAGGTTTATAAATGACTTTTTTGAAAACTATTTGAAGTTAAATCAAAAAGAGGAGGAAGAATTCATGAGAGAAATTAGCCAAATGGAGAACGCAGAAGAATTCACAAAACTGCCCAACTCATGGGAAGAACGAGGAATTCGAAAAGGAATTAAACAAGGACTGGAACAAGGCATCCAGAAAGGAATAGAAGAAGCTAAAAGAGAAGTTGTTCTTGAAATGTTAAAAGAAGGTTCTTCGATTGAATTCATCTCCAAAGTAACCCATCTTGATAAAGGAGCAATCGAAAAGCTTAGAGATAACAAATAAGTCGGGTCCATTGTAAAAAGCAATATAGAACGGTGCCAGTCATTCGCACAAATTAAAAAAGCGTGCATAGTGCTTTTGGATTTCCTGTGGTGCTAATAGGTGTATCAAACGCTGCCAGCCACTCATTCAAATAACCCAAATCAGAATAAATCGCTATTCCTTTTGTATATACTTAGATATACAAAAGGAAGAAGGGATGTTATAATGTATGAAAGGTAAAATGATGAAAGGGTGATTCAATTGGTTACTAAAGTGAGTCAATGGGGCAATAGTCTAGGTGTACGTATTCCTAAATCTATGGCAGATAAGTTGGGGATTAAAGAAGGTTCCGAAATAAATATGTATGCTAATGATCATATAATCACGCTAGAACCGGTGAAGAATCATTACACACTGGAAGAATTAGTATCAAAAATAACAGAAGAAAATAAACATTCATCCATTGATACCGGCGAATCCTTGGGAAATGAATTAATTTGAGCTATATTCCGGATAGAGGTGACCTTGTGACGCTAAACTTTAATCCACAAAAAGGGTCCGAACAGGCTGCACATAGACCCGCGATTGTTATTTCTCCAAGGATATATAATGCTGCTTCGGGTCTTGTAATTGTTTGTCCAATTACAAGTGAAATAAAAGGGTATAGTTATGAGGTTGAATTACCCAAAACACTTTCAATAAATGGTGTTATCTTAACAGATCAACTGAAGAGCATGGACATTACAGCAAGGAACATTGTGTTGAAAGAAAGAATCTCAGAAAATAAAGAATTGGAAAATATAATCGAAATATGCCTAGCGAAGATTAAAACATTAGTGGGTTGACTAAAGTCATCCACGCAACTTAACAATCCCACACAGCCTATTGGGGCTATGCGGGATTTTTTTCCAGATAACCACTAAAGTGTTAGTTTTCCCTCTGCATCCAACACAATCTGCTTCCCATCATTCAGCACAATTTCAAGTGGATACGTCTCTGAAAATCTCTTAGAAAAGTACCATTTTCGATTTGGTTTCACAAGAACTATAAATGTATCCTCTTTCCCCAAAAAGTTTACTGTGTTCGGAATAATTTCAGTTGCGCCTCGAAGTGGAATTCCAAAGTCTTGGAGTTGTTCACCAACCTCCATAATATTCGGTGTCGTAATACTAACTTCACTTATATTGAGAAAAGATGCAGTCGAAACTTCCCCAAATAAATCTCGATGTCTTCGACCAATCAACTCTACAATATTTCCTGCTGGGTCTTCAAAATACATTGAATCCGCGTCGAAACTTGAAAAGTATACTTCGTCTCTACTTTCATCACGGTTCAGTGGGATTAAGTCCTGGATCCAATACTTCATCATCGAAAATTGATTGCCAGGAATATTAATGGCGAAATGATAAAAAGCAGGTTGATCCGTATATGAGAACGTAAGAAGGGATTCGCCGATTGTTACTGTGAATTGTGTATCGCTAGATTCAGAAATGGGCAATTCTAATATATTTCCGTAAAAACGTCTTAGTGACTTTATTTTATTCGTATAGAGCTTAACAGATTTGAACATACGATCACCTCGTCTGATTTTTTACTAGATCTGGTAGAATGCAACCAGTACCTAATTATATCATTAATTATCTATTAGAAATGTATTCTACATAAAGTTAAAATAAGCATTCACACTGAGTTATAACTATTCAGTGTGAATGCTTATTTGCTTTTTAATATGAAGCATAAGAGCTTGCGCAATCGATTCATCATGTGTTGAATAAAAAGATCGTGCACCAACAGGATCCTCGATTTCATTTAACAACCAACTACCATCGGGTAACAATAAAAAATCGATCCCGATGTAATCACTTTTGATTGCACGTGCTATGGTTTTTGCATCCTTTTCTTGTGAACTCGATAGGGCGTACTTTTCAACCGAACCGCCTAGGGTATAGTTGGATTTGAACGAACCGTTGCCAGTCCTTTTGACCGCACCGACAACGTCTTCACCAATCATGAAAACTCGTATATCACGTGCGCCCGACTCAATATAAGGCTGTACGATGAGCTCATTAGAAGTGAACAAGTCAAAAACTTTATCAGCATCCGCTTCAGTAGAGCAAAGAAAAACTTCATTGCCACCGTGTCCGTCTACTGTTTTTAAAACAACAGGGTATGAATTGATTTCCTCTATTTTGCGGACTCTTTTTGTAGGTAGAACAGGAACGCCAAGTAAAGTAGCAAGTTCAAACGTACGTAACTTATTATTAGCAATTTTATTAACTTCAGAACGGTTGAACAGCCGAAATCCTTCTGCTTCAAATTCGAATGCACGTTTAGAATCTCTGTCGCGGTAGAGGATAAAGGATGCATCCTGAGAAGGAACTTCCTCACCAATCAGCAACCGCAAGTCAATTCCAATTTTTTCTGCTTCATTAATCAAATCCTCAATAAACAACTGATTTCTCACTGACTCAATCTCTGTGTAATACACATAGCCCTTCATTGAAGTTTCCTTAAAATATACGCAATCATTGCATCCGCAACATTGATGCCGGTCACGTTGTAAATGTTCCGAATATGAGCGGCTGCATTCACTTCGCAAACTAGCGGCTTTTCATTTTCTCCAAACAACAGATCCACTCCTGCGAATTCGGCACCAACAGCATGTGCAGCGCTCAGCGATAATTGTTTTTGTTCCTCAGTCAATTCAATCGCTTCCGCAACTCCGCCATTTGTAATATTGGCCCTGAAATCTATTTCTGAGGAACGATACATCGCCGCAACGATTTCATCGCCGACAATGTTTACGCGAATATCTCGTCCTCTGCTCGTTGCTATGAATTTCTGGAACACATAATCCACACCACGAAGTTCATCGGTTTTTGCGTAAAATTCCTTTTCTGTTTCTATTAAATAGACCTTCATGCCAAACGATCCATGGCCTTCTTTAATGATCATTGGAAGTCCAAGACTTTGCAGGACTTTTTCATAATATCCCGAATCTACTATTGTGAACGAGGAATAGACTTTTGGAGCAATAATTGTTTCAGGCATAGGAATGTTATGTTTTGCTAATTGTAAATACTGTTTTGCTTTATTATCACAAGTTTCGATAACTTCGGGATCATTGAATACCGGTATTCCAAGATTTTTTAAATAAGTAGCTAGAAGTGTATCTTTATCAAGAAACACAACAAAATCAGGCAGTTCCGTGAGATTACTTTCTAGGTTCATCAGAACTTCATAGTTTTTCTTTATTTCTGTATGTACGCCCGCACGATTAGCTGCTTCCTGTATGAGCTCCGCTTGATCTCTGAATTTATCACTTGTTAAACTTCCATTGTAAATTACCCAGCAACTAACCATATAAATTCTCCTAATCATGATATAATTTAACTCTAAATAGATTTTACCATACGGAGGGGCTTTAATGATTCCAAAGCTTGACGAATATAAAAATCGGTGGATGCTAACGAGTGAAAATGCGATTAAACCTGGTCTTGAAGCCATTAAAAGTGCTCTAGCAAAAATGGGGAATCCTGAAAAAAAGTTAAAGATTATTCATGTTGCCGGAACGAACGGAAAGGGCTCTACGATTGCCTTTATGGAAGAACTCTTGAAACAACATGGATATACGACAGGCGTATTTTCTTCACCGGCCATTGTCGATATTCACGATCAAATAAGAATCAATGGCTTACCGATTTCTCCGGAAGAATTAAACCGTTCATTTAAAGATATGAAAGATGCAGGACTAGACGGAATGCTAACGGATTTTGAACTACTAACGGTTGCGGCATTCACATCTTACGAAAGACTTCAACCTGATTATGTCCTCCTTGAAACAGGAATGGGTGGGCGTTTGGATAGTACGAATGTCGCCAGACCGCTTGTTTCTGTTATTACATCGATTGCGCTCGATCATACGGCATTTCTAGGGTCGACAATTCAAGAGATTGCTAAGGAAAAGGCAGGAATTATTAAGAAAGATACACCGGTTGTCATTGGACAACTTCCAGAGGAAGCGCTTAAAATAGTAAAGAGCAAATCGAATAAGGAGAAAAGTCCTTTATTCATCTACGGCAAGCAATTTCCCTTGGTACATCATTCAACGAATCGTAAAATGCGAGGGGCACATCAAGGGATAAATGCAGAAGTTGCAATCGAGGCACTTCGCCTTGCCGGAATTAAATTAGTAGACCCACTCATAGACATGGCACTTCAAGCTACAGAGTTGCCTTTTAGATTTCAAAAAGTCTACCCGAATCTTTTTTTAGATGGCGCACATAACCCAGCAGCAGCGAAGGTTCTTGCGAATACAATTCGAACTGAATTTCCTGGAGAAAAAGTTGATTTTATTATAGGAATGCTGAAGGGAAAAGATATAAAAGGTACGTTAGATGAATTGCTTTCAGTGGCTAAGTCGTTCACATTCATCGATTTTCCGTATGATCAAGCAGCAAAAGGAGATCATCTAATGGAGTTTTGCGAATTTAGTAATAAAAGAGTGACAAAACTTATAAATGATACTATAATACTAGATAGGGAACCTAAAACGAAGACGATAGTCACAGGTTCATTATACCTTTTGACTTCGTTACGATTTGAAATGAAGAGTTAATACGGTTTAGGAGTGAATGTAGCTATGATGCAGAAGGTTAATAGATTTTCCATCTTAGCCCTACTATTGTGGCTACTAATTGTACCGGCTGGAACGGTATATATATTTCAAACTCAATTACCTCAGAGTGTTAACTGGCTTTATATAGGCCTATTTACGATATTGGGAATAGGAACCGTATTAATTCCGATTAATAGAAATGGTAAACCTGTATTCTTAGTTATGTGGTTGACTGTACCTGTCTTTCTTATATATGGTCTCGCTATTGAAATGATAATAATGCAAATTTTTATTTTTGCAACGTTATTTAAAAAGTCTAAAGTACTATCCGTTGTGGATCGCTTCTTTATAAACTCATTGTATTATTTCTTGTTATCTATTATAAGTGCAAGTGTTTTTCATTTAGCTGGTGGTAAAATCGGAACTTTCGATTTTTGGCCTTTGCTCTTGGCAGTGCTTGCCTACCAACTCACACACACATTATTAAATGAGCTAATCATATTTATCTTTGCTTATCATTTAAAGTTGAAATCAATTTATTTAGAGAAAAATCTTCTCGTTAGTGTTGGAATCGTAATTGTAACTCTTCCATGTGCATTAACTCTGTATTATCTATTGGAGTACATTGGCATTGCATCCTTCTTTTTACTCGGTATCCCATTTTTCTTTATTACAATTCTATTTCGGCTTTATAAAAACTCGGAAAAGATTAATGTAAGCTTGCGCCAAGCGGGGGGGTTTGGCCATGAGATTTCGGCGGAATTAAAAGAAGATGATGTTATCGATCATTTCGTTAACAATGTTTCATCAATGTTTAATGCCGAATATACCTATTTATTTGATTATAAGGACGGGTGGTTAGAACCAATACGTGCAATTGAACACGGAAAAATTCTAGAAAATTTGAAAGATACATTTTTCCTAGGACAAGGAGTTGCAGGGATTACACTATTGAAAAATGAACCCGTAATCTTTTACAATAGAAATGAATGGGAAGGCTTGGCGAATGGGTATGTACCAAGTGATATGGAGAGTATTATAGGTTTGCCAATTGTTCGCAATCAAAAGGTTGAGGGGGTACTACTCATTTCATCTGTTCGAAAAGATGGTTTTGAGGAATATCAATTAAAGATTCTAGACCTTCTAAGCTCTTATTTTACAGTTTCTGTTGAAAAAGCGAGATATGTTGAATTGAAAATAAAGCAAAGCAATCGATGCTCATTAACTAAACTGTATAATTATAGATATCTTGAGAATGAAATCGAGGAAAAAATGGATTTGGTAAACAGTGGACATTTGGAGGAATTATCAATACTGATGCTTGATATTGATTACTTCAAGCAAATAAATGATATGTACGGTCATCAGAGTGGTAACGATATACTCGTGAAACTTGCTCGTTTATTCGAAGAAATGCTTCCGAAAGATGGAATTGTTGGAAGGTATGGGGGTGAAGAATTTGTTTATGTTCTCCCTGGTATGTCCAAAACGATTGCTTTATTTTTTGCCGAGAATCTTCGCTTAAAAGTTGAAAGTTTTCCGTTCCGTATTACACCAGATTTAGGTGAAGAGAGGATGCCGATCGATGTGTATATAACAATTAGTGTAGGCGTTTCCTCTGCGCCGATTGATACTGATGAAGCTAAAGCAATCCTTCGAAATGCGGATCGCTCGCTTTACTTAGGGGCAAAACAAACTGGGCGGAACCGTGTAGCGAGCTATGTAAGATAAAAGGAAGGTTGGTGGGGAATAGTGGAAGTATCTAAAAAACAGCAAGTTCAATCATTCATATTATGGTTACTTGTGGCTCCACCAACCGTATACATAGTTTACACCTATTTTCCAAAAGGAGAGCTTGATTGGTTAAACCTGTCATTACTCTTTGTACTCTTAATTAGTACGATGTTTTTACCGATTAAATTTAATGTTGTTACAATTTCATTGGAACGGTGGATTACGTTCGCTATCTTCTTTCAATATGGCGTATTTGCAGAACTGCTATTTATCCAAATAGGTCTTGTGGTGTTGCTTTTTAGTGAAAAAAGTGCATTGCCTTTAATGTATAAATTCACTGCAAATTCATCTATTTATGTCGTTTCTTCCATTGCAAGTGCGGCAATATTTCATGGATTGGGTGGAAAGGTTGGTATGCTCGACTTTTCTCAATTGCTGGTTTTGGGGTTTATCTATTCAGTAGCCTATACGCTCATTAATAATATTGTCCTCAAATTCCACTTTTTTATGAATAAGCAAGTTTATTCACTTCGATCTCAAGGGGCGTTGTGGGATTACATAGCTACAGTCATCGTTCTACCATTTAGTTTATCTTTATATATCTTGGATCTATACTTACAAAACATTTCATTGATTCTTGTAGGTATCCCATTTTTAACTTTGTTAATTGTTGTAAAAATGTATGATACATCAAATGATTTAAATGCTCGACTTACTTTTGCAGGAGAAATAGGACACGAGCTTGCGGACCAGCTTAGTATTGATGAGGTATTGGAAACGTTCCTAAAGAAGTTAAATGGAGTTGTTCCATTTGATAATGCATATGTCGTCGATCTTATAGATGATGTCCATTGCATTCCAATAATGGGAATCGAGTCATCCAAAATCCAAAGAAATGTTCTGGGGATTTCATTCTTACAAGGTAGAGTTGGAGCAAATGGGTTTAATAAGCAAACTTCAAAAATTTATCATAATAAAAAAGAGAGAAAAGAACTTAAAGGTATTGAGTTTACTCAACCTATCGAAAGTGTCATTACCGCGCCAGTAATAAGGAATTATAGAACGGCGGGATATTTAATACTTACCTCTAGAAAGAAGAATATATTCGAGCAAATTGATTTAGAACTGATTGATATTTTGGCTGGTTATTTATCGATTACATTGGAAAAGGCAAGGTATTTCGAAAATACAATTGAAAAAAGTATGCGTTGTGGATTAACGAAGATTTATAATTTTCGGTATCTTGATTCAAAGTTGGATGAAGAAATTATTCGATATCATACAAAGGAAATATCTAAAATGTCTATCCTTATGATGGATATTGATCACTTTAAACAAGTCAATGACACATATGGCCATGAAACGGGTAATGACTTACTCTGTGGACTTACTGAGATATTACAAAAGCATGTGAGTGCGGAGGAGACACTAGCTAGGTATGGTGGGGAGGAATTTGTTATTTTACTACCTGAGAGATCGAAAGAATACGCAATCAATTTAGCGGAAACGATACGTAAAGAAGTGAATAATACGGTATTTTCAGTTGTTCCAGACTTATCGGAAGATCGTTCACCAGTTGAAGTAAGCATGACGATAAGTATCGGTGTAGCCGCTGTTCCAGACGATGCAATCGATGCCAAGAATCTTATGCGAAATGCTGACCGTGCATTGTATATAGGTGGTAAACAAGCTGGTAGAAATCGAGTTGGGGTATACGAGGAACAATTAGTAATAAGTATCTGAATTAAAGAGGTCAAAAGGACTAGGACGTCAGATGAGCGGTTGCTTACTGACGTTTTTTTTATACAAATCTATAAACTCATTGTGATTTTAATCAAAGTTATCTTGCTTTGGTGGGCATAAGTAACCATTAAGATGGGGCGATTTGTCGAAATAGAGAGCGATTTAACGAAATCGTGGTTGCTTAATACTATTTAATGGGTATAATAATAGTATAATAGACATTTTAGGTACAGTTGACTTATTATTCGATAAGGTGTTTTCTAAAGTAGAGGAGGTTTTACTTTGAAATTAAAATATTTTTTCCCAATTATTACATGGTCTATCTTAGCGCTTGTCCTTATAGCTCAAGTGTTGAATCCCTCTTCAGCTGTCTTAGCACAAAGTGAAAGTACAAAAGGACAAATCGCAGGTATTGAAATTGAATCGACAAAAAAGTCTGAAATCCTAGCACAAGTTGTGACTGAAGTAGAGAAGTGGAAACAAAATGACATCATTATACATGGTACAACAGCAAAGATAAGTATGCCAAGTAGTTACATAGACTTTGATATAACCAAGACGGTTGACCATTACATGGCGATAACGACTAAACCATGGTACAAATTTTGGGGCGGAGAAGCAAACGCTCAAATCCTGTTGGAACTAACCTTAAGTAACGAAGTGGAAGAAGCATTGAAAGAAGCACCGTTATTTTATGTAGAAGAAACCCTTTCTGCTATTCAAACACATTCTAGTTTTTTGAAATACGGAGCAATTGAACCAGTAGAAGTCCCTTTAACGAAAGATGTAATGGACCGAATTTCTTTTGAGGTTCAAGAAGTGAAGGTCAATGCAAGTGGTCTTCCTCAAATTGTTGAAGCGTTGAACGATACAACGGTATTAAATGGTGAAACATTTTCACTTCTAGCAATACTAGAGAATTCAAATACAACATATAACGATGAAACTGCAAATTTTGTTGCATCGACATTGTACAGCACTGTTTTACAATCTGAACTGAGTATAAAAGAACGTCATTCGCAAAATAAAGTCCCTAATTACTTACAGCTTGGTGTCGAAGCAAAAGTTGACAGCAAGCGTAACCAAGACTTTGCTTTTGTGAACAACACAAATCGACCCGTTTCAATCTATTCAACACTAGATGGCGGCCGACTTTCTATTGAGTTGTACTCGCTGCAATCAGATACGATAGTAACTATTAAAGTTATGAATCAAGAACTCATTAGTCCGCGGACGATTCAAAGATTGACACCTAATCTTGCTGTTGGACAAGAGAAAGTCGAAGAAGACGGTGCAAATGGGTACCGGGTACAAGTTTACCGATCTATAACTAATGGGAGTTATGAAAAAGACGAACTAATAAGTCGTGATTTTTACCCGCCAAAAAACAAAGTGGTTTTAGTTTCTTCTTTAGAACCACTAGTTAGTCAATCAGGTCCTGACGGTAGTACGAACGATGCGACTACAAACACTCCAGGAACGACTACTGGTGGAAACACCGACACAAATGCAAATGGTGATTCGACTAATAACACGGGTGAAACGAATAACGATAACAATACAGAAAAAGACGACAACGAATCTGTTGTCAAAGAGTACGATAAGGGTGGGAATTTGATCACTTCCGATTCTTATTAAAAGAATGGAGTGGCGAAGTGAGATTTGAAATGCGGAAACGAATCGGTGATCTCTTAGTCGACTCAAAAGTGATTACTTCTGAACAACTGGAATGGGCACTTGCAAATCGAAGTCGAGAGGAAAAGCTTGGTGATTTTCTAATAAGTCAAAAGCTGATCACGGAACAACAACTTATTGAAATGCTGGAATTACAACTAGGAATTCCACGCATTCATTTAAGTCAGCACGTTATTGAACCAGAGCTCACCCAACTCGTACCAAAAGAATTGGCAAAGCGTTCGAACTTAATGCCCGTTCACCGAAAAGGCAACAAGTTAATGATTGCTATGGCGGATCCAATGGATTACTTTGCGATTGAAGAATTGCGAATGGTGACGGGCTGTCAAATTGAAACGAGCATTGCTTCCAAAGATGATATATACCGAACGATAACAAAGTATTACGATTTACAAGAATCAATGGAAGACGCACTTGAAGATATAATGCCTACGAATTTAGATGATGAAACTCAAATAACCGATGAGGATTCTCCAATCGTTCGTTTAGTCAATCAAATCATTGCGAATGGCGTAGCGCAACGTGCAAGTGACATTCACTTTGACCCTCAAGAATCTGAGTTGAAGATTCGGTACCGGGTCGACGGCATTATGCGTGAAGAAAGAAAATTGCCGAAATCGATGCAAAACATAATTATTGCAAGGGTTAAAATTATGGGGAATTTAAATATTACTGAAAATCGGATTCCACAAGATGGGCGCATCAAATCGTTTGTAAACTTCCGAAATATAGATATTCGTCTATCTACATTGCCTACCATTTACGGTGAAAAGATCGTAATGCGAATTCTAGATTTAAGTAGTTCACTAAATAATTTGGAGCAACTTGGATTTTCCAAAGACAATCTGGCTAAATTCCAAACGATGCTTGAACAACCGAACGGCATTATATTAATTACAGGTCCAACAGGTTCGGGGAAGTCCTCAACACTATATGCGGGATTAAATCATTTAAACGATGAAAAAGTAAATATAATAACGGTAGAAGATCCAGTGGAGTATCAACTTGAAGGAATCAACCAAATTCAAGTTCGTGAAGAAGTCGGGTTAACATTCGCAGCGGGTTTACGTTCGATTTTAAGACAAGACCCCGATATCATCATGGTCGGAGAAATACGAGATATGGAAACTGCTCAAATTGCCATACGATCATCATTAACAGGTCATCTAGTATTAAGTACACTTCATACTAATAGTGCAATTGAATCCATTTCTCGTCTAACCGATATGGGAGTAGAAACATTCCTACTATCGTCTTCACTAATTGGAGTCATGGCACAACGGTTAGTACGTCAAATTTGTAAGGATTGTGCAGAAAAACGAGCACCACTTGAACATGAAACAGCAATATTTAAGCGGTACGGTTTCCCGATTCCTGTCATTACATATGGACAAGGGTGTCCAGCGTGTAACGACACTGGCTATCGAGGTCGATTAGCGATTCATGAAATCTTACCGATAGATGATACGATTAAAGCACATATTATCAACCGAAGTTCACCTACAACGATTCGTAACTACTCCAGAACAATTGGGTTTAAAACGCTCGTAGAAGATGGGCTTCAAAAAGTCGCTGAGGGGCTAACAACAACCGAAGAAGTACTTCGAGTTGCGACTTCTGAATAAGGGGGGAAGAAAATGTCGTCTACGATTGAGCAATTATTAACGAAAGCTTTTGAGGAAGATGCATCAGATTTACACATTACATCTGGTATCCCAGCCGTATTTCGGATAGATGGACAACTTCGTCAATTGGATGAACAGAAGTTTATGCCCTTAGAATTGGATCAAATGCTTGCGACAATTTTACCTGAATCAAAAAAAGAAGAGTTTGAAACGAATGGTGAAAGTGACTTCAGCTACGCGCTACCTGGGAAGTGTAGGTTCAGGATCAATGCGTTTCGTCAGCGTGGATCTACCGCAATTGCGGCACGCCTAATTTCAACCGGTATACCGACTTTGGAGCAACTTGCAATGCCCCAAATATTGTATGAATTAGCAAAAAAACCACAAGGCCTTATTCTTGTTACAGGTCCAACAGGTTCAGGGAAATCAACAACTCTTGCGGCAATGATTGATTATATTAATGCAAACTACGCAAAACATATTATTACACTTGAGGACCCGATTGAATACCTGCATTCGCATAAACGTTCGATTGTGAACCAGCGTGAGGTAGGAACGGATACAAATAGTTTCTCCAATGGACTTCGCGCAGCTTTGCGACAGGATCCAGAAGTAATTCTTGTAGGTGAGATGCGTGATTTAGAGACGATTTCAACTGCGGTTACCGCAGCTGAGACAGGTCACTTAGTACTTGCCACACTTCATACGAGTAGTGCAGCGACAACAATCGACCGAATCATTGACGTGTTTCCGCCACACCAACAAAGTCAAATCCGAATTCAATTGGCGAACGTACTGCAAGGGATTGTATCCCAGAGGTTATTCTTGAGAAAAGATGGAGCAGGACGGGTGGCGGCATCAGAAATCTTAATTCATGTACCTGCCGTTTCGAATCTAATTCGCTCTGAAAAGGTCCACCAAATTACGAACGTGATGCAAACGAATCGTGAGTTAGGGATGCATACGTTGGAAATGTCCATTCAACAACTGATTTCAAAAGGCGTCATTAACTTTAATGATGCAAAAGAATTTTTTGATGATGCAGGTGAATTCCAATGACCATCTATAAATACACCGGCCGAACAACGAAAGGTGAAATGAAAAAAGGAATTGTCGATGCCGATTCAAAATCTGCTGCCGTTCTTAAGTTACGTAGACAAGGCATTAACCCAAGGGAAGTTGCGGAATCTACAAATATCCTTCACAAACAAATTACATTTGGACAATCCGTGAAAAACGAAGATTTTGTTATCTATTGTCGCCAGTTTGCTACACTGATTCGGGCGGGAATTCCAATCGTTGAATCGACCAAAATTCTAGCAGAACAAACATCAAGTAAAGGTCTAAAGCAAGCCTTATATGCAGTTGAAGAAGATGTCCGAACAGGTACTGCATTCTCAACTGCTGCAGGAAAAAACAGCAAAGTGTTCCCACAAATGTTTGTCAACATGATTCGTGCGGGAGAAGCAACAGGGAATTTAGACGATACATTAGACCGTCTCGCATTCTATTACGAGAAACAACACAACTTGAAAAAGAAAATACAGTCCGCAATGATGTATCCGCTCGTGTTGCTTGTCCTTACAATCATCGTTTCTGTTTTCTTGTTAATAACCATTGTTCCGATGTTTGTCGATATGTTTGCTGATTTTGATGCAGAACTTCCTGCAATAACAGTAATGGTTATGAAACTAAGCGAATTCCTACAAACGTTTTGGTGGTTAATCGGCCTTATTGCACTTGTTTCTATCTACGCAGGAATGTATATATTTAAAAACAATAAAGACATCAACTATCAAGTGCATTATGTATTACTGAAAGTGCCGCTCTTTGGTAAATTGCTTCAAAAAGCAGCGATAGCGAGAATGTCACGAACACTTTCATCTCTATTTAGCAGTTCCGTTCCAATACTACAAGCGCTGACAATCGTAGAAAAAGTTGTCGGCAACCCAGTTATCGGAAAAGTGGTTTTAGAATCAAGGTCCAGCTTGGAAAAAGGCAGTACCTTATCTGGTCCACTCCAACAAAGCTGGTTGTTCCCACCGTTAGTCACTCAAATGACTGCCATCGGAGAACAAACGGGGTCTCTTGACTATATGTTAGAGAAAATCGCAGACTTTTACGAAGACGATGTGGACAGGTCGGTAGATACGCTGAAATCACTTATCGAGCCGGCAATGATTGTATTTCTAGCGGCGATTGTAGGGACTATTGTCTTATCGATTATGATGCCGATGTTTAGCTTGTATGAACAAATCTGATTTTATTCCTCAGGGGTTCAAGCCCTGCGGAATAAAATCAGAGCCTCCGGCGGATGTCACAGATTTTAAAGGGAGTTAAAGAAGGCAACCTAAGTTCGCTGCGTCCTGCAGCAACGGTTGCATGACCCGCGTCGTGCGGGACTCATGCTCAATTTAAAATCTGGACGCAAACACGTCGAGTCGTGTTTGATAAAGCGTCTTGCATCTTGTGAATATGGATGCATGATATACATATTGAAAGGGGGAGAACAAAACGCAATTAGACTAAATACAGTTTCAATGAAATACAAATAAAAAACAAAACAGGAGGAATACACATGTTGAAAAAATTCAAAAAACAAATGAAAAATGAAAAAGGATTAACGCTCATTGAGTTGCTCGCGGTTATTGTTATTTTGGCGATTATTGCGGCGATTGCAATTCCGGCGATTGGGGGTATTATTCAGAGTTCTAGAGAGAAGGCAGTAATTGCAGATGCTCAAAATGTGTTAGCTGCTGCGGATTTATATTTTCTGGAAAATACTCCTGTTTCAGCAGGAGATGAAATTGTTAAAACAAGTGCAGTAGAATCTAAATATAAACCTTATTTAGATTCTCCAGGTAAATTAACAAGTGCTACAGTAACTTATGTTGAAAACGCTGAAAATAAAATAGTATTTTCAGGAGTTGCTGGAAGTAAAACTGTTTCATCGACTGCAGGCGTGACTAAGACTGAACTTAGTGATAAAGATGTTCTTAAGAATGCAGAAGCAAATAAAGTAAAGGTTACTACACCTCAATAATTAAGAACGACAACTACAGCAGCCACCAACTGCTGTAGCCTCTCTTCTTTCGTTTTCAATCCCGAACAAACGACTCATCGTTTCTCGGGATGGCAAACGAAATAGAATTCGCATAGACAAAGGGGGTCATTCGATGTTCCGTAGAAAAAAGAGTCAGATTACTATGATTGAAATAAATGATTATTTAATTCGTGGACTTTCTATAACTGAAGGTGATTTGACGTCGGCTCGAATAAATGAATATCCACTGGCTCCAGGAAGTGTAGTTAATGGAGTTATTAAAGATGAGCTTGCCTTTTTTGATACGTTGAAAGAGGTTACGAAGTTGTGGAATATTGCGAAGCATGATGTCCGTTTTTTTGTGCCAGATCATTCGGTCATGTTGCGTTCTTTCCAACATCCCGTGGAAGTCACAACGAATTCATTAAAAGGCTTTGTTGAAATGGAACTCGGTCAGTCGATTCACTTACCTTTTGAGAATCCGCTTTTTGATGTGTATGATTATAAAGAAAATGACGGGGAAGCAGTTATCTTTGCTGCACCTGCTGAGGAAAGCGTGAAATTGATTCAACTGTTCGAAGATGTGGATATGAATCCAACGGTTTTAGACGTTCGTACTTTGTCTAATATTCGCTATCTATCGCATGCATCTCTGTTTTCATCGAATCGAACGTATCTGCTTGTAGATTGGTCGCTTCATGCGGTATTCATTACGATTTATTCAGATGGGAATGTGGATTTTCTCAGGTACCAACCATCTGAACGCACGGCAGGGACATGGAGCTATGAATCAGGGGACGATGGGGAAAGTAACTATACATATGATGGGGATCTAAATGAATACCGAAAAGTGATGAGTGAACAAATTTATGAAATTGAACGTATTTTAAACTTCTATCGTTTTTCATTGCATAAAGGTGAAAAGTCCGTAGATCACATTGTAATGCTTGGTGAAAACCCTGAAATGGCTTATTTTATCGAGCAAACGAAAGCAGTTATTGATTTACCATTAACTGTTATTGATAAAGCCTATGTGAATAAAAAGTATTCGCAATTTGAAGCGAAGCATGTTGCTTTACTTGGGTTAGCACTGAAAGGGGGCGCATCCAATGGTTCCTGAAATAAATTTACTTCCACGGAGTGAACGGAAAACAAGCAATCGAAAATGGGTTTTCCTTATTGCGGGCCCTATATTCCTTTTTTTACTGACGTTTCTCGCTATTCAGTATTTTAGTGTGACAAAAGATATTAAACACCTTCAAGCTGAGCAGCAAGCGTTGGAGTTGCAGAAAACGACGTTAACCGAACAACTGGAAGTGTTAGAGGTTCCAGAAGTATTAGACCTTGCGACTTCAGTTCGTTTTATTGAAAGTAAAACGTATGCCGTTTCTCCTTTACTCAAAGAAATTCATGACTTTACGTCAGCCGAGTCCTATTTAAGAGACTTCAATTTTGCTGAAACGGAAATTCAATTTGCTGTCGATATGGAAACAATTTCTGAAGTAGCTACATACGTTGGAGATTTAGATGGCAGTTCGTATTTTGCGGATATAAAAGTTGAAGACATTAGTACGTTTGACCCTGTTTCGAAAGAAGAAGAAGAAGAAGAAACGGTCGACGTGTTCACTGAAGTCGAACGCTTTGCGAACAATTTCACAGTCACAATTGATCCGACATATTTACTTACGGGAGGTGGCTTACGATGAAACAGTCCTCCAGTGACAATAAAACATTATTCCTCCTTGTTGGTATTCTCGTTTTTGTTCTACTAGGTGCATTTTATTATTATGTTATTTATCCGAAAAACGAAACGAAAAGAGCGACAGAACAGTCTGTTGAGCAGCTACAAGCCGAAACGAGTGCACTGGAGAAACAAGTTGCACAGCTAGGTGAGAAAGAAATTGTGCTGACAGATGATTTTGAGCTACGTAAAAAACTACCTAAAAGTCGTGAGTTGGACAATTTACTACGCACGGTCAATGAAGTCGAATTGATTAGTGAAGCGAAGATCGTTTCAATATCCTTTAACAATTACGATGAAGAAGTAGCTACGTCAGGGACGTTTGCGAATGAGGAAGAAGCTTCTGAAGAAGAAACCGCAACTGAAACCGATGAAGAGGTTGAGGAAAATACAGAAGTAGTCGACGAAAAACCAGTAACGCTTATAGACGTTGCAACATTACCTGAACAATTAAAACTAATAACGCTGAGCATTGATATGATGGTTTTGGATTATGACCAATTGCTCGTTTTCTTAGAAGAAATTGAATCGATTGAACGTGTTGTTCGAATTGATTCCGTTGATTTTGTACAAAGTGGAGAAGCGGAAATGATGCAAAAAGACCCGGATGAATTGATACCTGTTACCGTTCAATTAACAACATTTTACTCAGAAGATGTAGTCAAATAGTCGTCTAGTGGTCGGTTATCTTGTCATCTAGACGGCCCAGGAAGTAGGGCTTATTATGACACCATCACAACTATTCATCTACGTAATCGTTTATATGCTTCCAACCTTCTTTTTATTTGGGTTGGGTTGTATGGTAATTATTCAAAATCCAACACGACTAAAGAACCGACTTATAGCCTTGTTGGTTCTTTTGTTTGCAATGCTTTTCTTTATCGAATTCATTAGACATTTACTGCCGCTTTCTATGAGTCCGTTTATTATTAATATTTTCATTGGAAATATTGGTTTGATCATTATTGCGATTATCTGTCATTTGTATATCCATCTCACGCATTCGCATAAGCAAATTAAAATTCCTTTATATCCGTATATTTGTTATGCACCATTTGCACTAATCATTTTATCCATTACCCTAAATCATAACTACATTAACAATTCCGAATACGTCCAACTAGGGATTTGGTTTGCTCCAGTTTTTAATACGCAATATTATATAACAATGACAATTGCGAACCTTTTAATACTAGGACTCGCTATTATTTTATATATAGAATACAAGCGCACGTCCAAATTGAACATACGTAAATTACTCCGTTTTCTAACGATAGGAACTTTACTAGCGTTACTTATCAATATTATTTTTGGATATATTAACTTCGGTGAATATTTACCACCGCATTTTCATATTTTTCTAGGTTTTGTATTTTCTATATTTCTTGCAATCTCGGTAACGCGTTTTCAAATGCTACCTTCTGTTGCCAAAAGGTATCAAATTATGTTTGATTTAAGTCCAACTTCCATATCTGTTGTGAACGGGGAGTGGGAGATATTAGAACTCAATAAAAGTGCGGAGAAAGAATTAGGTTTTTTTAATCAGGAAACGACGAATTTACTTGATTTCGCAGTTACGGAGTCCAATAAAGAAGTGTTTGCTCAGTTAAAAATAGAGTTGCAAAAACAGCGGGTTCTGTATGACTACGCAATCGTTTTTGATGTATTGGAGTTGGATGAACTCTTTTATTATTCTGTCGATGCATCCCTCGTTACAATTGATGAAGAAGAAGTTTATTATATTATTTGGCGCAATGTGACCGAAGAATTGAAAAATGAACGTCTTGTCCAACATATGGCGTATCACGATGGACTGACGGAACTTCATAACCGTGCGTATTTTGTATCTGAAGTCAAAGAGCGAATGGTGACACTTTCCGAACAGCCGAATTACCAGGCTGCGATGGCGTTGATTGATTTGAATGGCTTCAAAGCAGTCAATGACACGTATGGGCATGCAATTGGTGACAAAGTGTTGCAACATACGGCATTTATTTTAAAGGATTCAATTCGAAAGAACGACACTGTGGCGAGACTTGGTGGCGATGAATTCATCGTATTCTTGGAAGACTTTCCAACAAGAGAATCAGTGGAGAATTGGATTTTACGACTTCGTGAATATTTTGAATCGCATCCATTTTTGGTAGAGGGTGTATCGATTGAAATAAAGCCAAGCATTGGCCTGGCTTATTATCCAATCGATGCGGAAAGTTTTGAAGATTTATTCCAGCTTGCAGATATGAAAATGTATGAGGATAAAGTGAAAACGAAACAAATGGGATAGAAGGTATAGGGTGCTAGTAACTGGCATACAGATGGGAGTCATTGCATGGAAATAGTAATAGCTGTGTTCTTTTTTCTATATGGAATCGTTTTCGGTTCATTTTTTAACGTCGTTGGCTTGCGGGTGCCAAAAAAAGAATCGATTGTATCGCCGCCGTCCCATTGTACGACTTGTAACCGAAATCTAGGCATACTCGATTTAATCCCGGTTTTTTCGTACTTATTTTTACGTGGTAAATGTAGGGGTTGTGGCTCCAAGATAAGTGTGGTTTATCCGGTTATGGAATTTGTGACGGGTGTTTTGTTTGTGCTTTCTTATTTAAGGCTAGGCATAAGTTGGGAACTTGTCGTAGCGCTTCTTTTTATGTCTCTTTTGGTCATTATTACGGTGTCCGACATTGCATATATGCTAATACCGAATAAGGTGCTCCTGCCGTTCGCTGTTGTGTTGTTTATCGTTCGATTGATTTCTCCACTCACACCTTGGTGGGATAGCTTACTCGGTGCGGTAGTAGGGTTTGGAATCCTGTATCTAATTGCTGTCCTATCGAAAGGTGGCATGGGTGGAGGAGACATTAAACTGTTTTTTGTTATTGGGCTTGTGTTGGGTACAGTGCACACACTTTTGACGTTGTTTCTAGCAGCACTTATTGGCACGATTATTGGTTTTATTATTTTAAAAAGGTCTGGGAAAGGTCGAAAAACACCGATTCCTTTTGGCCCATCCATTGCACTAGCTGCGGTCATTTCCTATTTCTGGGGTGCAGACATTGTCGCATGGTATGGAACTCTGTTCAGTTAAGTCGATAAATTTTTCAAGCAAGACGACAAGCGTCTTGCTTTTTTTCATTCTAATTCTGCTACGGTTAAATCAATCACGCCTCGGCGTGATTGTGTCTAGATTTTGAATTGAGCAAGGAAGGCAGTCTAAGTTCGCGACGTCCTGTCGCAACGACTGCATGACCTACTTCCTGTAGGCCCCAAAATCTATGACATCCGCCGGAGGCTTTGGGTCAACAGGATGTTGATCACTCAGACTTTGCCGCAGGACGCGGCGTTTTTAGTCTGAGTTCCACTATTCAGCTATTGATTAAGATTGCAGTTATCTCGCCATGTATGGAAGTGGGAGTATTGTACTGAATAAAATTAAAACGGGGTGGTCGAGAATGAAATTTGGTAAACGATATGCAAGATCAACAGTAATCATGGCTATGCTACACGGCGTCCTTATTGGGATTGCCGGCGTGGTAATTATAGGAATCATTCTAATTGGATCGGATGGAAAGAAGCCGAACGCAGAACCGAAGCCAGACGATGTGGAAATTCCAATTACAGGACCAGCGCCTGTTGACGTAGAAAAACCCGCTTTACCTGTAGGGAAATCGATCGAGTTTTTCGCGAGGCAGCATGGTGTTTTTTCGTCCTCTGAGTCCGCGCAAGCTTTTATGAATGAGGATCCTTCTTTAGCTTCTGCTGCTGTAGTGAAAGGGGCAGGCCAGTATTATGTATGGTCTTCGATTGGGACAACGGAAGAGGAAATCATGGACAGCGAATCTGAGGAAACGTTTCGGAAGCGACTCGTTGTCGATGCAGCTGCTTGTCAGACAGTTGGAGCTGCAAGTCTTCAAGAAGTGCTGTCGATGACAGATGTGTCCAAAATAAATATTTCGGATACGAAAAAAGAAGGCGAAGAACCATCGGAGTTTGATAAAAATATGACTGCTATCACTACGTTTACCAAGGATATGAGACTAGTTCGATTGCATCTTTTAGCGCATTATACGGTTGCGCAACCATGTGCCACTATTACGTTTTGACTATCAAATCGGGGGCAGTTTTAATTATTGCTTAATCAAGACAATTTTCGCCTTCTGAAATTTACGTTAAGATAGGGAGGAAGGGGGAATTGGTATGAAATTTACTACGCAACAAACGATTGTTCTTGCATCAGGTTCACCGCGCAGGAAAGAATTATTTAGTACACTTGGCGTGCCATTTGAAGTAGTTGTTAGTGATATGCCTGAGGACAAATTTACAAGTGATTTAAGTTTTATCGACTATGCGCAAAGTCTTGCGATTTCTAAAGCATCGGCTGTTGCAAAGAAGTATCCGGAAGCGGTCGTTATCGGCGCAGACACAATTGTTGTCTTTAAAGACAGAGTTTTTCCGAAGCCTAAAAACGAAGCCGAGGCAAAACGTTTCTTAAGGGAATTATCGGGTCGTACACATTCTGTTATTACGAGTGTAGCGGTACGTTCTGAGGGTGGAATGCACGTATTTTCGATTGAGACAAGCGTTACATTTTACACACTCGATGATGCTCTGATTGACGCGTATGTTGCTTCCGGGGATCCATTAGACAAAGCAGGAGTTTACGGCATTCAATCGGGAGGCGCACTGCTTGTTGAAGGAATTCAAGGGGACTATTACGCAGTGATGGGGCTTCCGCTTGCGGAATTAACAAGGCATTTGCGACATCTTGGGATTCTTTTGTTGGAAGGAGAGGGTCCGACAAGTGACGAGTGATCTCCAACATAAAATGATGATTCGAGATGTGCATATTGCGGACAGGCCACGAGAACGCCTCATTAGACAAGGTGCAAGCAGTTTATCGAATCAGGAACTGATTGCAATCTTACTTCGAACGGGGACTAGACAGGAATCTGTCCTAGTTCTCGCCAATCGAATTCTTTCTACGTTCGATAAAATACAAGATTTGAAAGATGCGACCATTGAGGAATTTATGACTGTGAAAGGTGTCGGTGAAGCAAAGGCCGTTCAATTACTCGCCGCCGCCGAAATTGGTAAACGCATTTATCAAAAACATTCTGAAGGTCGTTACACAATACGATCACCAGAAGATGCGGCTGCTTATTTAATGACAGATATGAGTTCTTTAAATCAAGAACATTTTGTAGTGTTGTTTCTCAATGTAAAAAATGAAGTACTTCATAAACAAACCATTTTTATTGGCTCCCTCAATTCATCAATCGTCCACCCACGCGACATTTTCCGCGAAGCCGTCAAACGTTCCGCCGCCTCACTCATTTGCGCACATAACCATCCCAGCGGCAATCCCGCACCATCACCAGAAGACATTGAAGTTACGAAAAGATTAATGGAAGCTGGGTCGGTCATGGGAATTGAAGTGATCGACCATGTAATTATTGGCAATCATAAATTCATAAGCCTGAAAGAAAAGGGATATATGTAGGTCAAATTGTCTGCTTATGTACTCATTTTAGGAAACGGTACATGTGACACTGTAATTTTCTTCTGTAATCCGCTATACTGTGTTGTATGCGTTGATGAACACCGTAATTAAGCGGTAAGGAAGAAAGGAAGAACACATTTGTTTGGATTTGGATCTAAAGATGTCGGGATTGACCTCGGCACAGCAAATACATTGGTTTTTATTAAAGGAAAAGGCATTGTTCTACGTGAACCTTCAGTAGTAGCAAAGAATACACATACAGGTGAAATTGTTGCAGTCGGTAGTGCTGCAAGAAATATGATTGGTCGTACACCAGGTTCGATTGTAGCAACACGCCCGATGAAAGACGGAGTGATTGCAGATTTTGAAATTACAACGGCAATGATTGAACACTATATGAAAGAAGCAATGAAAGCGTCTGGCGGCTCATGGAAGAAGCCTAACGTCATGATTTGCGTACCTTATGGCATTACTTCTGTCGAGCAACGTGCGGTAACAGACGCATCGAAACAAGCAGGAGCAAAAGAAGCATTTACGATTGAAGAGCCATTTGCAGCAGCAATCGGCGCTAATTTACCAGTTTGGGAACCTACTGGAAGTATGGTCGTCGATATAGGTGGCGGAACGACTGAAGTTGCAGTTATTTCACTAGGCGGAATCGTTACAAGCGAATCAATTCGTGTTGGTGGCGATACGATGGATGCAGCAATTACATCTTATATTCGTAAAACATATAATTTAACAATCGGTGAGCGTACTGCAGAAGCAATTAAAATTGAAATTGGCTCAGCAAAAGTAATTGGTACAGCTGAAAAGATGGAAATTCGTGGTCGTGACCTATTAACAGGTTTACCAAAAACACTTGAAATTACTTCTGAAGAAATTGCGGGTGCACTTCGCGAATCCATTGCACAAATTATTGATGGCGTTAAGAAAACACTCGAAACTACACCACCAGAATTATCTGCTGACGTAATGGAACGCGGAATCGTCCTTACAGGCGGCGGTGCATTATTGAATAATTTGGATAAAGTAATTTCAGATGAAACAAATATGCCGGTATTCATTGCAGACGATCCACTTGATTGTGTCGCAATTGGTACGGGAAAAGCTTTAGATAATTTCGAAATCATTAAAAAAATGCAGACTAGATAAGATTGAGGGAGGATAAGGGCAATGCCGCGATTTTTTTCAAATAAACGACTGATTTTACTGCTTGTGGGCGTCATCGTCCTCGTAGCTTTAATTTCATTCACCCTTAAAGAACGGCATACTGCCTCGCTTCCAGAACAAATTGTGAAGGACGTCGTCGGTTTCGGACAATCACTTGTTTCGAAGCCGGCGCATTACATAAAAGATGTTATTGGCAACGTCGAAGGGATACTGAATACATATGAAGAGAACAAAGTTTTAAAAGAACGTTTGACTGAATATGCATCGAGTCAGGCTGAGTTGCTAGATATTCGTTCTGAAAACGACCGATTACGTGATATAATAGGTAAAGAGCAAGATCTTCGATCATACGAACCAATCCATGCGACGGTTATTGCTAGAAACCCAGACCAATGGGAGAAAAGAATTATTATCGATAAAGGTGCAATTCACGGGATTGAGGTCAATATGGCGGTTTTAACGGCATATGGTTTAATCGGAAAAGTGGTACTCGTAACACCTTTTGGTTCTACGGTTGAGTTACTTTCAACAGAAAATCGAGAATTGCGCGTATCTGCAATGATTCTTGGTGAGAATTCAGCTTATGGGATGGTTGAAGGATATGATCGTACACGTGGCGAACTGATAATGAAGTTAGTCGATTCGACTTCTGAAGTGGAAATTGGTCAAAAGGTGAATTCCTCTGGACTAGGTGGGATTTTTCCGGAAGGACTTTACATTGGAGAAGTGACGGAAGTATCAACGGCTGACTACGGTTTGACGAAAGTTGCTAATATTCGTCCAGCCGCAAGCTTTTCATTGCTTGACCATGTGATTGTTGCAAAACGGAGTTCAACGTTAGTAGACGGGACCGATGGAAATGGGACGGAAACTATCGAGGGGGAGGATGGATCATGATCAGATCTATCATCCCTCTTATTGTAATCGTTTTATTCTTCCTAGAACCGATATTTAGTCTCTTTTCGCCGGTTGAGATAGCCGGTACACTATACACGCTCGTCCCTCGTTTTGTCATCGTTTTTCTAATATTTTTAGTCGCCTATTACAATAATAAAGCTGCAATCGTTTACGGAATCGTGATTGGGCTCTTGTATGATATGTTCTACATTGATATTATTGGATTATATGCGTTTCTTTATCCGTTAATTTGTTTGATTGCAGCGATGATTTTTCGGCGAGTGTACATTCATATTGCGACTGTGATGTTCCTATCATTAGTTCTTGTTGCTCTATTAGAAGTTCTATCCTATGGTTTTGCTAGTTTAATATCATTGACCACCATCGATACAGATGAGTTTATATCTGGTAGACTTATTCCAACGATGATTGCGAATTCATTATTTGTTGTAGTATTTGGTTGGTTTTTCAAAGTACTAATTTACAAACGTGTGCTGAAGCTAGAGAAAACGGCGGTGTAAGTGAATGGAATGCGGGGTGACGCCAATGACGAAGCAGCAAAATGTGATGATTAAAGGGACAAAAGATGGACTTGTCCTTCGGCTAAATGATAAATGCGCTTATTCAGATCTACTAGTTGAACTTCGCGAGAAAGTTGCGAAGGACGGCTTAGAAGGAATATCTGAAGTGCAAGTACATACCGGCAATCGTTTTTGTAGCGAGGAAGATTTGAAAGAAATAATGAATACAATTCACCAATCACCGAATCTACGAGTTTCAAAGATTCAGAGTGATGTTGTTTCGATGGAAGAATGCAACCGACGCGTTGTTGAAGGCCAATCAGAAACATTTGTAGGAATAGTTCGTTCAGGTCAGGTGATCAGAGCAAATGGGGATCTTGTCATAATTGGAGATGTAAATCCCAATGGGCGAGTCATTGCAGGTGGAAATATTTTTATTCTTGGCAGATTAAAAGGAATTGCCCATGCCGGAGCAAATGGGAATACAGAAGCTGTTATTGCTGCATCTTGGCTTGAAGCTACGCATTTGATGATCGCTGATAAAATAGAGTTGATGACGGATGAGCTGACGATATTATCGGAACACCCTGAAATGGAATGTGCTTATTTGCATACAAATGGTTTTATTGCAATTGATCGGTTGCAAGAGCTTCGGATTTTACGTCCGGAGTTGTCAGCATTCAAAGGAGGAAGCTAATGTGGGAGAAGCAATTGTAATAACATCTGGAAAAGGTGGGGTTGGTAAAACAACAACAACCGCAAATCTTGGAACTGCATTGGCCCTTCAAGGTAAGAAGGTATGTCTTGTAGATACAGATATAGGTTTACGTAATCTCGACGTTATATTGGGCCTTGAAAACCGTATCATCTATGATCTTGTTGATGTAATCGAAGGTAGATGTAAAGTCCATCAGGCACTCGTAAAAGATAAACGTTTTGAAGATCGCCTATTTTTATTGCCAGCGGCGCAGACGACCGACAAAAACGCAATCAATGGCGAACAGATGAAAACGCTTATTACGGATTTAAAGCGAGACTATGATTATGTATTAATAGATTGCCCTGCTGGAATTGAACAAGGATTTAAAAATGCGGTTGCTGGAGCCGACCGTGGTATTGTTGTGACAACGCCAGAAATCTCGGCAGTTCGCGATGCAGATCGAATTATCGGCTTGCTTGAGCAAGAGGATATTGAACCGCCTAAATTGATTATTAACCGTATTCGACGTCGCCTCGCTAATTCAGGCGATGCACTTGATATCAACGAAATTACTTCGCATTTATCTATTGATTTATTAGGAATTGTTCTTGATGATGAAAACGTAATTTCTTCATCGAATAAAGGTGAGCCAGTGGTAATGGATCCAACAAACCCGGCTGCTATCGGTTACCGAAACATTTCTCGTAGAATTCTTGGGGAGTCTGTCCCGCTTATGTCGTTAGACGTAGGAAAGCCTGGATTCTTCGCTAAAATAAAATCCGTCTTTGCTAAATAACAACTTTGAAACTCCTGAAGCGTAAATTCAGCGCTTTCAGGGGTTTTTTATTTTGGCTATGTTACATAATAATATTGTTGATTTCCATTACTGGCCCGAAGTCGCCGTCTTCCACTTCAATTAACTAGGTGTGTACAAAAATCTCTTGTTCCACTAACCTTGAATCCCAACAGTCCAGCGAAGAAGCGACAAGTGTGAGCCGAAGTAGGAAGACCGACAGTGAACTTCTGACGGTCTTCCTACGGGAGGCCATCACCAAGCGCCGAAGCGATATTTTCACACCTTCTCCATTATTAAGAGAGTTCATTTACAAGTTAATATTCAACAAAATTGCAAATGAAGACTTTTGGTTTAAACCACGAATACTTTGTCTATACTAATTCTCTCTCATCCTACATATACTAAAAAAAACGGGTGGTGGAGCTGGGTGAAATGGCGGACGAAGTGGATTGTGGCAGTAATTTTAACACTACTAGTAATCGGTGTCGCAAAATTAGAGTCGATGGGTGTAATTGACAAGCCAGTTACACAGTTTGTATCAACTGGAGAAGACTTTTTAGTGATGAAAAAGTGGGTTGCTTCGTTAATGGAAGACCCTGAAGCGCAAAAAATAATGGTAACGGCTGGCCAAGAAGATGCCGTTCTTTCTGGTTATGAAACGATGCAACCTTACCAGGACGGTGTTTTAATTTCGTATACAAATCCTTTAGCAATCAATGCACAAGGGAATGGACTCATCATTTTTACCGGGTATACAAGTTTAACAGGCAAGACGGTAACGGTGCTTTATGACAATGGAGATGAGGTAACCTACGGATTTGTTGGAATGTTTTCCAAGTTGCCGTATACAACTGTCAAAAAAGGGGACACGCTCGCTTTAATGGACGAAAACGCTATTTTTCTAATGGTCAAACAAGATGGTGTTAAATTGGATTCGTCTATGTTGCCGGCATATCTTTCTGGAACGGTGGAATAAATGAAGTTTCGTTTGCATCCCGTCCTGATTCCTGTGTTTTTATATTTAATGGTTACGGGTGGGTTCTCCGTATATGCTCTAATCTTCGTTTCGCTACTCCTTCATGAAGCGGGTCACCTCATCGCTGCAAAAGCGACAGGCATGCGGGTGAGGTCATGCACCATTATGCCATACGGAGGCGAATTGGTTATTCCGGGACGTCTCCTTGCACCCAAAAAAGATCGTTTGATTGTCGCGCTTGGAGGACCCTTAGCGACACTTTTACTGCTCGTACTCGGACTTCTTATTTCATTTCCTGGAGACGATGTATTTATCCGCATTCAAGTGGCGCTCTTACTCCTGAATTGTTTACCTATCCTGCCTCTTGACGGTGGACAGGCATTGGTGGCGTTACTTGAAACAAAGGGGAAAGAGCACGACACTCGTTTTGCTATGCTTTTCTATTCAATGCTGGTTCTCTCAACCTCTTTTATTGTATTAGCCTTCCAACTTCCGAAAACAATCCCCTATGCATTGCTAGCGCTTTTCCTGCTCATTCAAAATATCGCAGCGTATCGATTCAGAAAGTATGAAAAAGCGTTCCTTGATTTGAAAAGAATCAGTTGACGGAGTTAAATATATATGGTAATATTCAAATGTTATTGTTTGTAGCGCACCTGTGCTACAACCGCACTGAAAAGGTTTAAGTATCCACTTGGATCACCTTTTAAGGCGAGTCTGAGTTTATGAGGAGGTGCAAGTATGTACGCAATTATTGAAACTGGTGGAAAACAAATTAAAGTTGAAAAAGGCCAGGAAGTTTATATCGAAAAACTAGCAAATGAAGTTGATGAGGTTGTCACTTTCGACAAAGTGCTATTCGTAGGTGGAGACGACGTAAAAGTAGGCGCTCCATTCGTGGAAGGTGCTACTGTAACAGCGAAAGTTGTTCAGCAGGGCCGTGCTAAAAAAATTACGGTTTACAAGTATAAACGCAGAAAGAATTACCACAGAAAACTAGGTCATCGTCAGCCATTTACTAAAGTCGTTATCGACGGCATTAGTCTGTAAGGTCGACATGATAAAAATTAGTGTGATTAAAGAACCTTCAGGCCGCATCCATTCATTTGAGATGTCGGGTCATGCAAATTCTGCAGAACATGGGAAAGACTTAGTATGTGCGGGTGCATCGGCGGTATCTTTTGGTGCAGTCAATGCAATTATCTCACTTACAGGGAAGACACCCAACATCCAACAAGGATCAGACGGTGGATACTTAAAGGTCACCTTTCCAAAATCTAAAGATGACGATCACGATACACAGTTGATTGTACAAGCAATGATTGTTTCTTTACAGACGATTGAACAAGATTATGGGCAATATATAAAAATCATCTTCAAAAAGTAGGAGGTGGCACATATGCTACGTTTGGATCTCCAGTTTTTCGCATCGAAAAAGGGAGTTGGATCGACTCGAAATGGTCGTGACTCACACTCAAAACGTCTTGGCGCAAAACGTTCTGATGGACAATTTGTTTCAGGCGGATCAATCCTTTACCGTCAACGCGGAACGAAAATTCACCCAGGTGAAAACGTTGGTCGTGGAAGCGATGATACACTTTATGCGAAAATCGATGGCGTCGTGCGCTTTGAGCGTCTCGGCCGTAATAGAAAGAAAGTCAGCGTTTACACTGAAGTTAAAGAAGCGTAAACATAGACAAGGCGGACTGCATGTTAAGTGCAGCCCGCTTTTTTAATTGATTCATCTCACTTTCCGGATACTAGTCACTTAGATTTTTGTTTAGCGTAAAAAGTACTAAAAATGCTATACTGTATTTATCTTCGTTTGGCAGGTGTTTAAACGCCTGCCAAACGAAGATAAAAAGTTCACCACTACACACGGTAGCGGTTGTATGGCCAACTTTTTCTGATCTAAGGTAAAAAGGTAGGGTGAATCGATTGATAAAACGAGAGTTGAAAGTACTTGAAGCATTGAAATTTTCGCACCATGATTATTTAAACGATTTGCAACTTATATTAATGTATATCGATCTTGGAGAACCGTCTAAAGCAAAAGAGACAATTCAACGGACGACCTATAAAATGGGGCAGTTGTCCAAGCTAAGCCAATTAGGTTTACCTGCAACAGAACAATGGATTGCTACGTTCAGTTGGGTGTATTCTACCTTTGAAACGACCGTCTTATGTACAGTAAGTTCTGGAAATCGAAAAGCGGATGACCGAATACTGGCATGCTATCTAGATGCTGTATTTAGCGATTTAGAAGATAGTATTGATCCGCTAACTGAATATGAAGCGCATTTTGAAGTGTTTGGTTCGCAAAATGAATGGTGCATAGAGATAACGATTAACGGTGGATTGAACGGTAGAAAGCAATTGCCTGAAGCAGACGTTAATTTTATCGTAGAAGAAACGATTTTGGAGAATAAATGGAAGCTCACGATACGTGGAAATTAGGAGGAAAATAAATGTTTGTCGATCATGTAAAGATTTTTGTTAAAGGTGGAGACGGTGGAGACGGGATGGTTGCGTTTCGTCGAGAGAAGTATATCGCATATGGCGGTCCAGCTGGTGGAGATGGTGGTAAAGGTGCGGATGTCGTATTTAAAGTAGATGAAGGCCTTCGTACACTAATGGATTTTCGTTACCAACGTCATTTTAAAGCACCCCGCGGGGAACATGGATTAAGTAAAAACATGCATGGAAAAAACGCGCCGGATATGGTTGTTAGTGTGCCACCGGGTACGGTAGTTACAGATGCACTAGACGGTCATATCATTGCCGATCTAGTTGAGCATGGTCAAACTGCCATCATCGCAAAAGCAGGACGTGGAGGGCGTGGAAATAGCCGCTTCGTTACTCCTCAAAACCCAGCTCCTGAATTATCAGAAATGGGCGAACCTGGTGTTGAGCGCGAAGTCATTCTTGAATTGAAAGTTCTAGCAGATGCGGGTCTTGTCGGATTCCCAAGCGTTGGAAAATCGACGTTACTATCTGTTGTTTCTGCAGCAAAACCTAAAATTGCGGACTATCACTTCACGACGCTTGTTCCAAATCTCGGTATGGTAGAGATTGAAGATGGTCGCGGATTTGCACTTGCAGACCTTCCAGGGCTCATTGAAGGTGCTCATGAAGGAATTGGGCTCGGTCATCAGTTCTTGCGTCATATCGAGCGTACACGCGTTATTATCCACGTAATTGATATGTCTGGGATGGAAGGGCGCGATCCTTACGAAGACTATTTAACAATCAATCAAGAATTAGAGCAATACAACTTACGATTAATGGAACGTCCACAAATTATTGTTGCGAATAAGATGGACATGCCTGAAGCTGAAGAAAACCTTGAAATTTTCAAAGAGAAATTAGCGGATGAGAATGCACTTATTTTCCCAATCTCGGCCCTAACAAGACAAGGTCTTGATAAGCTTCTATTCGCAGTAGCAGATTTACTCGAAGTTACTTCTGAATTCCCTCTAAATACTGTTGAATTGGATGAACAAAATTCAGTTCTCTACAAATATGATGGAGACGACGTCGACTTTAAGATTAGCCGTGATGATGATGGCGCGTTTATGTTAACGGGTTATACAATTGAGCGTCTGTTTAAAATGACAGATTTCAACTTTGATGATTCTGTTCGTAAATTCTCTCGTCAAATGCGTGGAATGGGCATTGATGATGCTCTTCGTGAACGCGGTGCAAAAGATGGAGATACAGTTCGTCTACTAGGATTCGAATTTGAATTCCTCGAATAATAAATAGATATGTCTGTGGTAAGGGGGAGTTTTCATGAAACAATTAGGGGAAGGTCGTTTTTATCTCGTTCGAGAAGACGTTCTTACTGAATCAATGCAAAAGACCTTAGAAGCCAAGCAGTTATTGGCAAGCGGCGAGGAAATGACGATTCAAGAAGCTGCGAAACGAGTCGGATTGTCTCGCAGTGCTTTTTATAAATATCGTGATTCTGTCTTCCCCTTTGAGTCCATTGCTCGCGAGCGAATTCTTACGATTTTCATTCAACTTGAAGATCGGAAAGGGTCGCTTGCGACATTACTCAGAATCGTCTCGGAAGCAAAGTGTAACGTGTTGACGATTCATCAAACCATTCCAGTCCAAGCGAGAGCGAATATTACGTTATCCCTTGATGTGACGGAAATGCCAATAAAAATGGAGGCATTTCTACAAAGGCTAAAATCACCTGACTTTGTGGATTCGGTTTCTCTTATCAGTTCCGGAGCGCTCTAATATAAAAGGGGGATTCATCGTTGAAAGACAAAAAATATACACCGACCGTTGCCTATTTAGGACCTGAAGCAACTTTTACGCACATTGCGACGGATTTAATATTTGGTTCAGAGGGCTTGTTGCCAAAGCCTACAATTCCAGATTGCATCGAAGCAGTAACGGCAGGTCATGTAGCATACGCCGTTATACCGATTGAAAATGCACTTGAAGGTTCGGTTCCACTCACCATCGATTATATGTTTCAAGAAAAAAATCTGTTCATCAATGCCGAAGTTTCCATACCGATCGATCAGCACTTAATGGTGAATAAAAAGCAAAAGGATTTTATCGATGAAATTGAGTCCGTTCACTCTCATCCGCATGCGTTAGCGCAATGTCATAAGTATTTAATGTACCGTTTTAGAAGAGTTCCGCTTAAGCAAACAACTTCGACTGCGGCGGCTGCAAAGTATATTTCAGAAAATCCCGATGAAAAGATTGCGGCGATTGGAAATTTGCTTGCTGCTGAAAAATACGATTTACATATTGCTGAAGAAAAAATTCATGATTTTCATTATAACCATACACGGTTTGTCGTTCTTTCCCTTCGAAAAGGTGATTTGGAAAAAGAAGGTCACTCAACCGAACGGAAGACAAAGCTAATGGTTAAATTACCAGAAGACGACCGCTCAGGTGTGCTTCATCAAGTTCTCTCTGTTTTTGCATGGCGCAGGCTCAATTTAAGTAAAATTGAATCACGGCCACTGAAAACTGGATTAGGGAATTACTATTTCATCATAGATGTGAAGGAATCGGAAGAGCATCCAATGATGAAAGGTGCAATGGAAGAGCTAGCGGCGTTAAATTGTAAAGTTCGCTCGTTTGGAAGCTATTATACATACGAATAAAAGTCGTTCCGTCCTTTTTTGAGGATGGAGCGATTTTTTTGTTGGCAATTTTTGCGTTGTTCTCGTAACGCTTAGGTTTGCTCCCGTAACGCTAAGGTTTATTCCCGCAACGAGTAAGTTATTCCCGTATCGACTCAAGTTGCTCCCGCAACGACTCACTTTGCTCCCACAACGCAAAATTTCACCACTTTCGAACGAATAGGCTATGTCAAATAACTCTGTTGATAGTAGATCAAGAATTTTTACACTTATCGTCGAGTGGAGGGTTTGAAAATGTCGCTGCGTCGCTCGGTGATGGCCTCCCGTAGTAAGCTCGTCAGAAAACCGCTGTCGATCTTACTACTTCGGCTCACACTTGTCGCTTCTGCGCTGGACAATTTGAATTCCAGGCTGTTGGTTTTTATATAGTGGAACAAAAAACTATAGCACACTCCTAGTTGATTGAAGTGAAAGACGGCGACTCCGGGAGGACAGCGGGTCAGGTGAAACAACAGCGGGTTGGTCCACCGCATGCCCTCCGGAATGCGTCAGGGAAAGATCGAACTTTATCTTTCCGCACTTCAGGGAAAGATTGCACTTCATCTTTCCGCTTTTCGGGTCTGAAACGGAAATCAACGTGATAGATACGCTTACTCGAGTACTATTGTGTAATAAGTTTTATCAACATTATTATTTAACATAGCTAACGAATAAAAAATAACCTTATCCTTATTTCATCCAACTAAAGATAATACGCGTCTTTTTTATTCATAAATGGGCGTTGACCACATATAAATGGTAAGAGGGAATGGCTCGTTGTCATATAGGGTCACAAGGGCGGGTGTCCGCTCATACGATGAAATGATGGAAGGGGGAAAAAGTTAAGTGAAAGTTCATATTGTGGTTAGAGGGGATACATTGTGGAAGATTTCGAGGCAATACGGGATCCCTTTTGAAGAGTTGAAAAGAGTAAACGCGCACCTTGCTAATCCGGATTATATCGTGCCAGGCATGAAGATCTTTTTACCGGCTATGCATCATGGAGGAAAAGAACCAAGTAAAGGTGGGGTGCAGGCGAAACCGCAGGCAAAGCCACCGGTGAAAACAACTGCGCCGACTAAAGGAGAACAAAAACCGAAACCACCCGTTTCAAAGCCTGTTCATTCAACACCACCGCCAGTTGTTTCGAAGCCGACTCCACCGGCGCAACCAATACCCGTTCGACCAGTACCACAAGCTCAGCCAACTCCACCGGCGCAACCGATACCAGTTCCGCCTATTCCACATGCTCAGCCAAGGCCAGCTCCACCAGTGCCACAAGCTCAGCCAATGCCACCGACACCACAACAGATGCCAATGCAACCTTGCGTTCATCCGATTTTTGCCGTTCCGTGTGGCTGGATGCCTATTTACGATGCAGACTGCTATCCATTCATGCATCCTGGACAAATGCAACATGTGCCAATGCCAGCCGCACCGCCACCAGTTCAAGCACCAATGCAACGTCCACCAATGAGGGCGGAAGAAAGTCCTGGACCTGTGTCAATGCCTGAACGAGAAAAAGGTTCCGTGCCATATGGTTGGAAAATACTTGAGTCTCCTGAGATGGATTTTGATGAATCTCCTTTATTTACGGTGCCACGACCTCAGATTGATCAGGAATCTCCAAAAGTGATGGAATCAACGAATCCTATGCAACAACCACAGGTCCAACCGTACGCGGGAATGTGTCATATGTGTGGATGTAGTCCGTGTAGATGTATGCAGGCACCACCGAATGGATATGGAGGCTATCAAGCAATGCCGACGCACTCACAACTGCCGAGCCATGTTCAGATGCATTTTTGTAACGCCTGTCACCAGCCCGTTCAACAAATGCCTTTCCATATGATGCCATATTCACAGCAGGGACAAAACTGGCCAGGAAGCTACTGAGTAGTCTATGGAGACAGAAGGAAAATTAGAGAAGATTAAAGATAACGTCTGGAAGCTGGAGAAAGAAGATGCCCATTTTTCGGTAAAACAGTATCAATCTTCCTCTGTTGCAGTCAAGGTGAGGCATGTTCATGATGTACTTGAATCGATTTCCTTTCCGTATATTGTACCGGTACTGCCTTCCGTGGACAGTTTAGTGTTCGTTCAACCTTGGCTTGATAAAGTAAGACCCGTTAATTTTAAGAAGAGAGCAGACCGAACAGACTCATTATCCGCATTGAATGAGCTTCATAATACGATGCAACAAGTCGATTGGTCCGCTTCGGTATATTTGCATCCTTATCCCCTTCTTGAGAAATGGCAAGATCGAATCATTCGGTTTCGCGAAATTAAAGATGCTTGTGCAACGTACATTGGTAGAAAACAAGTTGAAGAGATTTTGTTTTATGCCGCAAATGCTCTGAGTATTGTCAAAAAAACATATAAAGACAATCTGAATGGAACTTTGCTTCACGGGGATGTGGTACATCACAACATCCTTCGGGATCAAGATGGCATGATCCGGTTCATCGATTTTGATTTGGCAAGTACGGGTCCTGCAGGAACGGAAATTGCGTTATGGATTCACCGGGTACTTCCACAAATTGATTACGACATCCAATTTTTATTGAATGAACAGCCATCTTTAAAAAATCTGGACAGTTCTTCTTTATCACTGCTTTTATTTCCAAATGAATTGCTTCGGGAATGGCTGCACTTTTTTTCATTACCTATATCAAGCAGAGATAAACAAGTAAAAAATTTGATCCCTTTTACAGAATCCGCACTCTCACATTGGCCCGAATTATGGTATAATGTTGAGCGGATGAAAAATTAGGGGGTTACATGATGGCGGGACATTCGAAGTGGAATAATATAAAAAACCGTAAAGGTGCTCAAGATGCTAAGCGCGGAAAAGTATTTCAAAAAATGTCTAAAGAAATTTTCGTGGCAGCAAAAGCGGGTGGACCAGATCCAGATATGAATCCAGCACTTCGTCTTGCTGTTGAAAAAGCAAAAAGCGTCAACGTGCCAAACGATATTATAAAACGTGCAATTGACAAAACGACAGGTGCAGGTTCTGAAGAGAATTACGATGAAGTCATCTATGAAGGATACGGCCCTGGTGGAGTTGCGGTTTTAGTGTTTTGCTTAACGGAAAACCGAAATCGAACAGCACCGAACGTCCGACTGGCTTTTAGTAAGAATGGCGGGAACCTCGGTGAAACGGGTTCTGTTGGCTATATGTTTGATCGTAAAGGTCGTATGTTTATTGAACGTACGGAAGAAACCGACGAAGATATGGTCATGATGGCCGCACTTGAGGCAGGCGCAGAGGATATAGAGTCCACTGATGATGGATTTGAAATTATTACAACTCCGTCTGACTTTTTAACGGTAAAGGAATCTCTAGAAGCTGAAGGAATTGAATTTATTTCAGCGGAGATTGAAATGGTTCCATCAATGCATACGGCTATCGCCGACGAAAACGAAGAGAAATTCGAAAAAATGCTTGAAATGCTTGAAGATGATGACGACGTGCAAGACGTGTATCATAATGCGAGTGAGGAGTGACCGCTAATTAGGCGGTCATTTTCTTTTGTTACCGGGGCTTCTTTGCAGGAATGCTCGAGGTACAAGAAAGTGCGTTCGTATGCTATACTAAAAAGCATATATGTAAGGGGGAAGTTTCGTGTACGATTACATAAAAGGGTTAGTGACAAGGGTGACACCTGAATACATTTCGCTCGAACAAAATGGTGTTGGATGGCAAATAATGACTCCAAATCCTTACTCATTTCATAAAACAGAAGAGATCCAACAAGTATTTACATACTTACATGTACGTCAAGATATTCAGTTGCTCCTTGGCTTTAAAACATTGGAACAACGGGAGCTATTCAAGAAACTAATAACCGTTTCTGGGATTGGCCCAAAAGGTGCGCTTGCAATATTAGCGAGCGGTATTCCATCGCAAGTAGTCGGCGCAATTGAACGAGAAGATGAGACATTCCTTGTTCAATTTCCAGGAGTCGGCAAAAAGACGGCTCGCCAGATGATCCTTGATTTAAAAGGAAAGTTGCATGATTTGTTTAGTGAAATCGATATGCCGGATGATGAACATACACTTCTGACAATGGCTGAAAACGGAGCTTTAGATGAGGCGATCTTAGCACTTGAAGCTCTAGGTTACTCACATCGTGAACTGTCGAAAGTGAAACCGAAGATGGAAGAAGAAGACTTGGACACGGAAGGCTATATGAAAAAAGCATTGCAGTTGTTATTGAAAAAATGATCTTTAGGGTGCAGTCACTCACACAATTTGTGTGGTTGACTGGTTATTGAAAAAGTAATTGGAGGGTGAAAGATGGAGGACCGCGTCATTTCAGGAGAAACCACAAATTTTGATGAACGATTTGAACAGTCGCTCAGACCTCAGTTTCTAAGCCAGTACATTGGTCAAGAAAAAGTGAAGAACAACCTTGATATTTTTATAGAGGCGGCAAGAGGACGTAGTGAAAGTCTTGACCATGTATTGCTATATGGCCCTCCAGGTCTTGGGAAGACGACGTTAGCGACCGTTATTGCTAATGAAATGAACGTCAACATTCGAATGACAAGTGGACCAGCAATTGAACGTCCTGGTGACTTAGCGGCGGTAGTTTCTTCGCTTGAGCCAGGTGATGTTTTATTTATAGATGAAATTCATAGACTGAACCGATCAATTGAAGAAGTTCTTTATCCAGCAATGGAAGACTTTTGTCTAGATATTGTTGTTGGGAAAGGGCCTACTGCACGATCGATTCGATTGGATTTACCTCCATTTACACTCATTGGTGCGACAACTCGGGCAGGTGCTCTCTCTGCGCCACTTCGGGATCGTTTTGGTGTTCCTCTTCGTTTGGAGTTTTACGAAGAAGAACCGCTGACGGAAATCGTTGTCCGAAGTGCGGATATTTTTGATGTGACAATTGACCGGGCAGCAGCAATTGAGATAGCTAAGCGCTCACGTGGGACCCCGCGTATTGCTAACCGTCTTCTTCGTCGTGTTCGTGATTATGCCCAAGTACGAGCCAATGGTAAAATCATCTTGAAGACGGCTCAGGAAGCGTTGGAAATGCTGCAGGTGGACTCGCATGGTCTGGATCACATTGACCATAAATTGGTTACGGGTATGATCGAACGTTTCCGCGGTGGTCCGGTCGGTATTGACACAATCGCTGCAAGCATTGGTGAAGAATCGGTGACGATTGAAGATGTGTATGAACCGTATTTACTCCAAATTGGATTTATCCAACGAACGCCTAGAGGAAGAATTGTCACACCTCTAGCTTACACTCATTTCGGCTATGAAATGCCAAGTGAAACTAATACGTAACTGACTTATAAAGGATGGAACTACGAATGGATGTTAATGATTTTGATTTTGATTTACCTGAATCTTTAATTGCACAAACACCACTTGAAGACAGAACAGCAAGTCGGTTAATGGTGTTGGATAAAGAAACAGGTCAAGTTGAGCACCGTAACTTTTTAGCCTTACTCGATGAACTTCAACAAGGCGACATGCTCGTTCTAAACGATACGCGTGTGCTTCCAGCAAGACTTATGGGAGTGAAGGAAGGAACGGGTGCGGCAATAGAAATGCTTCTCTTAAAAGAAGTTGGCGGGGATGAGTGGGAAACGCTTGTAAAACCCGCAAAACGAATTAAAATGGGTGACAAGGTGACTTTTGGAGATGGTCGTCTTGTGGCCGTTTGTACGGGTGTTCTTGAACAAGGTGGGCGGATATTCAAATTTGTCTATGAAGGTATCTTTTATGAAATCCTTGATGCACTTGGGAATATGCCTCTACCTCCTTATATTACGGAATCGCTGGACGATAAGGAGCGCTACCAAACTGTATTTGCTAAAGAACGTGGTTCGGCAGCAGCACCGACAGCAGGCCTTCATTTTACGGACGAACTCCTAGAGAAAATTCGTGCAAAAGGAATTGGCGTTGAATTCATAACGCTCCATGTTGGACTCGGAACATTCCGGCCTGTTAGTGTGGATACGATTGCGGATCACAAAATGCATTCCGAATATTACAATGTGTCGGAACGTACTGCTCGAGCGATTAACCAAACAAAAGAAAACGGTGGTCACGTCATTGCAGTTGGAACGACGTCTGCGAGAACGCTAGAAACGATTGCGAAAGCAAATGATGGCAAAATTGTGTCTTCAAGTGGGTGGACGTCCATTTTCATATACCCTGGATACGAGTTTGCAATTCTTGATGGCTTACTAACGAATTTTCATTTGCCAAAATCAACTTTAATTATGCTCATCTCCGCACTTGCTTCACGAGACTATGTACTTGGCGCATACAAGCAAGCGGTTGAGGAAAATTACCGCTTCTTTAGTTTTGGAGATGCGATGTTTATTAAACCACCCGAAAGAAAGGAATTTTAACATGCCAGCAATTCGCTATGAACATATAAAAACTTGTAAACAAACCGGAGCACGTCTTGGAATTGTCCATACGCCGCACGGTTCGTTTGAAACGCCTACGTTTATGCCTGTAGGGACGCAAGCTACGGTAAAAACAATGTCTCCTGAAGAATTAAAAGAAATTGGTTCAGGTATTATTTTAAGCAACACGTATCATTTATGGTTACGTCCGGGACATGACATTGTTAAAGAAGCGGGCGGCCTTCATAAATTTATGAATTGGGACAAGCCGATTCTTACTGATTCAGGTGGGTTTCAAGTGTTCTCATTAAGTAAATTTCGTACTATTGAAGAAGAAGGTGTCCATTTTAGACATCACCTGAATGGAAGTAAACTCTTTTTAAGTCCAGAAAAGGCGACGGAAATCCAAAATGCACTTGGTGCCGATATTATGATGGCTTTTGATGAATGTCCGCCATATCCTGCAACATTTGAGTATATGAAAGCAAGTGTTGAACGGACGTCAAGATGGGCAGAACGTTGTCTAAATGCGCATGGGCGTGCGAATGATCAAGGTCTTTTTGGAATTGTTCAAGGCGGCGAATTTGAGGCGCTTCGTAAACAAAGTGCAAAAGACCTTGTCTCAATGGATTTCCCTGGGTATGCAATTGGTGGCCTATCTGTTGGCGAATCGAAAAGAGTGATGAACGAAGTACTTGAGTTCACAACACCGTTATTGCCAGCGGACAAACCCCGCTATTTGATGGGTGTAGGTTCACCTGGTTCGTTAATCGATGGTGCAATTCGCGGAATTGACATGTTTGACTGTGTATTGCCCACTCGCATTGCGCGCAATGGTACGCTAATGACGAGCTCGGGTCGATTGAACATTAAAAATGCTCAATTTGAACGTGATTTTGGTCCACTTGATGATAAATGTTCGTGTCATGTGTGTAAAAATTACAGCCGTGCATACATTCGTCACCTAATTCGCGCAGATGAAACATTCGGAATTCGATTAACTTCGTATCATAACTTGCATTTTCTACTCAATTTAATGCAGAATGTAAGAGATGCAATTCAAAATGATTGCCTCGGAGATTTTAGAGAAGAATTTTTTGAAAACTACGGATTTAATAAACCGAATGCAAAAAACTTCTGAATCTTGTATAATGGATTGTGATTGAAAGGGGGATAATAAATAATGGATTTAATGCAACTATTACCATTCGTGGCTATGTTCGCGGTGATGTGGTTTTTACTCATCAGACCAGCGCAAAAGAGACAGAAAGCAACGAAAACAATGCAAAGTGGATTGAAACGTGGAGACGCGGTCATTACAATTGGCGGAATTCACGGTACGATAGATGCTGTTGATGATACATCTGTCTATTTGAAAGTTTCAGATAGCACAACAATGCAGTTCGATCGTCAAGCAGTTGGCCGAGTAGCAAACTAAAGAACAGATTGAATCATAAGGCGGTAGCTATCTAGGTAAATACCTAGTGCTACCGCCTTTTTGTGTTTTGTGTATATAGCTTAAACAAGATTGGGCATCCTCATATGTAGGAGGGTGATAGCGTGAATGAATTATTAATAATTAGTTTCCGAACTGTTTTTTTATATATACTCATCTTAGTTGTTTTACGAATTATGGGAAAAAGAGAAGTAGGAGAATTAAGTATTATTGACGTTGTTGTTTTTATCATCATGGCAGAGGTGGCTGCTTTTTCACTTGAATCGCCGGATGAAAATTTAATAATTACTATTGTACCCATCATTATTCTCCTTTTAATCCAACTGCTGTCGTCCTTTATATCCTTAAAAAGTAAGAAGTTTCGTGATCTTGTAGATGGGGATCCGTCCGTTATCATTCGTCATGGTGAAATTCTCGAAGATGAAATGAGAAGACAACGATACAATTTAGACGATTTATTTCAACAACTGCGTGAAAAGGAAATTGGTTCCATACATGAAGTCTCTTTTGCGTTTTTGGAGCCGTCCGGAAATTTGTCTGTGTTCAAATTTGGAGATACGCAACCTGTTTTGGCCCTTATATCCGATGGGGTTATTCAAAGCCGGCATATTTCTATTATTGGAAAGACGGACGAGTGGTTAATTGAAGAACTGAAAAAGCAAGGAGTCGGTGATTATACGCATGTATTTTATTGTTCATTCGAGAGCGAGGAACTAAATTATCAGCTAAAAATGGACTATCATTGACTTTTCAATAAACGCTTGAATAAGCGGAAGTCACTAATCTTTATTTGTCCGATTAGAACTAAAATGACTGCAAGGAAAAGTGATGTAATGACGCATTCTAAAAGAAGTCCATTACCGCCAATGGGAATGAAGATCGGTCTTCCAATTGCGGTCAAAATAAATGCAGCATATGGCAGCACAAACATAGTGAATCCAGTAGCAGTTGATTTGTTTTTACGCAATGTTGCTATATGAAGGAAGGACGTTATGAGCACGCCGAAACCGATGGCGAGCACGGCGCCTGTTTCTTGCAATCCTTCTTGTGAAGCGAGGATGAACATCACACCTAGCTTAGCGATCCCTCCATATACTGAGTTCATCATCCCTGCTTTAGCGTCACCCGTTGCTTGTAAAATGGAGTAAAGCGGACTCTGGATATAATAAAAGAAAAAAACAGGGGCCAATATGGTCATATAAGAACCACCCTCAGTAATATGAAACAACTTCTCTGCTAAAACCTGTCCGTGAACAAAAAAGACTGCGGCAGCAAAAGAACCAGTTAAAGCGGATAAGCGAAGTGCTAAGTGAATGCGGTCCCGCAGTTTCTTTTTATTTGAAGATGCCACAGCTCCACTAATGGCAGGTACGAGAACGACAGAAAGCGCATAGGGAATGAATGCAGGGAAGAGTAAGAGTGGTACGAGTACGCCTGAAATAATTCCATATAACGAAGTGGCTGCGACGGTTGTAACACCTGCCAGTGAAAGTGCACGCAAAAAAATAATGGGCTCAAGAAACCATGTAAACGTTCCAAATAAACGACTTCCAGAAGAGGGAAGTGCGACAGATAGAATTGGTTCTAACGGATAACGTCCAGCTTTTTCAGTCGATTTTGGCTGTTTCCTTTGTTGTTGTCGATATTTAAAAAGAAGATAAAGAACAGATGTGATTTCAGCTAGTAACGTTACAAGCATTGCGTAAGCAGCATTCATAGAGTTGTTATCATGGGACAGTATGATTGGCAAAAACCACGTAATAAGTACTATCCGAAAAAATTGTTCAATAATTTGAGACCAAGCTGTTTCCTCAATGCGCGCAATTCCTTGAAAGTAGCCACGAACCAATCCACCGATTGCTGCAATCGGAACAATCGCAATCCCTGTGTAGAGCGCAGATGCTGAATCTGGATTCCCTAACAGTGTTTCGGCTAAAAAAGGAACAAAAAGAATCGAAGCGGGAATAAATACCGCTGCAGTTATGATTGTTATGAAGGTCGCGCTTTTCATGACCGATGGAATTTTTGTAGTTTGCCCTTTTGCCTCCAGTTCCGCAATCACTTTAGCAATTGCGATGGGAACGCCTAATTGAACAAGTGTTAAGAAGAAGATAAACGCAGGATATGCCGTCATATAAATACCGACGGCCTCTTCACCAGCAATTCTCATAAATTGAATTCGGTAGACGAATCCAAGTAGTTTAGATAAAAAAACAGCTACCATTAAAATAGCCGTCCCGCGAATATAGGAAGCCAAATTGAACAACTCCTTCTCAATTCCGTCCATTTGTTATACACTAAACCTATGCATAAGAGTTCGTCGATACGACAGAAAAGAAAGGAATGAGGTCAGATGGAAATTCAATTCAATCAACTATTCAGTCATATGCTACCTGCACTTGAAAGTAAGAAGAACGAATTCCATCTATACGGATACACAACAGTTACCGAGGAAGATATATGGACATATTGTGTCCAAAAGAAATGGCGTCGAAAAAACGTCGATTCGATGCGGACTTATGAGATTGCAAATGATATACTGCAATTATTACCTGCGGCTTTCATGACCTTTACGCAAATTGAAGAGCAGCGCGCTTCTGACTGGTTTTCAGATATTAATAGTGACGAATTGCAAGCTTTATTGGCACCGCAAAAAAAGAAAGATTAACAGGAAGTACACAAGTCTATTTGACACATGAATCATCGTCTTTCATAATTAGACTTGTTGTGTTTTGGAGTGTATACATAGTTCGTAAACATAGCACTCCACATTAAGAGGGGGATATTTTAAAATGAAGACTAGAGGACGAATAATTGCGTTCTTGTTACTGCTCGTCATCTTCGGAGCGACGATTGGAACAACAGTAAACCCAATAATGAAAGATGTAAAACTAGGTTTGGATTTACAAGGTGGATTTGAAGTTCTTTACCAAGTGGAATCGTTAAAAGATGGTGAAGAAATAACGAAGACCATGGTTCAAGATACACGAAGTGCTTTATCCAGAAGGATTGACGTACTCGGTGTTGCTGAACCAAGTATCCAAGAAGAATCGGGGAACCGAATACGTGTGCAACTTGCGGGTGTGAAAGACCAACAATCCGCACGTGAAATCCTTTCAACTCAAGCAAACTTAACGTTTAGAGATGTGAATGACCGCATCCTTCTTGATGGGAATGATTTAAGAGAAGGAAAAGCGAAAGCGAATTTCGGGGAATTTGGAGATCCGGTCGTTACATTGGAACTAAAAGATCCGAAAAAATTTGGGGAAGTAACGACAGAAGTTTCTCAAATGAAGCCAAACAATCAGTTAGTTATTTGGTTGGATTTTGAAGAAGGTGTTGATTCATTTGCTGCTGAGATTCAAAAAGCAGATCCAAAATTTGTTTCAGCTCCAAACGTCAAAAATCCAATCAACTCATCAAGTGTTGAAATCTCAGGAAGTTTTACAACGGACGAAACAAGAGAACTTGCTGGAATTTTGAATGCAGGTGCATTACCTGTTCATCTTGAAGAGATTTACTCTACGTCTGTCGGGGCACAGTTCGGAGAGCAGGCACTAAGTAAAACAATTTTCGCAGGAATCATTGGTATTGCCTTAGTGTTCCTATTTATGCTTGTATTCTATCGTTTACCAGGATTTGTAGCGGTAGTTACATTATCGGTTTATATTTTCTTAATATTACTCGTCTTCACGCTCATTAATGGTGTACTGACACTACCGGGTATCGCTGCACTTATGTTAGGTGTCGGTATGGCTGTAGACGCCAATATATTAACGTATGAACGGATTCGAGAAGAACTAAGAGTAGGAAAATCGATAGAAACTTCTTTCGTGTCAGGAGCAAAATCATCATTTACTGCTATTCTTGATGCCAACATTACGACAATGCTTGCAGCAGTCGTCCTCTTTATTTTCGGGACAAGCTCTGTTAAAGGTTTTGCGACAATGTTAATCATCAGTATATTGGTTAGCTTCTTGACTGCTGTATGGGGCTCACGTTTACTACTCGGGCTGTTAGTGCGTAGTGGTGTTCTAGATAACAAGCCTGGACTTTTTGGAATCGCAGCAAGTCGTATCCACGCACCAGAAGAGGAAGTTAAAACGCTTGATCTGACAACGAAATTTGATCGTTTTGACTTTGTTAGCGTGCGGAAACGTTTCTATGTAATTTCTGCAATCCTACTTACAACAGGGATCATTGTGCTTGGAATCTTTAAACTGAACCTAGGCATTGATTTTGCAGGTGGTACACGTGTAGAAATTCTAGCAGACGAACGTTTATCTGCCGATGAAATTTCAGAGTTTGTCGAGACAATCGGCCTTTCATCTAGTGATATTGTAATTTCTGGAGACGCAGGAAATATCGGTGTTGTACGCTTTAAAGAAGAGTTCAAGCAAGCGGAAATTAATAGCCTTAAATCTGCAATTGCTGAAGAATATGGTGCGGAACCAAACGTCAGCGCGGTTTCGGATACTGTAGGAAAAGAACTCGCGATGAATGCATTCTATGCCCTCATCTTTGCGTCAATTGGAATTGTCATTTACGTCGCATTCCGTTTTGAATGGCGAATGGGTCTTGCTTCAATTATTGGCCTAATCCATGATGCGTTCTTTATGGTTGCGGCATTCAGTATACTTCGATTAGAAGTCGATATAACATTTATCGCAGCTGTTCTAACGATAATTGGGTATTCGATAAACGATACGATCGTCACATTTGACCGAATCCGTGAAAACCTAAATGATCGTGTTGAAGTGAAAGATGCTTCAGAACTTGCGGATATTGTGAATAAATCACTTCGCCAAGTATTAGGAAGATCAGTGAATACAGTACTTACGGTTGTGTTCGTTGTTGTGGCACTTATGATTTTGGGAGCTGCTTCAATTCAACCGTTCGCTATTGCACTTCTAATTGGATTGATCGCAGGAACGTATTCTTCAATCTTCATCTCAGCGCAAATCTGGTATGAATTGAAAAAACGTGAACTTAAAGAAGATCGTCCACTTAAAGTTAAACAAGAAAAGAAGCAATGGGGATCCGACGAACCAGTCGTTTAATGAATTGCTAAGATTTGTAAATGTAAGTTTCAGTTGTTTAATGAACAGGGTATACTTAACGTATACTCTGTTTTTATTTATTATTTTAAAGGGGGAATTGACTATGAAATTACAATGGGAATTGGTTGTTGGATTATTATTTGCGATTGTTATTGCTGTTTTTGCTGTTGTAAATGTGGATCCAGTACCCGTTAATTATGTTTTTGGGGAAGCGGAGTGGCCACTTGTTCTTGTTATCTTATGTTCCGCCTTATTAGGTGCTGCGATCAGTACATTTATCGCAATGTTTAAAGCGGTTGTTACAGGCCGTCGCATTAAAGAACTACAAAGAGAAATTAATGAAAAGGAAATTCTTATAGCAAACCAGCAAAATGAACTAGCTGAATTTCAAAAAGTTCCTGGTGAAAGAATGCCTCAAGAAATCCGAGTTGAAGATTTGACTACCTAAAAGAAGGTACTGTTTCGGACTTACACTCTGAAGCAGTATTTTTTTGTGCATTTCTTTCAGTAGGTCCTTGCTTCAGCTATAATGAATGAAAGGAAGTGAACGTTTTGATTGAATCGAAGAAAAAGTGGTTAATTGAAAGACCTGATGAGCAACTTGTGACTCAATTAGTTGATGAACTAAAAATACCTACAGTTCATGCGAAGATACTCGTATCAAGAGGGATTACAGATCCAGGAGAAGCGAGTACCTTTTTACATATGGATGTTTCTGCAATCCATGATCCTTACTTATTGTATGATATGGAAAAAGCAGTAACGTTAATCCGACAAGCAATTGCGAACAATAAAAAAATAGCTATATATGGGGATTACGACGCCGATGGAGTAACAAGTATTTCTGTTTTAATGACCGCATTGGAACGGCTTCAAGCGGATGTATTTTTTGTGATTCCCGATCGGTTTGAACATGGATATGGGCCGAACAAGGATTTGTTTCAAGAAATATACGAACAAGGTGCATCTTTGATTATTACAGTTGATAACGGTGTTTCAGGTTTTGATGAAGTAGCTTTTGCTAAAACGCTAGGAATGACGGTTATTATTACGGATCATCATGAAGCAGGGGAACAGTGGCCAGAAGCGGATGCAATTATCCATCCTAGACACCCAGAAGGTGCTTATCCGTATGGAGAGCTTGCAGGAGTGGGTGTCGCCTTTAAATTAGCTAGTGCACTGCTCGGTGATACGCCACTCGATTTGTTGGAGCTCGTTGCAATTGGAACTGTAGCAGATCTTGTGCCATTACGTGATGAGAATCGGTATTTTGTTCAAGAAGGAATTAAACGAATGCGTACAAGTCGAAGGCCGGCAATTCAGGCGCTCTCCAGGGTGGCAGGCGTTGAGCAAGCAACACTTACTGAAGAGTCCTTAGGATTTATGATTGGGCCTCGTATTAATGCCGCTGGGCGCTTAGGTGACGCTTCGCCTGCTGTTGAACTCTTAAAAACGGATGATGCACCAACGGCCATGTTGATTGCAAAAGAATTGGACGATTTGAACAAGGAAAGACAAGCACTTGTAGCGAATATGACAGAAGAAGCTGAGTCGATTATTTCAGAAATGTATGGAGAACAAATCCCGCTTGTTTTTGTCGTTGCTAAAGAAGGTTGGAATTCGGGGGTCGTTGGAATCGTTGCATCCCGCCTGACAGATAAATATTACCGTCCGTCTATCGTCCTCTCGATTGATGCCGAAAAAAACGAAGCAAAAGGTTCTGCAAGAAGTATTGATGGATTTAATATGTATGAGGAACTATCAAAAAATGCACATATACTACCTCGCTTCGGAGGGCATCCTATGGCAGCGGGAATGTCTTTAGGAGTAGAGGATGTTGAAGCGTTGCGGACGAATTTGAATACTCAAGCCGAAACAGTTTTGACTGCAAATCAATTAATTCCGACACTTGCAATCGATGTACCGCTCTCAATTGAAGAAATCGATGTGAAAGTTCTTGAATCACTTGAGCTGTTACGTCCATTCGGGATGGGATTTGCCAAGCCGGTTTATTTACTTGAAAATGTGGCCATGAAATCCGTCCGCCAAATCGGAGCAGCAAAAAACCACTTGAAACTGGAGTTAGGAAATGGATCAGACTCATTAGATACAATCGGATTTGGTCACGGTCCGTTGGCAGATCAGCTCACACCAGGAGTAAAAGTTTCCGTAACCGGTGATCTCCAAGTTAACGAATGGAATGGCAATAAGAAACCACAACTTCTTTTAGAAGATATTCGTTCAGATGAGTGGCAACTTTTTGACTTGCGTGGAATTCGTGAACCATCAAGATGGTTGCATACAATACCGAATGAACGCACAGCTTTTATAACATTTCAAGAGAGCACGGCATCTTATTTTAGTACGTTACTAAAAAATGTACCGATTTTCCAATATGGGAGAGACGAGATAGATGATGTGGACACTCTTGTTCTTCTTGATATTCCGAATGAACCTTCATGCCTGGAGAAATTGGTCAAGAGTGTAGATCCAAATCGAATATATGCTCATTTTTATGTATCTGAATCAACTTATTTCGACGGCTTGCCTGCTCGCGAACAATTTGGATGGTATTATAGTTTTCTTAAAAAGCAAGGAAGCTTTAACTTTGTAAATGACGGTGAGAAATTAACGAAACATAAAAAGTGGAAATCCGATTCAGTTAATTTCATGACAAAGGTGTTTTCTGAGCTTGAATTTGTTAAGATAGAAAATGGTTTGATTTCTGTTCTTGAAACTGCAGGAAAAAGGGATTTGTCCGAAGCACCTGCCTATAAAGAGCGTGAGAGAAAAATGAAACTTGAAGAAAAACTGCTGTATGCACCATATATGGAATTGAAAAGATGGTTCGATACGTTACGTAACGACACTGTCGACAGGGAGGAACAGGAATGAATTTAAAAGATTATGTAACAATTGTACCGGATTATCCGAAAGAAGGGATTAGCTTTAAAGATATCTCTACAATTATGGATAACGGTAAAGTATATAAATATGCTACGGATGAAATTGTTAAGTTTGCAAACAAAGTTGGGACGGATATTATTGTCGGACCTGAGGCAAGAGGATTCATTATTGGATGCCCGGTTGCTTATGCGCTAGAGGTTGGTTTTGCACCAGTACGTAAGCCAGGTAAATTACCACGTAAAACAATTAGCGTTGAATATGAACTTGAATATGGAACAGATACGCTTTCAATTCATGAAGATGCAATTAAGCCGGGTCAACGTGTGCTCATCGTCGATGATTTGCTTGCGACAGGTGGAACAGTTGGAGCGACAGTTGAACTGGTTGAAAAACTAGGTGGAGTTGTTGCAGGTTGCGCATTCCTTATCGAATTATCTTATTTGGATGGCAGAGAAAAGCTAAAAGGCTATGAGACGCAGGCCTTAATCACTTACTAATTAATGGCAGTTGAATACTAAATAGCAATAAGAAACACGCTAGGCGTGATGAATTGAATGAGTCTTCCGTATAAATAGCGGAGGGCTTTTCTTTGCATACCACTTTACAATTGGATGCATTTATACATACAATAGAGGAATATGATTGAATTGCGAAGGAAGTCGAAAGGGGTAATAAAATGGCGAAAAATCGTGGCATGACGGAAGATGACATATTTGTGCTCGTATCAAGCTACATGAATGAAGAGCATGTTGAGTTCGTCAAAAAAGCATATGAGGCTGCGAAAACCGCTCATGAAGGACAATTTAGAAGCTCCGGAGAAGCGTATATCCTTCATCCAGTTCAAGTTGCCGGAATTTTAGCTGAACTTCAGATGGACCCTTCGACAGTTGCAGCAGGCTTTTTACATGACGTCGTAGAAGATACAAACATAGGTAGAGATGATATTGTTCGAGACTTTGGGGAAGAAGTTGCCATGCTCGTGGATGGTGTCACGAAACTCGATAAATTAAAATATAAATCAAAAGAAGAAAAGCAAGCCGAAAATCACCGTAAAATGTTCGTTGCTATGGCACAAGACATTCGGGTCATTCTTATTAAACTTGCAGACCGTTTACATAATATGCGCACCTTGAAGCACGTTTCAGAAGAGAAACAACGCCGTGTCGCATCAGAAACACTAGAAATATTTGCACCGCTTGCGCACCGATTAGGGATTTCAGCGATTAAGTGGGAACTTGAAGACATCGCGCTACGTTACTTGAATCCGCAACAATATTACCGGATCGTTAATATGATGAAGCAAAAGCGTGTTGAACGAGAAAATTATTTAAAAGATGTAATGGAGCAAATTAAATCAGATTTAGCAAAAATGGATATTGAAGCTGAAATGTCCGGTCGTCCGAAGCATTTGTATTCGATTTACCGTAAGATGGTTGTCCAAGAAAAAGAATTCAATGAAATCTATGACCTTCTTGCAGTCCGTATTATCGTATCGAGCATTAAAGATTGTTACGCAGTTTTAGGAATCATCCATACGCTTTGGAAGCCAATGCCAGGTCGATTTAAAGATTATATCGCAATGCCTAAGCAGAATTTATACCAATCGATTCATACGACAGTAGTAGGACCAGCAGGAGATCCATTAGAAGTGCAGATTCGAACAGAAGAAATGCATAACATTGCAGAATTTGGTGTCGCAGCACATTGGGCTTACAAAGAAGGAAAGTCAGCTTCAGCTGAAACGAGCAATATTGACTCGAAATTAACATGGTTTCGTGAAATATTAGAATTTCAAAATGAATCTTCTGATGCGGAAGAATTTATGGAGTCTTTGAAGTTCGATTTGTTCTCGGACATGGTCTATGTGTTTACGCCACAAGGTGATGTAATGGAGTTGCCTGCGAAGTCTGTTCCAATCGATTTTGCTTACCGTGTGCACTCTGAAGTTGGAAATCGAACAATTGGTGCTAAAGTGAATGGGAAGATGGTGACCCTTGATAGAGAATTACATACAGGGGATATCGTTGAAATATTAACTTCAAAACAGTCATTCGGCCCAAGTCGAGATTGGTTGAAAATCGCAAATACTTCGCAAGCAAAAAATAAAATTCGCTCTTATTTCAAAAAACAACTTCGCGAAGAAAATGTAGTAAAAGGTCGGGAAATGATTGAGCGTGAAGTAAAAGCGCAAAACTTTGATCCTAAAGATGTTCTTTCTCGAGAAAATATCAAACGAGTTTGTGAGAAATATAATTTTACTTCCGAGGAGGACATGTGTGCAGCTGTGGGTTTCAATGGAATTACTGCACAACAAATTGTCAACCGTTTGTCGGAAAGGCTTCGAAAAGAGCGCGAACAACAGGATACGTTGGAAAAAATTGTGTCAGAAATGCAAACCCTTCCACCTAGAAGAATGACAGAATCTGGAGTAATCGTAAAAGGAATTGAAAACCTGTTAATTCGATTGTCTAAATGTTGCAACCCGGTTCCGGGGGATAAGATTGTTGGTTTTATCACAAAAGGCCGTGGCGTATCGGTTCATCGAACAGACTGTCCCAACATCCTATTGGAGAATGAAGACAACGATCGGATAATCGACGTCGAATGGGCAATTGGACAAGATGAAAATCGTAAAGAATTCCAAGTTGATATTGAAATCACTGGGTTTGATAGGCAAGGGTTTTTGAATGAAATTATGATGGTTGTAGCGGAAACGAAAACACCTATTGTTGCTGTAAGTGGAAGAGCAGATAAAGAAAGCATTGCAAAAATATCGATGACGATAAAAATTACGAACATCGCACATTTGCATCGAATTGTTGACCGCATCAAGCAGGTTCGAGACATTTATTCTGTAGAACGTGTAATGAATTAATAATGTGAGGGATTTAAATGAAAATTGTTTTGCAAAGATCGGGTCCTGCTTCGGTTCGGGTTGACAATGAATTAACAGGATCTATTGAAAAAGGGTATGTATTACTCGTTGGTATTACGCACTCGGATACGGAAGAAGACGCAACATACATCGCAAAGAAAATTGCGAATCTTCGTTTATGGGAAGATGAAGAAGGGAAGATGAACAGATCTATCCTTGAAGCAGGCGGAGATATATTATCGGTTTCACAATTCACATTGTATGGGGATACGAAAAAAGGGAGACGCCCAAGCTTTATTGAAGCGGCAAGACCTGAACAAGCCGAACCCCTATGGGAATTGTTAAATCAGAAACTCCAAGATGAAGGCTTAGTCGTCCAAACAGGTATCTTTGGCGCAATGATGGACGTCCAACTTATCAACGATGGGCCAGTTACGATTATTTTAGAGTCGAAATAAGTGCAAAAGGACCTTGCCTTCAACGTGGTAATCCTTCTAGATCACGGGTCCCAAAGTTGAAATAACAAGCCAATCACCATTAAATTAGTATTGTAATGAGCATCGCATTTGCGATGCTTTTTTCAATTTTTTCAATTTCTTAAGGAACTTTGTGGTAATTTTTATGTGATAGCGTTAGGATAAATGTATATTCGGAATTCAACAAGCCGGTGATTTTGTTATATAAAAACTTTAGATGATGAAAGTAAAGAAAAGGGGATATCAATGAAAACATTCACCCGAATATGTCTTATTTTTGGAGTTATCATATTTGGTATCGCTTTCCTTTTCGTAATTTATTTTCAATATGGTCTTCCGTGGAAACATTCACAAATGAAAAAGGAAATGACGCATTACTTAGAAGACAGATATATGGATGATTTTACACTTGAAAAAGTCCGCTTCGATTTTATGCATGGAAAGAGCTACTTTAGCTATGCCACAGCTTCATCAACGGGAGTTAATTTTTATGTTGAACGCTCTTGTAAACGCTATACTAGAATGGACAGTTATCGCCAAACAAGATTGAACACTTTTCGACACTAAATAACCCTACTAATCTATACTTATAGTTAAGATTAGGGGGATCGAAAGGTGAAAAAATTAATGTTATATCTAGAAATT
>NZ_JBTLRN010000003.1:0-244205 GCF_054482775.1 Sporosarcina sp. CAU 1771 | reverse complement strand
CAGTACTTGGGGATACGGCTTATTCTGGAAAAGATAATATTAACTATGCAAAAGAAAATAAGTTGGAACTCGTATCTAAATTAAATCCGCACATCACACATGGTACGCGCACAAAAGAAGATGAATTTGAATTTAACAAAGATGCAGGGATGTATGTTTGTAAAGCTGGTCATATGGCGACTCGAAAAGCGCGACAGGGAAAGAAAGATACAGGGAAAAATCAACAAGATACCTATTATTTTGATATTGATAAATGCAAGGTTTGTCCGCTTCGTGAAGGATGTTATAAAGAAGGGGCGAAAAGTAAAACTTATTCTGTGACGATTAAATCAACTGAGCACAAGGATCAAGAAGCGTTTCAAGATAGCGATGAATTTAAAGAAAAGGCGAAATCACGCTATAAAATTGAAGCGAAGAATAGTGAATTAAAACATAGACACGGGTATGATGTAGCCACATCTGCGGGTCTTTTTGGTATGCAAATGCAAGGGGCTATGACTATATTTGCCGTCAATCTCAAGCGAATTATCACGTTAATGAAGGACAAAGAGTAAGAACAATCAAAGGAAAAGGAGTCAATTCGTTCAAAATCGAACGAATTGACTCCTTTTTGATTTTCGAAACCATTATAAATTAAAAAACGTAAGTTTTTCAGTGGCCTCCCGAGAAGGTGATGGATTTTTAGGTTTCAATCAAACTTTCCGGTGAAAAAATCGACATAATTTTCGCGTAATCGCGTTGTGGGAGCAAAGTCGTCCGTTGCGGGAATAAAACCACCGTTACGGGAGCAACTGGCGGCGTTACGAGAATAAAACCACCGCTACGGGAACAACCGACCGCGTTGCGGGAATAAACACCAATCTAGCTCTTCACACTTAATAACTGGACAAAACCGGCGTAATTATCGCGTAATTGCGTTGTGGGAGCAAAGTCATCCGTTGCGGGAATAAAACCACCGTTACGGGAGCAACCGACGGTGTTACGAGAATAAAAACGTCGCTACGGGAACAACGGACAACGTTACGGGAATAAACACAAATCCAGCTCTTCACTCTTCATGACTGGGCAAAATCGACGTAATCATCGTCTAATCGCGTTGCGGGAGCAAAGTCATCCGTTGCGGGAATAAAACCACCGTTACGGGAGCAACTGGCGGTGTTACGAGAATAAAAACGTCGCTACGGGAACAACGGACAACGTTACGGGAATAAACTCAAGTCACCATACTTGAACCAATCAAAAAAACCGCACCAATTTCACACCGGTGCGGTTTTAACTGCTACTTATTTAGTTTTCTGCAAGATAACGACTTTTAAATAGTTAAATTCAGGATAATCACGGTTTGTACGGAAATCCCTTGGTAAGGACGACTCTTCAAGAATTTTAAATTTCGATCCAGCGTCTTTAAATGCTGTTTCAATAAATGTCTTGAACTTCTTCATTCCAAAGCTTGAGTTGTTCGTTGATGCAACGATAATCCCATTTTTCTCCGTAACCGCAATCGCATCCATAAGAAGTGCTGGGTAATCTTTCGATGAGCTGAATGTATATTTCTTCGAACGCGCAAAACTTGGTGGATCAAGGACAACAAGGTCGAATTTTAATTCATGCCGTTTTGCATAACGGAAATAATCAAAGACGTCCATCACTTTAATATCTTGTTGTTCATAATCAATACCGTTCACACTGAATTGCTCAATTGTCTTCGCAAGGCTTCGTTGCGCCAAATCGACACTCGTCGTTTTCTTGGCACCACCGAGCATCGCCGCAACAGAAAATGCACCTGTATATGAAAATGTGTTCAATACATTTTTACCTTCTGCATAGTTGTCTCGAATCGATTTCCGTACGTCGCGTTGATCTAAGAAGATTCCAGTCATTGCTCCGTCATTCAAGTTTACCGCAAAGTTCATGCCATTTTCTTTCACAATGATTGGGAAGTCGCCTTGTTCTCCTTTGACGAAATCATCTTGTTCAATGTATTGGCCTTTCGTATCAAAACGTTTCTTTTCATAAATCCCTTTATAATTGATGATTTTATCAAATACGCTATACACATGGTGCTTAAGCGAATAAATTCCTTCACTGTACCAACTTACCAAAAAGAAACCAGCAAAATAATCAATTGTTAAGCCACCGATACCGTCGCCTTCTCCGTTAAATACACGGAAAGCAGTCGTATTCGGGTTCTCAAAAAGTTCTTCACGACGGGTAAGTGCAGCTGCTATTCTAGACTCAAAGAAATCGAAATCGATTTCGACATCCTCTTTCCTTGTCAATACCCATCCGATCCCTTTATTTTGCTCACCATAGTACCCTTTCGCGACAAATCTACGTTCTCTGTCAATTAAACGAATGATACTTCCTTCTTTTGTGAGTAGTTCCGGGTTCATGATAGATTCCTTCAAAATAAGTGGATATCCTTTTTTAATATCCGAGATACTTTTTGCATTTACTAGTAAATCAATTGTTTTTGTCATTTCGTCATCCATTCCGTTGTTTTTTTCATTATCTCATGTTTTCTTTAGAATAGCGAAAACAAGGAAAGCGTAAGTGCTTGTCCCTCCCCGACAGGCACAAGTCAGTTTGCGATGTGGTGTACTTCAAGCCACTACATCGAAACTTGCTTGTGCCCCTAGGAGCTAGGCGCTGGAGTTTAGACAACAAGTAATTCTATTCGTTCTTTTTATGCTAACAAACGAAACGCTAAAGATTTCCACATACTAACGTGAACAGGTCTGCGTTCTTGTTGCCCTCTTTTTAAATCCAAATATGTCTGTAAGTCACCTTCATATACTTCTTTCAAGCAGGCTGTCTCTGTAAAGTGTCGCGGTTGGACTAGACTTGGCACAACCGTAAACATCGAATTGTCACTTTCGTTCATCATTGTTGCAACGAATTGCGAACAGAAAAAGGCACGTTCCCGACTGATTCCTTTATTCATCGCAATACCAAATAACCCTATAAAATTATAACGATATTGTTCTTTATTTTTTTCAATATGCCGAATTTTATTCCGAATTCGTCCAAATTCATTCTCACTGATTCGGTAGCTATATATTGCACAGTTAGCTCCTTGAAAAATACGTTCCGTTGCATTCTCTTTAATGAATCCTGCAATAAAAGGATTGCTCTGATACTTTCTACCAAAACTATACATTTCAGATAGATCTTCATCAAAGGCAATCGATGCATGGTTCAATCCATTTTTTGTATACATGCCAATCATTTTCGACAAAACTGTTCCTGTATCCGTAAGTACTACATAAATAGTTTTCCCCATGGCAACCCCCTGCTTTCCCGTTCAGTGGGAGCCGGTGCCCCCTGTAGATGCTTTATCTAATCTAATTCCGTCCCTGTCCATAAAACACGATCAGAGTTTGATGTTTTCTAATACCCTAGACATACATCTTTGGACTTTTCAGCATCTACACTGCAAACGATTTTCTTATATCTATCATACGAATTACCATGTCTATAAGTTTCAAGAGTTTTTCAAAAAATTGAAGACTCTTAGATATCTGATTTCTCATCAACAAATTAATGTGTTTTTTTGAACGCAAATCCTATAACTACGGTTACTAGCACTCTAATATTTAATTTATTATCTCATATTATATGCGAAATAGCTTTGAATTTTTTCTTAAGGTTTTATTAAGAATGATAGTGTACTCACTTTTTTATTCCTTTAATAAGGTTCTTGAGTACAGCAACCCAACGATACCAACAATTGTAAACAGGATTGCACGAATAAGTATAGATACACTGCCTAAGTCTAAAATAAAGAGTTTTAAGACACAAATAACAATAAGTAAGATCCCAGCCATTCTCACAAACTTCCATGCCATTTTTCGACCAATACTAATTGAAACAAATGAAAAGCCGAACAACAAAAATGTATGCGCTAAATATATATATTCAAGATCCCACTCATTATGTGCAACAAATGCGAAATACCACTTATTCAGATAAATAAAGTACACTAGTTGCATTCCTATCGCTATCTTGGATAGCTTTTCTTTCAACGGGATATAGAATCGCTCGTTCTTTATTGCAAAAAATAAGATGCTCAAAATAAGAACATATACGACTTGAACAAATAGATTAAAGTAGAAGTTCTCGTCCCCAAAATATCCGACCAATCCAAGCGACATCATGCCTATACCTATAAGTAGAAACTCCACTAGAACCCCTTGCACAAGGTACTTCCCTTTATCCCATTTATGAAATAAATACATGGCCGAAAGTGTCACGATGAGAACTAAAATGAAGACATGCATAGCTGTAAGATAACCAATATCAACTTCTAAAAGAATTACATTCGTTACATGAATAATGAATAGAAGTGAAATTACTTGCCCAACTAAAAGACTTTGGTCGAGTTCTTTTCTTTTTATAAATGAAGGCCTAAATTGATACATTGAATAATAATTAAACATAATCGTACCTAGAAAAACAAGCCATGCTATTAGCTCCAGAGATACTAGACGGTTGAAGTCTAGTGTAAAGATAACTGCTAGAGAGCTAAGCACATATATGAATGCGCTTGTAACGACTATCCGCTTCGTTTTATAGCGTAAACCTATCCACAAACCAACCGTTCCGTTGATCAATAGCGATACAATTTTGATAACCATATGTCCACTTTCAAAGGACAAGACAAATGCACTTATCGCAAAAATTGCCACGGCCGTGAATACCCCACGCAATAATTCGTCTTGATTTCTAAAGGAGTAAAGTGCAATCAAAATATACAACAGAGCAAAAGCTGCATACAACATCGTTCCTTGATTGGCTTCCAACACCTGTACCCAAAATAGCGCAAACACAAAATTCGTATAAATAAGCGCCTCCGAAAATACATGTCGTGAAATGTTACCTCTCAAATAAAAGAAAAGAAGCGTCACATGTTGAATTAAAGCTGTTCCTACAATTATTGGCTTGTCACTTTCTTTACCATCTAACACGCCAAATGCCAGTAATGTCATATGGAACAATAAAAAAGTCACGTAGAATGTATACTTATGTTTTTGCCTAAGGGATACATAAAATAGCGAGAAAAATAACAACAAAATATACGCGCAGAACTGAAGCGAAGTCGCCCCTTCACCTTCCAATAGAAACGGTAGTAAAAATCCTCCAATAGCCGAGAATAAAGTTAGCGTTTCCGACTTGGTTCTTTCTGAAAGCACTAACCCCAACGCAATGTAGGCCACGCCCACTATAAATGCCACCGTAAAACTTAAATAGCCATATAAATGATGCGCCGCAAATGTCGTCAGTATTCCTAGTGCAATGAGTCCACCTAACAACGTCAATCCAAACCATTTATTTTTATTTTTGAAATAATTCATGCCGACAAAGTAAAGGATAACCGTACCAGCATAACCCATGACCGTACGCAAAAGATTCGTAATATACCCATTGTCCATTCCGACTTTCAAGCCCCATAAAACACCTAGGAGTAAAATGAACATAAATACTCGCGGGAGCCAAAGTCCAAGCGCTCTTTCAAAATCAAATTGCTTCTTCGGTAGTTTTGGTGGTTCTTGTACGAACTCTCTTTGTACAACTGGTTGTTTGACTGCCACAACGTCTTCTATCGGACGAAAGGCTCTCTCTTTTTCAATCTTTGGAGTAGGAATGGCAGATTGCTGAAGCTTTAATTGCCTCACTTCTTCTTCCAAAACTTCTATTCTTTTAATCAGATCCTCATAGTCTCTCGGCAAATATATCCCCTCCTTATAATCGATATAGTCATTACGTATTAGATGAATAGATAATGTAAATTTTACCAGACAATCTATAGTTAAAGTAGATTTAATATTTAAAGTTTTCACTTTCGACTTATCCTACCAATATACTTTTCATTTCTTGTTGGTTTTTGTTGAAATACAAGATTGATAGGTGCTTAATAGACTTAGAGATAATACAAATTTTCGACAAAATACTAGAATGAATATAGGTGTATTTATGGGGAAGATTGTAATTACTGGCTACGGTGTCAAGGCACCTGGAATTACTAATATACAGGAATTTAGAACCTCTCTCGAAAATGGGATTTGTTCGATGAGCGTACTTAGAGGGAAAGGCCCGAACGATGCAGATATCGTGGCGGGAGTCATTCAAGACGAACTTTTAACGATTAATGGAAAAAACTTTAAACGGTATCCAAGAGTTAGTCGACTTTCAATTAGTGCAGTGGATGACGCAATGGAAATGGCTCAATTAGGAGAAATGGATCCAACCCGGATGTCCGTAGTGCTTGGAACATCTACTGGGGGAATAAAAGAAATTCAGGAAAACTCGAAAATAGCTGATGATTTTAGACGATACCCTATTCATGGCTTAAATTTAGCAGATCCTCATACCGTAACTTCGGCCGTTGCATCCCACCCCGGTATTAAAGGTCAGGTCTTAACAATAACTACCGGATGTGCCGCAAGTTCCGATGCGATATCTCTCGGGAAACTATTGTTAGAAAGTCGTCAAACAGATATCTGTATTGTTGGAGGTGCAGATTCTACAATAGAACAATGGTCGATTTGGGGATTTAGTAAGTTACGTCAAATCGCATTGAATAAAAGCATTGGAGAAACCGGTGTCCCTTTTTCGGACAATCATTCGGGCTTTGACATGGCTGAAGGTGCAGGCATATTAGTTTTGGAAAGAGAATCCGATGCAATCGAAAGAGATGCAACGATTTATGGAGTTCTTGAAGGAATTCATTCGAATAATGACGGCCTTGGAATGTTCCAATCTGACGAAACAGGGTATACAATGTTAAAGGCTCTAAAAAGTGCTATAAATGGTCACATGCCCACCTATGTAAACAGTCAGTCTTTAGGACTTAAATCAAATGACACTATTGAATCGATTGTGCACCAGCGACTATTTGGTCAGGCTGTTCCAATTACATCAATTAAAGGGATTTTCGGACATGCTTTCGGTGCCATGGGCGCAATTCAGGTCGTTTCTGCTTTGCTTTCAATTGAACATGACTTTATTCCACTTACTTTACATACACAAGGGAAAGGTTTTGAAGCATTACCGATTGTCTTTGAAACGAAATATGTTCCCGTCAATAAAGTTGCAATAACAACTCATGGAAATAGCGGGAATAATACATGTCTTTTAGTTTCAAAATATTAGGGAGTGATCCTATGGATTTAATTATTTTATCATTTTTTGCAATCGTCCCTCTTTTAATAGGGGTACTCATTATTAATATTATTAAGGAAACAAAATTAACCGTCCCATTACTTCTCTTTTTATTTTTCGGAAGTGTATGGCAGTTCGATGTAGCTACACTGTATTCACATATTTATTTATCAGCTGAAACGGTTGATTTTCTCTTTCGATTCCTTCGCTTTGGACCCATTATGCTTACTCCTACGCTTTTCTATTTAGCTTATTCAATTGCAATAAATAATTTTAGTTTCGGTTTGGAAACTAAATGGCGTTTCGTAGTAAATAAATACGTCTTAGTATCTCTTTATATATGGGGCCTATTCGTTTATTTAATCGGATGGACTTCTAGCGGAGTGAAAGAACTTGTTTTCATCGAAACTATAGGAGGTTCAGGTTTTCTTTTCCCTATCTACGGTTCTTTGTCTTGGATATTCACTTTAAATGTCGGTTTACTAATTGTTGGATTTACGGCTTGTTTATTCCTTCTGACACAGTTAGAGAACAGTGATTTCAAGTCCTTTTTACGCTCTTTTACAATCGTTGGGACAATCAGTTATGGAATAGCGGCGTTCAATATGCTACCGGAAGCTAAACTTTACCCTAGTGGCATTGCGGTGATTTTCTTTGCAGTTTCAATATTTAAATTAGCGATGAAGTTGCAAATTGCTACCGTAACTAGGATGAACGTTACGTTAACAGAGCAAAAAAAGAAGATTCGCTACTTGGCCTATCATGATGAATTAACAGAGCTACCTAATCGTCGGTTATTTAATGAAGATTTAGAACTTAAAATTGAAGAGGCTAAACATAACGATGAAATATTAGCCATAATCTTCATGGACCTAGATCGTTTTAAGAACATTAACGATACATTAGGACATAATATCGGCGATTTACTTCTCTTTGAAATATCAAAAAAACTTAAGAAACTCACAACATTAACGAATAATCAAGTAAGTATTTATCGTTTGGCGGGCGACGAATTTACGGTAATTATTGAAAAAGAGAATGAATTGGGCATTGATAATATTGCAAAATCAATCTTGGCTATCTTTAATGAGCCTATTCAGGTAGAACAATATAACGTATCTATTTTACCTAGCATGGGCATCAGCATCTACCCTAAGGATGGAATCGATGCGAATACATTAATGATAAATGCTGATTTCGCGATGTACTTTGTAAAAGAAAGCATTCAAAATAGAATTCAGTATTACACGCCTGAGATCTCTAGGAACTTCCATCGGTCTATCCTTATAGAAAAGCAATTGCAGACTGCATTAGAAAAAAATGAATTCGAATTATTTTTTCAACCCAAATTAAATCTGAAAACCCAGATGATTTCAGGGATGGAAACCCTCCTCAGATGGGATAATAAAGAGTTTGGAAAAGTTGCTCCAGGTGAATTTATTCCAATAGCCGAAGAATCGAATTTAATTTTATCAATAAGTGAATGGGTTTTAAAAGAAGCCTGCCTACAGAACAAAAAATGGCAGAATGAAGGATATCCTCCATTAACCATAGCCGTAAATATTTCAATTAAACAGTTCAGCCTAAATACTTTTGTCGAAACTGTTTCAAATACTTTAACTGAAACCCAGTTAGACCCAAAATATCTTGAGCTGGAAATCACAGAAAGCATTGCCATTAAGGATATAAATTCAACGATTGAAAAACTTCAACTGCTAAAGAATCTTGGCGTAAGTATTGCTATTGATGATTTTGGAACAGGTTATTCCTCACTTAGTTACTTAAAAAGGTATCCAGTTGATGTCTTGAAAATCGATCGGTCCTTTATTACAAATATGGCAGCCAATGAAGAAAACAAAGTAATCGTCGAAAGTATTTTATCAATTGCTACACACTTTAATTTGGATGTCGTTGCAGAGGGTGTTGAAACAGATTCAGACTTAAGACTTCTGAACAATCGCAACGTTCAATATGTACAAGGTTACTATATTGGACGCCCTGTACCTGCATTGGAATTTGAAAAGAATTATTTGAAAGAGGGTAATTTTAGCGCAATCAAAGCAGCTAAATCTATCCTTCCGAATTCAACTGACGCGTAAGGTTTCGTGTACTTATCTATTCTTGTTAAAGCCCCTACCCCTTGCTAAGTAAGAGGTAGGGGCTTTTTAAATTTATGCATTCGGTAATCCTATTAACAGAAACAACACATATGTGAACTATAACGATAAAAAAATCCCCCCAGACCAAAAAAGGTCCAGAAGGATTCCATCACTACACATTATTCAGTTCACTTCTTACTATCATTCACCATTTTCGTATACTTCACACCACTTGCTTTTCTCTTCAGCATATCCTCAATAATATCTGACAAATAAGCACCGGCCTCAACTGGAGGCATACCACCTTGGTGAATATTCGATATGACCGTACGATCTGATTCAACAGATTCAGCACCTGGTTTGTAAATAAAGTACGCGCTCAAACTTTTCGAAGTAGCTAAGCCTGGTCGCTCACCAATCAATGAAATCACTAAGTCACAATCAACTATTGATGCTACATGGTCTTGTACCCACACACGGCTACGGTTAACGTATATTGGTTGTCCCATTGAAATTCCTTTTAAGCTAAGTCCTTGTTGAAGGGATGAGAGTAAATCAGGAATGTTCTCTTCCATGCCCGTTGTACTTAAGCCGTCTGAAACAATGATTTGGACTTGCTTGCCCTTGTCCCCGTTCTTCTTAAGCCAATCTGCAGATTCTTCACTTAGGTATCTTCCAGAATCGAGGTTCATCAAATATTCATCCAACGATTTAGAAACTGTTTTCAATTGGGGTAGGCCTAGTTCTGCAAGAAATTCTTCCGATGCTTCTTTACGAACAGCGTCTTGTGCGGCTGCGTGATCCAACCTAAAATCAAGATAGCTTTTTGTTTTCATTCGTGTGCCTGCTCGACCAATTCCGATTCGAGCGGGGGTTATTTTCTGCGCATCTGCAATCACTTTCGCGTTGACAGGATTATCAACTTCAACTACTTTTTCTCTTGAATAAATCAGAGTCCCGCTCTCGGTTGGATTCGTTATCGAACTCGCATTCGAATTCTTTCCCGTCTGCTCTTTCATTATCTTCTCAACAACTTCTCTTACAACTTGTTCAATATTCACAGATATGCTCCTTTCAATTAGGAAAAGATCGATAAGTCGCCTGCACGGGCAGTGAGTCGTCCATTTTCCATAATCTCCATTTTTTCGAGCCATTTTTCAAATTCACGCAATGGTCTTAGACCAAGTAATTCTCTTAAGCTGGCATCATCATGGAAGCTCGTGTCCTGATAGCTCAGCATCACATCATCGCCCCCTGGAACGCCCATGTAGAAGTTGGCCCCACCTACTGCTGTGAGCATCCCTGCAATCTCCTGGTCGTTTTGATCCGATTCCATATGATTTGTATACGTAGGTGCAATCCCCATAGGCAAACCGTTTAATTTCCCCATAAATAGATCCTCTAAATCAGCGCGAATCATTTGGCGACCATTAAACAGAGTCTCCGGGCCAATGAATCCGGATACATTATTCACCATAAATGGTTTCCATTTACGTGCATATCCATACGTTCTCGATTCTAATGTTTGCATATCTATACCATGATCCGCATCAAGTGATACTTCAGATCCTTGACCTGTCTCAAAGTACATTACGTTTGGTCCTGCTGACGTTCCTCTTTTCATCATCGCATCATATGCTTCATCTAAAAGTGAAACATTTACCCCAAAGTCTTTGTTCGCAGTTTCTGTACCAGCAAGACTTTGGAACATTAATCCAATCGGTGCACCACGATTAAGTGACTCAAGCTGAGTAGAAATATGTGCAAGTACACAGTTTTGAGTTGGAATTTCCCATTTCTGCATGAAGTCATTGGATAAGTTCAATAGCCTAGTAACTGATTCAACTGAATCATTATTTGGATTAATACCTATTACTGCATCCCCTGAACCGTAAGACAATCCTTCTTTTAGCGATGCAAGAATACCGTCTACGTTGTCAATTGGATGGTTGGGTTGACACCTGAAGGCTAGTCTTCCACGTTCTCCAATTGTCGTGTTGCAGTGTGCTTCGTATCTTATTTTCTGCGAGGCAATGACTAAGTCCAAACTGGACATTAGTTTTGCAACGCCAGAAATCATTTCACTTGTTAAACCGCGACTCATTCTTTTCAAGTCCTCTTCAGAAGATGAATGAGACAAAATATATTCTCTCAAATAACCGACTGTCCAATGGGAAATTTCATTGTAAATCGTTTCGTTTACTTGATCATAAATAACGCGAGTCACTTCATCTTGTTCATAGGGAAGGACAGGGTTCTCATAAATATCTTTTAACGTAATTTCACTTAAAACGTATTTTGCAGCTACTCTTTCCAAAGAAGTCTCAGCAGCTACTTTTGACATACGATCGCCAGACTTTTCTTCACTGGCTTTTGCCAATACATCTATAAGTGATTTAAATTGGAAGGACTCTCCTTTAATTTGAGCTGATAATTTCACAGACTACACATCCTTATATTTCTATTGATCGACTACTTTTAGATTTTCTTATAAATCCTAAAAGTAGATAAAAAAAGTCCAACAAATCTGTTTTGCAACAACTAGATTTGTTAGACGAAGTACATTTTATTACAATAATTTCATAACATCTTTAACGGTTTCAACCGAATGGTCAAGCGCTGTTTTCTCTTCAGTAGTTAACGGCAATTCAATAATACTTTCAATACCGTTACCTCCAAGAATCGTTGGTACACCTAAGTACAAATCAGAGTACCCATATTCCCCTTCAAGGTAAGCGATTGAAGGAAGAATGCGTTTCTTGTCGTTTATTATCGCATCGGCCATTTCTACAAGAGATGCTGCCGGTGCATAATACGCACTACCATTCCCTAAAAGGTTAACGATTTCTCCGCCGCCTTTTCGAGTACGTTCAACAATTGCCTCTAAGCGATCTGACGGAATCAAGCGTTCTAGGGGAATTCCTCCTGCGTATGAATAACGAATCAACGGTACCATTTCGTCACCGTGTCCACCTAATACAAAACCTGAAATATCTTCTACAGAAATATTCAACTCTTGTGCAACAAACGTGTTGAATCGAGCTGTATCAAGAACTCCTGATTGCCCAATTACACGGTTTTTAGGGAACTTAGTCGTTTTATAGCAAACATACGTCATTGCATCCACTGGATTACTTAGTACGAGAATGTAACTATTCGGTGCATACTGAGCGACTTTTTCAGAAATCGCACGCATAATTCCAGCATTCGTCGAAACTAAATCATCACGACTCATACCTGGCTTTCTTGCGATGCCTGCAGTAATGATAACCATATCTGCATCTGCAATATCTTCGTAATTAGAAGTGCCTTCAATTTTAGAATTGAATCTTTGAACAGGACCGGTTTGAAGTAAATCAAGTGCTTTTCCTTTTGTCGGGTTTTCTTGTTCAGGGATATCTAATAGTACGATGTCACCTAGCTCTTTTTGAGCTAACATTAATGCTGTTGTTGCACCTGTAAATCCGGCTCCTATAACAGCAATTTTAGGTCGAGTAAACGCCATTGTTATCCTCCTCCACATTGTACTGCTTTAGATTTATTTCTTTTCTTTTTTAACCGGGGCTTTTACTGGTACTTTTTCCGGTTCTACCTTTTTCGGTTTTTTAATCATACCGTACGTCTCTACATCTGCACGTGGAATCACGTGTGCCGAGACAAGTTCGCCAACTCTAGCTGCTGCTAACTTTCCAGCATCTACTGCTGCTTGCACAGCGCCGACGTCTCCCTCTACAAATACTGTAACGAGAGCACCATCTATTTTTTCCTGATTAACGAGTTCCACATTTGCAGCTTTCAACATTGCGTCTGCTGCTTCAATAGACCCGATCAATCCACGGGTTTCAATCATCCCTACGGCTCTCACCATCTGACTCACCCTTTCTATCTGATTGGACTTCTGTCGAATCGACAATACCGATGATGACAGCATCTATTGGAATAGAATTGCCAGGCGCAATAAAACGAGCCGAACTTCCTTCAGTAACAATGACCTGATCACCAATTCCTGCACCAATACGATCGGCTGCAATGATTGGAGAATGAATCTCTGTTCCATCAGGATAAATAGGCTGAACAAATAACAAAGTTAACCCTATAAGTCCGTCTTCTTTTCTAGTTGCCCATACATTGCCTGTTACTTTACCGAGTTGCATAACATCACCGCCTTATCCATCAATCGTTTCTATTTTCTTATTTAAATCTCTACTTCTATCCTTCGCCAAAGGCGTTACAATCGTTGATTTTCGAACGCGAATAATAGAGCCCGTACTGTTTTCGACGTCTAGCTGAGTTAACAGCTTGCCTTCAAATGTACTGCTCGATACTTGCGGTGTAGCTGCTACAGGTTGAGATACATGTGTTGTGGCTGGTTGCCCTTCTACAATAAGTCTACCTGCCTGTCCTGTTCTAATAAAACCAGCATTTGCTTCGTCTGTATCAATATGCATTTCCAATCGATACGATGAAGAAACTCGAACAAGAACGCGATCAAATGTCATTGGACGTTCTGTTTCTGCTTTCACCTGTACATATTGACCATTTGAAACTCCAAATCCTTCTGCATCACTTGGCGACATATGAATATGAGATTGAGCAATAATGAGCCCTTCCTCCAAATACAAACTGCCTTTAGGCCCAATAATTGTAACTGGTGAAGACCCTTCTATATTACCTGATTGACGAAGTGGTGGCTTAAGCCCCAATGCAAACGCATCTGTTTGACTCACTTCTACTTGAGTTAGATTTCTAGCTGGACCAAGCACCCTCACTCTACTAATAGAGCCTTTAGGTCCTGCCACCGTCACTGTTTCTTCCGCCGCAAACTGATTCGGCTGAGAGAGTTCCTTCAGTTTTGTTAGTCCATGTGAAGGTCCGAATAAAACAGCAAGGTCATGTTCCGATAAATGAACATGACGCGCTGAGACTGCGATGGGAACCTCGGACGGCTTCAACGTCGAACCTTTTTTATTCACTTGCTGAAGTACCTCTTCCACAATTGACTGTATCCACTGTGGATCCATAACGGTTCACCCCTCTTTCCTTACATAATTTCATTGGCGTAAACAACAAGCCTTAAAATGAACAAATTATGTCACTTCAAGACTTGCGATAACGCACCATATTGATTACTTATTATCTGAAAGTTGTGGAAGAATTGATTCAATTTCGTTGTGAGGACGTGGAATTACGTGAACTGAAATTAGTTCTCCTACACGTTGTGCTGCTGCTGCTCCTGCTTCAGTTGCCGCTTTTACAGCACCAACATCTCCGCGTACCATTACAGTTACAATTCCTCCACCTACGTGAACTTTACCTACCAAATTAACGCTAGCTGCTTTCACCATTGCGTCTGCTGCTTCAATCGAACCTACCAAACCTTTTGTTTCAATCATTCCTAGTGCTGACATTTCTCTAGCCATAATATATTCCTCCAATTAGTTAGTTTTTATATTGTTTTAATACTTGTGAAACCAATTTTGATACTTCGTCTACATCTACTTCGCCGCTTTTCCCCATGGATTCAACAACACTTTTCACAATTGCACTTGTGTCGTCTTGAGGCGCCTCGCGTTTTTCTGGTGCTGGCATCGACCCTTTTTTCGGTATCGATACTTCCTTAATACCATACGCCATTCGTTTGATATTAAGTAAATGCTTCGCTGTAACGTTGTCTGATGTAATATTCCCACCAAATGTTCCACATCCAAGCGTCAATGATGGAGCGAGGGCTGTTGTGCCACCAACCGCACCAATCGATGATAACGTGTTTACCATGATTCTTGAAACAGGTAAGTCAAGAGAGAACTCACGAGCTATGTTGTCATCTTCCGTATGGATTGACAAACTGTGACCACGGCCACCCAAGTCAAGTAAATCGCTACAAATTTGTTTTGCATCAGCTGTATCTTGTGCTTTATACATCGCGAAAATTGGTGAAAGTTTCTCCAATGAAAACGGAATATGTTTACCAATTTCGGTTTCTTCAGCAACAAAGATTCGGATAGAGTCATCTATTTCAATTCCAGCAAGTTCTGCAATAAGTGCTGGGCTTCTACCGACAATTTTCGGGTTAACTTTTCCTGGGACTGGTGAAATAACTTTTTCCATACGTTTCTTTTCTTCAGCGTTCAGGATGTAAGCACCATTGTTTTTTAACTCACGGACAACCATTGAGTAAACATTTTTGTCTACGACCATTGCTTGTTCTGTTGCGCAAATTGTTCCGTAGTCGAATGATTTACTATCTACAACCATCGCTACTGACTTTTCAATTTTAGCTGTCTTCTCAATATAAACAGGTACGTTACCAGGACCAACACCATAAGCTGGTTTACCTGAGCTATACGCAGCCTTGACTAGCGCTCCGCCACCTGTTGCAAGTATTAAATTGGTATCCTTATGCGTCATTAAAGCTTGTGTCGCTTCCATTGATGCGAGTGACAACCAACCAATTAACCCTTCAGGTGCTCCTGCTTCAATTGCTGCCTTTTCACAGACTTTCAATGCTTCAGTCGTACACTTCACCGCATAAGGGTGAGGACTCACAACAATCGCATTTCGTGTTTTAAGCGCAATTAAGGTTTTAAAGAATGCCGTTGACGTTGGATTTGTTGTAGGAATAATTGCTGCAACAACTCCAAATGGAGCTGCAATTTCAACTAAACCTTTTTCTTTATCTTCTGAAATGATGCCGACAGTTTTAAGATCTTTAATCGATTCATATACATCTTTAGAACCTACATCATTCTTGATCTTTTTATGTTCGACGACGCCCATTCCTGTTTCTTCAACAGCTAAGACAGCAAGATCATAAGACTTTGCATACGCTGCATCAGCGACTGCTTTTACAATCTTATCTACTTGTTCTTGCGAAAAAGACATATATTGAAGTTGTGCGTCTTTCGCTTTCCTTACTGCATTTCTCATTTCCTGAAGTGCTAGTAAGTCTTTATCAGCGATTGCAGACATAGTATCACGCTCCTTTAAGAAGTTACTAATTTATTTAATAACGTAATGGGTTTTTAACTAATTCGATGATTGCATCCCTAAATGCATCCGCTGCTGCTTGGCATGCAGACTGGCTACCTGTTAAGAGTCCGCCTCCAAAGTTTGTTTCCGAAGGGGGTTCAAACAGTACCTTTATATCTACGTCTGCAGCTTTTAAAGCCGCATCCAAGCCTACAATGGATTCAATTGGCGGTGCAATGAGATAAGCGATAGCGTCTCCCTCTTTCACACCTGCAAGTTCTGATAAATAACTTCCAGTACGAGAAACGACATGTGCATACAATACATGACTTGCATCGTCATTTAACGCTTCAAAATGTGCACCAGAATCAACCATTGTTTCTATAGCTTCAAGCCCACTTCGCACTTGCTCTGGTGTAGGACCTGCAATAACACCAATAAATTCACCAGACAACGGGCCTGATGGATGACCCGAACCCGCGTAGAAAGATTTTGCATACACAACTTCGACGTCTGCATACTTCGTTGCTTCATCCAAAGCAGTGTAACCAATATCATCAATCGTCGATGTAAACATGCCAATGCTACGATGTTCTTTTTTAAGGTTGTATTTCTCAGCCAATCCCGCATCGACATTCGGAATTATTTTCACAGATAACAAGTCTGCTTTCACTCTAGGTAGTTGCATTTCGTCAATCAACCTCCCTTAAATTATTGGTGCTTCTAATTCTCGGTTCGATTATCCTTCTTTTTCAACAAGCTTTACTCCACTTGCCTCGTACTTCAATACTTTTTGAATAACCGTTCCTAAGTAAGCACCTGCTTCAACTGGTGGGATTCCACCTTTATGAATGTTCGAAACGACCATTCGATCGGCTTCAATTGCACCAGATCTAGGCTTATAACATAAGTAGGCACTCAATGAATCAGCACTTACAAGTCCTGGACGTTCACCTATGAGGATGATTACAACGTCCGGCGTCAATAAATCACCGATTTCATCCATTAGCGCGACTCTGCCTTTATCTACATAGAATGTTGTTCCAATTGGAATGTTTAAGTTGCTTAGCGATTGCTTTAACGATAAATACACATCTTCAATATTTGTCTCAACCGCACTGGCACTCAATCCATTTGAAATAACAATCTGAACCGTTGGAGACTTTTCACAGCGCTCTAAAACGGTTTTTTTCGACTCGTCAGAAAGTTTTCGACCGTAATCTGGACGGCGAATGTATTCTTCTTTGTCAGCTACTCTCGTTTCTACAGAAAAAATATCCAGGTTTTTCAAAATAGATGGATCTACTTCACCATAAACAGCATCTACAGCAGCTGCATGGTCATATCTGAATTTGAGCCATGTGTCTGTTCTAGGTCGACTCCCAGTACCCGTTCGACCGACAGCAATTCTTGAAGGAGTTTTCTTACGCATTTCTTCAAGCTGCTGCTCTTTTTTTGCTAGTGCATCTTCTGACTGGGCAGTGGGTTTCCTTATAGATGTCGATGTCGGTACACTTTTAACTTCCTTCGTTACAAGTGGTTTAATCGAAATTAAGGAATCATTTGATGTCTTGTTCAGTTGTTCAATAATTGGTTGACCGACAGATTTATTGTCTCTCAACGCAACTTCTGGTTGTTTCGTTTGTTTATCATCATTTAAACGCTCCACAACCAATTTCGTAATCGATGCAATTAGTTCTTCATTCAACATAGTCGCCTCCTATCCCGTGAAAATTGTCGGATCTCCTGCACGAGCACTTAATCGCCCATTTTCAAAAATCCCCATCTTCTCCAGCCACTCAGCATATTCCGGAGCGGGGCCTTTGCCTAACGTATGTCTTAATGTTGCGATGTCATGGTAACTCATCGATTGGTAATTCAACATACAGTCATCACCCATAGGAGCTGCAATGATAAAGTTTACACCCGCTGCTGTCAATAACACACCAAGGTCTTCGTTATCATTTTGATCGGCTTTAATATGGTTTGTGTAACAAATGTCTACTCCCATAGGGATACAGTGCATTTTCCCCATAAAGTGATCTTCGAGACCAGCTCGCGTTACTTGTTTGCTATCATATAAGTACTCAGGTCCGATAAATCCAACTACCGTATTCACGATGTATGGATCATAATGACGCGCAAAGCCATAGTTACGTGACTCAAGTGTTACCTGGTCAATACCATAATGAGCTTCTGCTGACAATTCAGATCCTTGTCCTGTTTCAAAGTACATACGATTAGGACCTGCACTTGTGCAGTAATTTTTCGCCATATCCGTAGCATCTTGGATAAGTTGAGCTGAAATACCAAATGAACTGTTTGCTTTTTGTGTTCCTGCGATACTTTGGAAAATCATATCTGCAGGGGCACCTCTCTCAATCGCCTTCATCTGCGTAGTTACGTGAGCAAGTACACAGTTTTGCGTAGGGATTTCCCATGTATTAATAAAATCATGACTCGCTTCAAGCAATCTCTTTACACTCTCAACTGAGTCATCAACTGGATTTATTCCAATAACCGCGTCACCAACACCGTAAGATAGTCCATCTCGTAAAGATGCGAGCATTCCTTCTACACTATCTGTTGGGTGGTTTGGCTGAAGTCTCGAAGCTAGCGTTCCTTTTTGGCCAATCGTAATATTACATGTCGATAAAACTTCAATCTTCCCAGCCGCATGGACAAGGTCTAAATTGGACATGAGTTTAGTTGCAGCTGCAATCATTTCACTCGTCAAACCTCGACTGATGCGTTTTAATTCTCTATCGCCGTTTCGATCATCTAAGATAAATTCACGAAGCTCAGCAACAGACCAGTTTTTCATGCTGTTATATATCGGTTCGTTGATGTCATTCTCAATAATAAATGACACTTCATCTTCTTCGGGATCTAAAAAAGGGTTATTACGGATGTCCGAAAGTAAAATATCACTCAAGACAGTTTTTGCCGCAATTCGCTCCTGCACCGTTTCAGCTGCTATTCCAGCTAGGCGATCCCCCGATTTTTCTTCGTTTGCTTTTGCGAATACTTCCTTTAAATTTTTAAATTGAAAGGTTTCTGCGCCCATGGTTGTTTTCAAGTTCAACTTGTCGTGCCCCCTTACTTTAGGAATGAAAGGTCAACGTTTTTATAACAACAGGTACAACACCTGACTGCATAATCTGACCAATATCCATATAATCCCCATGCTCTACCTCAATTTGGTCGACACACAGGATGCTTTGTTGCTTATCCAACGCTTGTAATGATTGTCCTAATACTTTCGCGTGATCACTTTGCAACACAATGATTAAAGGTTGTCCTGGATTAGGCTTTGATAAACGAGCTTCTAGCAGTTCTTTAGCCATTTGTTGAATATCTTTAAATCGAAGATAGGGTAAGTTTGTTAAATAGAGAACAAAGTTTTGGCCTTCTTTTCCAGGGTCATAGACCTCAACAGCCTTGTCCATACTTACCTTTAGTTTATTCAGGCCCACTGTAAAGTCATCTTCGAATGAAATTTCAAATACCGGGAGATTCTTTTGTGGCAAGTCATTGCTATCCACTTGAATCGTAGCTCCACTAATATTCGTCGTTTGTGTACCTGCACCTAACACGGTTGCGCGAACTGTCTCTGCCGGAACACGCCATTCAAACTGGTTCTTGTCCATCTCATTGCGCAGTTCAGCCGCCAGTTCCATTCCGATATCATCGTAGACAGCATCTGAGTCAGAGTGTTCTTCATGCTTGTAAATACATTCTGAAATACCGCCTGAAATAAATACAACTTCTACATTCCTGGTCCAATTTGGTTTGTGACCTAAAAGTAAAATATCGTCTTCAGGTGCATCTTTTTTCGACAATGTTCGAACCAATGCCTTCGTTAGTTCCGAAACTACTCTAGTTACAGTTGACGAAGATTTGTCATCTCCAACGCTTAAATTCCAGCCTTTCCGTTCCAATAATTGCTGAATTGGTCGAGAAATACTTTTCACTTTACCCATTTCAAACTCGATCAACCTACCGCCTACGTGGAGAGTTGCAGTTCCCGCAAGTTTTTCGCCATCGTAAACAGCTATGTTAGCTGTACCGCCACCAATATCTACATTCGCGACCATTCGATCGGTTCTTTTCGCATAATCAAAAGCACCAGAACCCTTAGCCGCAATTATTCCTTCAAGATCCGGTCCAGCTGTAGCAACTAAAAATTCTCCCGCAGTATCGGATAAATGATGAACCATTTCTTCTGCGTTTTTCTTCGTGGCTGTTTCACCAGTTATTATAACTGCACCCGTTTGAATTTCTTTGGGCGAAACACCCGCCTTTTCATATTCTCTGCTTACGATTTCAACGACTTCTTGTAAATCAATCACTGTTGGTGACAAAAGCGGTGTGCGGAAAATCGGACTACGATAAAGAACTTCTTTATCCACAATTTCAATTCTCGGAACATGCATGCCTCCTGCCATATTCATCAACGTAAATCGACTGATGACAAGCTTCGTCGTACTCGTACCTATGTCTATGCCTGCACTTAGTAGCGTTTCTTCATGAGAATGTAAACTTCTCAAATCCTTACACCACCTCACTAAAAGGAAAAACGCCCCTATAAAGCAGAATCTGAGTTCTGTGAATAAGAGGCGCCATTGCCTAAATGCTATACTTTTTTTAATGAATCCTCTTTAAAGATAACGTAAATTTTGCTTAATGTAAAGGTTTTCACATGCAAATAGCGGGATCTTCATTATGTTTTTCAATGTAGTTTTCCACTTCTTTTTTGTTTGAACAGGAAACTAAATCCCTAAGTATTTGTATCCCCTGCCCCGTAAGTGCAGAAGTCTTAATAATGGGTCCACCTGCCACTACTTGTTTTAAGCGATGTAGCGCTAGCTCTACATCCGCATTTGGGTGATCTACTTTCGTAATTACGCCTACAGGTATTTTAGAGATGCCTGTACTAAAACCGGGAGGAAAGATTAACTTATCTCCTGTAGCGTCTTGAATATAAAAAACATGCGTTACTTCTAAAGAGGTGGCCATTATATTTTTATAAAACATTGGGTTCTCTGTATATTCTCCAGGCGTGTCCACAACCCAGTCCTTATAAACAAGAGTTTGTGTTTTCATCGCCTTGACTTCTTTACCTAACAACGCATTCGTAAGTGTCGATTTTCCTGCACCAATCGATCCGATTAACATGACTCTGTTTTTCAAGTCAACGACTCCTTATGATTTCGTAATAGAGGGCGTCGAAAATCCTAATGAAGTAGACAAAAATCGATTTACTTCTTGCATCGCCATCTCTACCTCTGATACAGAACCTACAAGAACCAAACTTCCTGTGAAACGGTCTAAAAATCCTATTCGTGCACCTGAAGCTTTTGTTGCAATGTCTCCTGCAATGATTACAGTTTCACTAGGTGTCAACGTTAATATCCCAAGTGCGCCTACTTCTTCAATACCTAATTTGACAAACATATCCGCATCCGGGTTGGCAATTATATGACTAAGGGTTACTTGTTTACCTGGTACAAACTCTTGTATAAATCGTTGTTTCTCTTCACTCATCTTTGTCCGCTCCCGTCATTTGGCTTATAGACCATTTTCACCTTTTGTAACCGTCTTTGTCAACTAATCAGGACGCAACTTCGCCTAAGCGTAGTTGCGTCCTGATCAAAGTTCCTATTCAAACTTAATTCTTATTTTTCGTCTAAATATTCACCTTCGCGAATTACACCACTAGCTCTGTCTTCTGCTTCAAGTTTCAATGCTGTAGGAACAGATAACCAATAAGCTAGTCCAACTGCAATAAGTCCCGCTGAAAGTTTACCTATTAAGATCGGTAAAATAAGTGTTGGTTGGAAGTTTGCTGTGAATGATAAGTGATCTCCCAATAGGAAAGCCGCACAAACTCCGAAAGCAATGTTAATAACTTTATCTTTTGGACGCATGTAACGAACAAGTTGGAACATCGCTAGAATGTTAGCAATTGTAGCCAACATACCCGCACTCCCTGTAGAGTTCAAACCAATCTTTCTTCCTGCTGCCTCCAAAGGTCTTGAAGCATATTTACGTAGTAAATAAACCATCGGGAAAGCCCCTGCTAACATAATCCCTATATAACCGGCTGTTTCAAGTGCACGGAATTGGTCTGCTTCGTCTGCCATAATTGGGTCGAATCCCCAAGCTCCGAACATTGTCGAGAATACACCCGTGAAAATTTCAACGATAGAAAATACTAGTACTAATTTAATCGCTGCATCCATTGTACGACCAAAAATCATGAAACCTCTGATCATTAAGTTTGGTGCAAATTTTAATCCTGCGGCAATTGCAATAACAAATATAAATAAAGGTGATAAGTTCGCTAATATTTTGCCGATGGACAACGAAAACTCTAATGTGGAAGCACTTGTTGTATCGATAACTTCACGTACTTTTGTGTTGAAAACTAATGTGAGCACACTTGCGATAAACGCACCGATTGGAATTGTCAAAACCCCAGCCATAATACCTAGTGCCATGAACTTGTGATCTCGCTTGTCTAACATTGCTAGACCCATTGGAATTGAGAATACTATTGTCGCTCCCGACATAAATCCAACAATCAATGCCATAACTAGTCCGTCTTGTGTCTCTTTTAATACGTTTGCAAGTTGATATCCACCCATGTCTGAAGCCAAAATCGTCGTTGCAGCAATTGCTGGATCTGCTCCGATCGTACGAAAAATTGGCCCAAGAACTTTATCAATAAATTGCGATAAGTATGGAATAGATGCCATGATTCCTGCTGCTGGTACAAAAATATGTCCGACTGCTTGGATTCCAGTCATAAATTCTTTTCCGATTCCTTCTTCCGGATTTCGGATTGCTCCAAAAGCACCTAAAACCGCACAAACCATAATAATATAAACTACGTAATTACCTATATTCTCCATTCCAGTTTCCACCCCATTAATTATTATATTGATATATAAAAAAAGATGCGTCTCGTTGGATTGAGTAGTCCAACGCGAAGCATCTGTGCTCCCATACTATTCACTTGTAGATGCAAACTTATTTCTCACTTTCCGAAATAATGATTTGCGACGTCTTTAACATAGACTGGTGTTTATTCATACTTGTCCTCCGAATCTTTTGATAAGCTTCATCTTCAGAAAGACCTTCTTTTTCCATCAGTAAACCTTTTGCTTTTTCAACAAGTTTCCTTTGTTCCAACTCATTTTTCGCCGCCGAGACTGAATCACGAATTTCTTGAATTTTCTCAGCTTGATGAAAAGCTACTTCCACTGCTGGTATCAAATTCACTTCTGAAACCGGTTTCACTAAATACGCCACAACGTTTGCATGCTTTGCCTGTTCGATGAATTCCTTTTGACTATACGCAGTTAACAAGATAATTGGTACATCTAATTTCCCAGAAATTATTTTAGATGCTTTAAGTCCATCTAACTTCGGCATTTTTATATCCATAACAATTAAATCTGGTTGCAACTCAAAAGCTAATTCAATTGCTTTTTCACCATCTCCTGCTTCCCCAACGACTTCGTAGCCATTCGCAGTGAAAATAGATGAAAGATCCATTCGAATAATAGACTCATCTTCAACGATTAATATTCTTTTTTTCATCGTCTATAAAGTCCTTTCCTTCCTTCGGAAATGTCACAAGCACCATTGTTCCATTCGATGATGAATCAATAGTGTAGGACCCCGTTAGATCGTGTTCAATGATCGTCTTCACAATATCCAAACCAAGAGAACTTTTCATTTCGTTTTGAAAACCGGATCCGTTATCACGAACTTTTAATATAATTTGATTTCTTTGCTGTTTAAACTGTACTCGAATATATCCAGTTTGTCTATAAGAAAATGCATGATTAATAGAATTTTGCACCAATTCGTTTACCACAAGTGCAATCGAGACCGCTTTTTTAGAGTTTTCAATAATTTCTTCATTGCTCACTTCTAGCTCTATTGCTTTGTCTGTAGCATTATTTTGCAAAAGCATGCTTGCAATTTTATTGGATAATTGAACGATGTCTACTTGGTCTTCATCCGCATGATCCCCAGACAAAATAATCTCATATACCGAAGCAATACTTAACACTCGATTTAAACTATCCGTTAAATAACCTTTACTTTCGTTTGAAACGCCTCTTCTAATTTGCAAATTCAATAAACTTGCAACCGTTTGCAAGTTGTTTTTTACTCGATGATGAATTTCTTTTATTGCTACTGACTTTAGAACAAGTTCTCTTTCTTTCATTCTCAAGTCTGTGATATCCCTAAGAAGAATGAGCATTCCATGCATATGGTCATCTTGATAGATATCTACTTTTCGAACTTCCAAAAAGGTTTTCCCTACTTTAATTTCTTTTAATACCAAATCTTTTTCTGTCTCGATAAAAGGTGAAATGAACGGAATCACCTTCGTAACTTTTTTTCCGATTCCACCTTCAACACCAAACTTTTCAGCAAAATAGTTTTGAGCAGCAGGATTCGCATAGACAATACGAAGCGAAGAATCGACGAGAATAAAGTGCTCTTTTAAAATATCGGAAAGTGCTGGTCGCCCTAAGTCGGTTCCAAAATATAATTCCCACAAAAGCGCTTTAGAAGTTTTTGCATTCTTTTTCGTTGCTGTCATCAATTTATCTTCAAATTCAAGTTCTTCTTTTATTAATGTTGCAATTACGACACCAGAGTCATTCTTTATTGGTACAACACTTTGATGCACAAGTCTCCCATTTTGCGTGACAGCATTATTAAAAAATAGTTTCTTTCCCGTTCGAAACGACAAAAAAACACTTGGTTCAAACTCTTCGTAAACCATAGTTCCGACATAGGGATCGTTATAAATAGATTCACCTGAACTTGGTGAAGCTTCAGCAACGACAATTGCATTCAAGGAATCTTTCACTAAGCAATCTATAAAAATATTCGTACTCGTCATATCTGCAATTAACTGAAGTTGCTCTGCAGTTCTTTCTATTGTTTGTATTTCTTCTTCATTTAGCAATGTGTATTCTTGACATAGTTGTCGAACTTTCAATAGGTGCTTCACTCATGCATCACACTTTCAGTATAACGTTAAAATATACAATAAATCTTATCACACTTTTCTAAAAAATGCGAAACGAATCCAAAAGGGAAAGGAAATTTTAAATGGAATGGAGAAATGAAAGATGAATCTACTCTTAAGAGATTTCGAGGTTTTACCAATTAAATCATTCTATAAATGCAATAAGCATTCAACTTCAACTAGTTTTTACTAGTATGAGGCTGAACTACTTATTCAGTAACGTTTATTTGTTCTACTTCCTTCTTCAAATCTTTCAATCTTTTTTTCTTCTTTAAATCCTTTTCTCTATTTTCAATCATGTTACTGATTTTCGTTAAGATAAATGTTACCGCAACCGTGAAGAAGACCAATCCGTAAAAACCTGCACCTATTCCAATTCCAACTCCACCAGCAAAAAAGATCATCGCCGCACTCGTTAAACCTTTAACTCTTAACCCGTCCTTCATAATCAAACCCGCACCTAAAAAACCGAGTCCTGTTACAATTTGAGCTGCAAGTCGCATAGGATCCATTCTATTATTAAAGTTTGAACCACCAAAAAATTCTGCACTATAAATCGAGACAAGCGTGATTAATGTACATGAAACTGCTACATACGTAAACGTTTTAAGTCCGGCTGGTTTGTTTTTAGAAGTTCTATCCCATCCTATAAACATTCCAAGTAACGCACTAATAAGTATTCTTGCGTATACCTCAAGGTTCTGGCCAAATTGTTCCTCATAAATGAGCCCTAAGTATTCCATTTGCGTTCCCTCCCCCCGAGTTAGATAAAGACTGCCGCAAAATGTAGAATTCCATTTTGGACAGCCTTACTAATTATAACTCATTATTTACAATAATTTCAAGATTCTTTCGCTTTAGCTAATAAAGATAGATTCGCCCTTCACTAAATAGCTTTTCTATCCAATAAAAAAAGACAGCTTTAACTTCCATAATAACTGGAGTAAAAGCAGTCTAGAATGTTCTCTTATGTGTTTCAACAAACTAAACTTGCCTCAATTCACCTTCCACTATCCGGCGACTGCCATTTCTCTGTTTTCTTCCTTACCTTTCTGGTGAAAAACTCATAAGCAACTCTAACAAGGATATTCGTTAGAATAATAATGATTGACATTGCAGCTGCGGATTCTGTATTTCCTTCGTCCATCATCGTTACTATCGCTACTGAAGCTGGTTGCGTTTCTGATGTATAGAGGAAGATAACAGCAGATATCGTTGTCATAGAATTGATAAAGAAATAGATAAACATTTCTACGATTGCAGCGAATGACATAGGTACAGTAACCCTGGTGAATGTTTTATAAAAAGGAACATCCATCGTTTCTGATACGGGTTCAAACTCCTTATCTAGTTTTTTTAATGCCGTATTAGCTGTGAAAAAGTTAACCGAAAAAAAGTGAATGATGTTTGCTAGTATCAATATCCAAAATGTTCCGTATAAGAAATGAAGTGGGTTTGAAAAATAAATATCCGTAAAAGGGATTGAAAGCTCCGTTTTATTAAAGAAGAATATAAACGCTAAACCAATAGCTAGACCAGGTAACGCCAAAGGTAGTATCGATAAAAAGTAGCCTAGTTGGCGCGTCTTCCTCATGAATCTTGACTTTTCAATCATGTATGCACCTAAAAACACAATTATCGTACCTATGATTGCCGTCATTAGTGCAATCCACAAACTATTTAAATAAGGTTGAATTCCACCTGTAGAAACTCTTTTAAAACTAAAGTGATCCAGAGTAAATGACGGATCATAAGGCCAGTATTTGCTTAGTGCAGGTATCAGCACCGCCGCCATAACGAGAAAGATTGCACCTACAACGATACCGCAATAAATGAAATAAAATCGATCACGCATCTTGTTTACTTTAATTTTATAGGGGACAGATTGCGCAGTAATAACGGTACCCTGTTTTTTCTGTAATATTCGATCCGCAACAAACGCAAAAACTGCTGGGATTATCAATATTAGACCTACAGTTGCACCCATCGACATGTTAAATTGACCTACTACTTGTTGATAGATATCCGTTGCCATAACGTTATATTGTCCACCAACAACTACTGGCGCTCCAAAATCCGTGAAGCTAAGTATAAAGGCTATGATAAAAGCACTAAAAAGTGCGTATTTTATGCTCGGAAGTGTCACTGTAAAGATCTTTTTAATTGTACCTGCGCCTAATGAGTCTGCGGCTTCGTACAATCGATAATCCGTTGTTGCCAACGAAAGACTTAACAATAGAAATGCTTGAGGTAGCGTATATAACACTTCTGAGATGATAATTCCAACAGGACCGTACAAGTTAATATTAAGACCAAAATCACTTCCAAATAAGCCGAAAAATCCGGTAGTGATGATCCCTTTATTCCCGAATAAGTTAATCAGACCAATTCCATAAGTCATTGTTGGAGCGAATAACGGCAGGAATATCATATATCGAAAAAATGCTTTCCCTTTAATTCGTGTGCGTGTAATTGCATATGCGAAAAAGAAGGCTAATGCTACAGATATTATTCCTGTCGAACTTGCGATAAATAATGTATTGAACATCGATTTTACTAATGATGGGGTAGAAAAGTATTCGATGAAATTTGATAGTCCTATGAATTCCTCATTGCGATCATGAATTGCCTTTGATATTAATTCAAGCATCGGTAATACGAGGGCTATAACCAATCCCACTACGAACAGTACCAAAACGATTCTTTGTATGATTCCAGCTTTATCAATCTGCTGTCGAGCTTTACGCTTCTTTTTCATCACACCAATAAGATCCTCCTTCACCTCGAATTCTCAGATCAACTATCGCGATAAAATTAGATTTCTATACTTAGTACTGGAGGAGTCTTTCTTTTCTAAACTTAATGTAGAGTACTTTGTCTTTTGCAATTCGCATCCGTCCAATTTCTTCAGCTAAAACATCCACAATTAAAAATTCATGGTCTGTCTTCATATCCGTCTGGTCTAAAATATTTAAGTACACCCGAATAGAAGATCCTCGAAACTCCACCGCTTCGACAATTGCTTTTATCGAGCCCTCTGTCTGCTCTTCTTTTACCATTACGTGCTCAGGTCGTATCGCACAATACGATTCCTTATTTCTTATAAAATTAGCCGTTCCAATAAAGTCGGCTACAAATGGCGTTTTGGGTTGTTCATACACTTCAGTCGGCGTTCCAATTTGCTCGATTACCGCTTCATTCATCACAATAATTCGGTCTCCCATTGTCAAAGCTTCTTCCTGGTCATGTGTAACCATAATTGTAGTGATTCCTAACCTTTCTTGAAGCCTTCGCATTTCCATTCGAAGCATGACGCGTACTTTGGCATCGAGTGCAGATAAAGGTTCGTCCAATAGTAGAAAACTTGGCGATAAGGCTAGCGCTCTAGCTAAAGCGATTCGCTGTTGCTGACCACCTGACATCTGCGATGGGTAGTAGTTTTGGATTCGCTCCAAATTTACAAGAGCAAGTGATTCATTTACTTTTTCTTTTATTTCATTTTTATTAAATTTATTGTTTTTAAGTCCATAGGCAATATTTTGCGCAGCTGTCATATTTGGAAACAAAGCGTAGGATTGAAACACTATACCAAAATCCCTTTTTGAGGGAGGATAGTCAGTAATATCTTTATTTCTCATAAGAACACTAGAGCCAATATCAGGTTCCTCCAAGCCCGCTATTATTCTTAACAATGTTGTTTTCCCACATCCGCTAGGTCCCACTAAGCAGACGAACTCCCCCTCATCCACATCAAAGCAAATATCTTTTAACGCAGTAAATTTACCAAATGTTTTAGTCACGTCTTTTATTGCTAAAAAGCTCATTGGGTACTCACCCCTTATAGATTCATAGTTTCGTCAAGACACACAGTTCTCTACTTTGCGAAGGCATCAAGAACCCCCTTGAAATTCATGATGCCTCCACTGTAGAAGACTAAAAAGCTCTGTACTCTACCTTTAGAAATTTAATCTTTAGGTGCATCTTTTGATCCGTAGCGCTCGATCCACTTTTCATTAATTGAATCTCTACTTTTTGCGGCCCAACTAAAGTCATTCTCTATCATTTGTTCTTCGATGTTCTCTGGGTAGCCTTCCGGCGGCGAACTCCCAACGTCCGCTCCAATCACACCATGATTCATGTGATAAGCTTCTAGCGCGTTATCACTGATTGCCCAATCTAAGAATGTCTTTGCAGCAGCTTTTATTTCTTTTTTATTTACAAGCGCATTCGCCTCAATTTCCCAGCCCAAACCCTCCGTTGGCAAAATCAATTCCACAGGTGCGCCTTTTGCAATTTCTTGTACAATAGGGTATTCAAACGTTAAACCTATCGGGAACTCACCTCGAGCAACGTCTTTTGCCGGCTTAGAACCTGAGTGAACGTATTGATTTATGTTTTCATGAAGACCGTCCATAAACTTCCATCCCTCATCCTCTCCAAAAATTTGGAGCCATGAAGAAACCGTTAGATACCCTGTACCTGAAGAGGCCGGATTTGACATAATTACATGGTTTTTGTATTCAGGTTTCAATAAATCTTTGTACGACTGAGGTGTTTCGAGTCCTAATCTTTTTAGCTCCGCCGTATTTACAGCGATTGCTGCAACATATGCATCTGCACCTGTCCAAAGGGCGGGATCATTTATTGTATCTTTAAACTGTTTACTTAAACGATCAATGCCTTCCGGGTTGTATCCCGCTAGTAAATCGTACTCTTCCAAAATCATAATACTGCTTGCTGCTACACCAAAAATAACATCTGCTCTAGGATTATCCTTTTCTGCAATTAGTTTAGCAGTAGTAACACCCGTAGAATCTCGAACTAAATCCACCTCAATTTCTGGATGTGCTGCGTTGAATCTTTTAATATACTCAGGTAGCTCATCAGACTCCATCGAACTATAAACTGTTATCGTATCTTTTTTACCCTTTTTACCCGAGGCTCCTCCACAACTTGCTAGCATGACTGACAACAACACGACCACAAAAACGAAAAACCAAGACATTTTCACCTGCTTCACGCCTTCTCCTCCTAGCTATAATTGTGTTTATACGTTTTCAAAACTCCTACATTCAGCTATGAAATGGTTGGACTTGACGATTCTTTATCCTTCTTATTCTTTGTTTTCATTTTACTTTTTGCGCGTACATCTTTTTGTTCAATATAATGACTAACTTTTGCTAAAATAAAAGTTAGTATTACTGTGAAAAACACTAGACCATAGAATCCTGCTCCTATGCCAATACCCACACCTCCCGCAAAAAAGATCATGGCTGCACTGGTTAACCCTTTGATACGTAAACCATCCTTCATAATTAAACCGGCCCCTAAAAAGCCGAGTCCAGTTACTATTTGGGCTGCAAGACGCATTGGGTCCATTCGATTGTTATAGTTAGACCCTCCAAAAAACTCTGCACTATAAATGGAGACCAGTGTAATTAAAGTACATGACACAGATACATAGGTGAATGTCTTTAACCCGGCAGGTTTATTTTTAGAGGTTCTGTCCCACCCTATAAACATTCCAAGAAGTGCACTAACAAGTAACCTCAAATAGACTTCAAGGTTTTGAACGATTTGCTCTTCATAGATGAGCCCAAGATGGCTCATTGACACCAACTCCTTTGAACAATCCAAAGTCCATTCTTGCTGTATTTTTTCTTGTATACTAAATTACTTGAATAATTTATAACTTTTTCATGATTCTCTCTCGATTTTGAAATGTAGCGATATGTGTTAACCCTATTTTTTTTAATAATTCTCCATTTTGAGCCGTATAGTTTCCTAAATCATCAGGGTAATGCGAATCTGAAGAAGTTGTAAATTGAACGCCTTTCTCAACTAATATTGAAAGGAACTCTGGTCCTGGACACATTTCCTTTACTGGATATCGATAGTAAAGGCCTGCATTTACTTCCGTTGCTGTGTTTGTATCGACGAGTGCCTGACCTATTCTTTCGTACCAATAATGATTGAAGGCTTCATCGTCTACGCGAATATTAAACACTTTCAAGTTATCCAGATGTGCCACAAAATCAAAAAGGCCGGAACGAATCATTTTTTCTACACTTTCAAAAAAATGAGTATACAACTCTTTTACATCCCACTCACTATACACATCCACCATTTTAGGATTATCGAATCCCCAGCCTTTGACAAAATGGACTGACCCAATTACGTAATCCCACTCATACCCTTCTAGCAACTTGGACAATTCTTCTTCGCCACCAGGAAAGTAATCGGCCTCAATTCCAAGCCTTAACTGAATGCCTTCCTTTGCCCAAACCTCTTTTTGACTAGTTATAAATTCGGTGAATGCCCCCATATCCTCTGTCATGACAATTGTTAGCCAAGCTCGTTGTTCCGTTCCAATAACATCGTCTTCGTCTATATTCATATACTTTTCAAAGTAACTTGCAGTCTCTTTGAAACGATACAAATGATCTACGATTCCCACTTCTTTGAGTCCGATTTCTTTTGCTTTTCTTAAATATAAATTCAGCCACTCTTCACTAAAACAACCTCGCTGCATTCTTTCATCTAAGTTTTCAACTTGCTTGAATGCCCTGTTCCTTGTGGCGACTCCTCTTTGACTATCCTTTTGAAATGCATCAAGGGCTTGGATTGTCCTTTGCATCCAACTAAAGGTATAAGGGCCTTCTTCTAAATGAACATGGTAATCTACTAGCATTTTTTATCTCCTTTCATTCAACAGTTGTCCACACGACTTCATTTTTCCTCATTATGGTTTCCCATTCAATTGGACAACTCCGTTCACTGATAATCTCATTTACTTCTTCAGTCGGACATATCGAAAAATAAGAAGTTTCTCCTACCTTTGTAGAATCTACTAATAAGATCTTTTCAGAACTTTGCTCAATCATTTTTGATGAAATGAGAGATTCATCCAGATCATAATCATAAATACCTTTTTCGGTTAGCCCCCCACAGGATAAAAAGACCTTATCTATTTTCATATCACCCAGCATATTGAGTGTAAATACACCAGAAACCGCAAACTGCTCAGGATTTGAAATGCCACCTAGCATGATTACTTTTCCCGTCATTCTTTTTTCTTCCAAAGCCAAGTTAAATCGCTCTGTTGCCGCTAAGGAATTTGTAATTACTGTGACATCGTGTACATCCTCTATCGCATCGGCAATATGAACCGTAGTCGTACCTATATCAATAGCGATATAGTCACCATTTTCGATTCGTTTAGCGGCCTGAACCGCAATTGCAATTTTCGCATCTTTATTCACTTCTAATTTTCGTTGAAACACCATTTCTTTCGCATTTGGAACAAAAGGAATGGCCCCTCCATGGATCCTAGTAATTACCTCAATTTGTTCCAACTCGGACAAGTCTCGACGAATTGTTTCGGGAGTGACTCCTAGCGTAGATGCGAGTTTTGCTACCGTAACTTTCCCAGAATCCAAAACGTGCTTTGTAACCGCTTTCATTCTATCGTCTTTTGGTAGATTCATATAAAGCCACAACCCCTTCCTATCAAACAACGGTAAACATATTTGTCCTTCCACTAGTCATCATATGTTTCATTTTGATTTGTATTCACGCGATAGTTGTTTGGATGGTTTTTGAATACAGCTTCACGGTAATAGATAGACAAACAAACACTACTAGCAGCCTTTCACACTATAAATTCATTTTTTTATTTTTTGCAAACAAATACCTCCATAGCTTCCCAGCCGTGGAGGTACCTAACATCTATGTATACTATTTTTCCGAAATCAGTCATTCTCATTTTCTAACATTTTCTTATTTCTAACTCTTCGGATAAATAGAGCAGCCGTTGTGCTACCAGCAAATATCGTCAAAAACACACTTCCTAATTGATCTGAAAGTTGGCCATTCTCGACAAGTAGAAACATTCCGCTAGTAACACTCGAAATAACTGAAGCGCTACTCAGAATAAAAGCAAATCCCATTAGAACTATAAATACAACGGGATGATCTTTCTTTCGTAAGTACGCATTTTTAGTAATGGATGTAAGAGTAAAATACATAGCCGGGATATAGATCATTACCAACATTTCTATCATCGGATTTGCTGCCCAATCACCGTAGATAAGTTTTGTATAGCCATTTAGCATAATTAGGACAAAAGTAATTAGTAATGTTTGAAAGGCAATTTTATGTTGAGTTGCTTGTTGAAATTCATCGTATCCTTCAGTTTTCATTGCTCATTCCTCCCAAAATAGATCATTCAATGTAAGGTTTAGTGCTTTGCATATGGCAATACAGAGATTTAATGAAGGGTTATAATCCCCATTCTCAATCGCATTCATCGTCTGGCGTGTTACACCAACTGCATTCGCCAACTTCGCTTGCGATAAATCCTTTGTTGCACGTGCAGCTTTTAGACGTAAGTTTCTGGCCATAACGGAACCCCCTCATTGTGTTCAACTATATGATATATAGTTCGTTATGTCAATTATATGTGACATATAGGAATGTATACTTGACATTACTACTATAAAAAAAGAACAGCATTTGTATCCTGCTGTTCTTCGGGCTTCATCACTATCCGACTATTTTTCTGCGTAAACCAGCATTGCGTCTTTCATGAACCTAGCTAGACCTTCTCCAAATTTATCGATGTTTTTTGTAAATCGCTCGTCTTCTACATACATCTGACCAAGTCCTGCAAACGCTTCTAGTGAATACGTTCCGATTCGATTGAGAAATGTAAACCATTCACCTATCGCTACTTGAGCTTCTGTTGATGCAGGATCCAAATGTCTGACATCCGCTAACCTAAAGTAGATGCGATTCATTTCTTCTTCCAGCTCAGGGCCAAACTTTTCAATATTCTTCTTTGACTTCTGGACCGCTTCTGCACCCCAACGTTCTCGAGCTTCTTGTTCATACGGATTATCGCTGAAATCAAACCCTTTAAACTTCTCCTCATTTGTCATTTCCATTTCCCCCCTTCCATGTTGAATAGTCTTTTCAATGGTTTCAATCATAACGTCCAGCTGCTTCCGTTTATCCAACAACATATTTCGTTGGATTTCAAAAGCAACTTGTCTGTCGAATGAAGGGCTAGTAAGTAGTTCTTTAATTTTTTTCAAAGGAAAACCAAGCTCACGGAAAAACAGTATTTGTTGCAACGTTGCCAAGTTTTCATCTGAATAAAGCCGATATCCCGCTTCCGTAACTTGATCAGGCGTTAATAAATCAATCTCGTCATAGTGATGAAGCGTGCGCACACTTACACCAGTTAGATTGGATACTTCCTTCACTTTCATCTTTGGATTCCCACCCTTCACTTATGACTATAAAGTATAACGTAACGTTAGAGTCAAACGTTATTTTTAATTCAATGAAAAAAGCACAATATGCCGATAACATCCGGATTTTGTGCTTTTCAAGCATTTATTTAGTTTTATCAATTCACATAGTCAATATAGATTCCCACACGACCATCCGCTCGATCCGTCAGCTTCATCGAAAACTCCATATTTCCTTCACTCGCAACTACAATTACGTCTGCATCGTCACCGTCTCTTATCGATTCACTAGTGATGCCCTTTGTGGTAAAGAAATCTTTATAGTCTTCACTGATCCAATCAGCAATTCCATCATCTGTGGAATATACTGCACTCATGCTATTTTGATTGTTTTCATAGTCTACACGTAAAAAAGTGACATCTAGACAAGGCTTAAATGGAAAACCTTCTAGCATGTTCCCTACTAGAACATAATGTTCATCCGGACAACTTCCATGGCTCTGAGTTTGTTCATCCCAATTAATAAGTGCTTCGACGACAGGATAGACTCTCGGCGGTGACTCAGAATACGTCAGTTCAACGATCGCTTTTTCATAATTATTTGCTTCCGCCATCGATATTTCCACTTCCATATTCATTTGGTTGTCACTTACTACTAAGTTCGCCCATTCACCGCGTACACGATCTGAATCAAACGTATAGCCTTTTTCTTCAAAGTAAGCTTTTAACCAATCGTATTGCTCGTAAACACCTTGTTCCACTTCATATTTCGCAAAAATTGTACGTTGGTCATCACTTGCGTTCACTTCAATCGAATAAAACACTGGACATGGGGATAACGGAAACCCTTCTGTAAGTCGATTTAGTAGAAGGTAATATTCATCGCTACATCCTCCAAATCCCTCGTCAATCAGAAACTCTTCTTCCTCTTCTAAGTTATCCGACTCGACCGCTTCGCCATTTTCAGGTCCATCAACTTCTGTTTCGAGTTCTGGTATTATTTCAACGGGTTTTGAGACTTCAACTTGATTATCATCATCCGTACTTTCAGTTTCATCTTTTACTTGGATTCCTTCAGGAGAAACTTCCAACTTGTTTCTATCCGGAAGCGAAATAGAAAGGCAGCCACCGAGTAAAACCGCTACTAGAAAAGTTGATAGAATGACTATATACTTTTTCACCCTCATCGACCTCCGTTGTACTGTATTTCCTTTATTCTATTCCCAGAAGGTTAAGTTGGGGTTAAGTTATAGCTTGCCCAACCAGATTCTCTTTTTTTGCGGATGTCCGCGCAATTGCTTGGATTGTCCGCCCTTTCCTCGAGAATGTCAGCGCTTTCTTCGATAATGTCAGCGCTTTGGCTAAAGATGTCCGCCCTTTTTACCGATGTCCGGGCAATCGCTTGGATTGTCCGCGCTTTCCTCGATAATGTCAGCGCTTTGCCAGAAGATGTCCGCTCTTTTTACGGATGTTCGGGCAATCGCTTGGATTGTCCGCTCTTTCCTCGAGAATGTCAGCGCTTTGCCAGAAGATGTCCGCTCTTTTTACGGATGTTCGGGCAATCGCCTGGATTGTCCGCTCTTTACTCGATAATGTCCGCTCTTCACCAAATAATCTCCGCTCTCCAAAATAACTTCAGTTTAGTTCAATCAAAAATGCCACCATCGCTAGGATAGTGGCATTTCTATTAGTTAATCGACGATAATGTCTGTTTCTATTTTGTTTCTTTTGTTATGCTTCGCTTTGATGAAGAAGAGGATGACTAACACAATGGTTAGCACCAATCCAACGATATAGGAAACATTCAAGTCGAGCTTGAAACCAATTTTGGCGTTCAGGATGTAGATAAACACCATATAAGTGATAAATATCGCAGGAATTAGTGACACGATGTAGTTCTTCCCTTTGATAAATAAATACATCGTAGCAATCCACAATGCAATTGCTGCAGTTGCTTGATTTGCCCAAGAAAAGTATCTCCATAAGATGTTAAAGTCGATCTGAGTTAGCAAAGCAGAGATTGCGAACAATGGAAGTGCAATCATTAGACGCTTTACTGTTTTAGCCTGATCAATCTTTAAGTAATCTGCGATGATTGAACGAGCTGCTCGGAATGCTGTATCTCCTGAAGTAATCGGAAGTACAATAACCCCTAGTACCGCAATTGTTCCACCTACAGCACCTAACAATGTCATGGATACTTCATTTACAACAGATGAAGGCGTGCCTGTTTTGATAAATTCGCTTAGTGTTTGACCATCAAGCATACTCATTGCAGCAGCTGCCCAGATCATTGCGATAATTGCTTCAGTAATCATCATGCCGTAAAAAATATAGCGACCTTGTGATTCTTTTTCTACTGTTCTAGAAATAATTGGTGACTGTGTCGCATGGAAACCTGACAGAGCTCCACATGTAATTGTAAAGAATAAAATCGGGAAAATTGGTAAATTGTCTGGATGCATATTTGTTAAACTTAACTCTGGAATCGTATAATCCGAGAAGACCAACATTACTCCGACGCCCACTGTTCCAATCAAAAGTAGAGCACCTAAGAATGGATATATTCTACCAATAATCTTATCGATCGGCAAAATGGTCGAGAAGAAATAATACGTGAAAATCAAACCGATCAGTATCCACAAAGCAACTTTACCATTTAAAACGATACTCAATAAAGATGCTGGAGTTGTAACAAAAACAGTTCCCACGAGAAGAAGAAGCAACAGCGCGAAAACGTTTACAATATGTCTAGAAAACTTGCCTAAGAACCTACCCGCTAGCTCTGGAATATGAGCGCCTCTGTTGCGGATGGAAATCATACCTGTTAAGTAATCGTGTACTCCACCAGCAAAAATTGCGCCTACTACAATCCATATGAATGCGACTGGACCAAACAATGCCCCCATAATCGGACCAAAAATTGGACCGGTTCCAGCAATATTCAATAGTTGAATTAACGCGTTCTTTTGTTTACCCATCGGAACATAATCCACACCATCTGCGTTTTCATAAGCTGGTGTCTTTCTTGCGTCTGACGGATCAAAAATCTTTTCGATAATTTTTCCGTATGTAAAATAGGCAACAATTAAAAGTGCTATAGCGCTAAAAAATGTAATCATCTGTACACCCCTACCCCTTTTTTAAACCATTCTTACTTTATTACCAAATCATACATATGCCCTAATTTGTCTCTATGCATTAATTCTAAAGTAGGTTTTCTGAAAATTGACCTTTTTGGCGTATCATGTATGTTTGGCCGAACAAGAGGTATAGAAAATTGATTAACGTGTAATAGCGTCCTATAATTCCAAACGACTTCGTAAACCTTTAACATAATTTCTACTAACTGAAAGCTTTTCATTCGACCCTTCTAGTTCAAGTTGATAAGCTCCGTTAAACCACGGAGTCAAGCGAGTGATAAATTTCAAATTCACGATATAGCCTTTATGAATCCTATAAAATGAGAATGGTAACAAGCGACTTTCAAGTTCTTTTAATGTCATTCTTACTTGGTAATCTTTTGTTTGTGTAACAATTTTACTTACTTTCTCGTCTCGATAAATATATAGAATCGTATGCGGATGAATATAATCAATTTCACCATCTGCCTCTACGGCTAATCTGTTTAGTTTTTCGGATGAATCCGTGACGGTAGGAAGAAACATCACCTTTTCAATACGATGGATGGTTTGCTTCAATTGTTCTTCGTCATACGGTTTTAATAAATAATCGATTGCATTGATGCGAAAAGCCTCTGCAGCAAATTGGGGATAGGCAGTCGCGAAAATAATTAGGGGCACTTTTTTTAATTCAACCATCGTCCGTGCCACCTCAATGCCATTTAATTTAGGCATTTCCACATCTAGGAAAACTACATCCGGTAAATACTGCAACGTTTTCAATATAGCTGCCTCTCCACTTTCGGCCTCACTCACTACTTGAACATTTGGAAATTTACTAAGTAAATACGATAATTCTTCACGTGCATAGCGTTCATCGTCTACAATTAGCGCACGAATTGTTCGCATTACAGTCCCACCTCTAATTTTGGAATTCGAAATGAAATAACTGTTCCTTCGTTTTCCTTACTTTGAAACAAAAGTCTAGCTTGGTCCCCAAAAGTCATCATTAATCGGCGATTCACGTTAAATAGACCTACCCCTGTTCCTGTTTCCGACTCCATTTTCATCAAACCTAAGTCTGCCATTCGTTCAGGAGAAATCCCCTTGCCGTTATCCTCAACTAAAATTTCAATTTCCGTCCCTAGATTACGCACACTCACTTTAATGAAACTGGCTTTCTCCATGTCATTTACACCATGGTGGATCGCATTTTCAACGATAGGTTGTAATGTAAATGGTGGAATTTCCACATTCAATACATCTTCGTCTACATCATACAAAACAGTTAATCGATCTACGAAACGTGCCTCAATTATTTCTAAATACGATTTCACATGTGACAATTCTTGTTCTAACCCTATTTGGGATACCGTTGTGCCGGTAACGTTTTGACGTAAAAAATAAGAGAGTGACGTTAACAACTTCCTTGCTTGGTCTGGATCCGTGCGAATTAAGGAAACGATAATATTCATTGAGTTAAATAGAAAATGGGGGCTGATTTGTGCTTGCAGCGCATTAATTTCTGCCTCTTTCGCTAATTGGTATGCATGATCTGTTTCCGCAATTTCCAGTTGATTACTCAACAGCGAACTAAGTCCTGCGATTAGTTCAATACTTACATCCGTAATTACTTTTTCAGATGGATAATACAGTTTTAACGTCCCAATCGTTTCTCCGCGTCGAATAAGTGGTGCAATAACCGCCGCTCCTAAAGGACAGCCTGGATAGTCACAGTGAATCGTACCTTCATTAACAACAATAAGCTTTCCATCTCGGATCACATCTTTTGTTTCAGATGTGCGAATCGGAACATTGACTTGATGGTGGTCTTTTGCAATTCCAACGTGGGAAAGGATTTTTGTTTTATTTGTCATTGCAACAGCACTTGGTTTTAATTCTTCATATAAAATCGTACAAACTGCTCCTGCGGTTTCCGCATTCATTCCTTTTCTTAAATAACCCAGTGTTTGATTCGCGATACGCAAAGTTTTTTGCGCTTGGAGTGCCGTCATTCGCTCTTGTTCGTTCATAACATTCCGCACAATTAAAAGGAATAATGCGGTTCCGACTCCATTCGCGAGTATCATAGGGAACCCAATTATTTCAACGAGGGACACCGCCTTTTCAAAAGGCTTGGACATTAAAAGAATCATACTCATTTGCATCGCTTCCGCTAAAGCACCTATTCCAAAAACAAGGAATGGGTTTAATGCTTTTCCTCTTTTATGGAAAGCTGCCGCCATGACTCCTGCAATAATTGTAGAAAGTCCGCAAGAAATTGCCGTAAATCCACCTAACGTCATCCGATGAATTCCAGCAATTAAACCTGCTCCGATTCCTAAACGATAACCTCCTAGTAAACCAGCAACTACAATCCCAATCACTCGTGAGTTCGCGATTGCCTCGTCTGTTGTTAGTTTGGTAGCGACGCTATTTAACTTTAATGTGTCTGCATTGAGAGCCACGCCTAAATAAGTCCCAATAATGCCGAAAGAACCGAAAAATAATATGGCAGTAACTTCTTGTTTCCTGTCTAATTTATCGTGATGAACTAGGTTCTTAAAAAACTGGAATCGAGTTAAGATGAAAGCCACTGCTACAATCACGCCAACTCTTTCCAACATTATGACAAGTAGATCAAGCAATGAAATCCCCCTCACCTTAGACATTGTTGGCTAAATTATTATGCATTATCTATAGAACAACGTATCTTTGTTTCCAGTTTTCATTTAAGAATACAAAAAGCCACCCCTTTCAATTTAAGAATGGTGAGGCTAAATGATTCCTATTTAATAACTCGGTTAGGGAGGCTGTTGAGCGGCCCTTTCCGATTGAATAGATTGAATTTCGTTTCAGAAATTAAGATCGCACTGAGTATAAGCACTGCGCCAATTCCCATTTTTAGCGTTAGCACTTCACTTAATATCACTACTGAAAACGCCATGCCCCAAAAGGATTCAGTCGACAGTATAATGGCCGCCTTTGTTTCAGTAATAAATTTTTGTGCCGTAGTTTGCAATAGAAATGCGATTGTTGTCGAGAATACAGCTAAATAGAGGAGGGGTAGTAAACCTGCTGTTTCCATCGAAAAAGTAGTTTCTCCCTTGAAAAGAATTGTTACACATCCAATAATCGCCGCCGTTACCATTTGAATAATCGTGATGAGAACAGGATCTTCATCTTTAACAAACTTTGACGTATAGAAAATATGAAATGCGAAGCAAACTGCACAACACAACGTCAAAAAGTCACCAAAATTAATTTCAGAGGATAGTTTAAGGGATAACACCGCAACACCTATAACTGCCATAACAGCGCCGACCAGTTCGAACCCATCAATTTTCTTTTTGTAAATAAAAAATCCGATAAACGGAACAATCACGACGTTTACAGCCGTTAAAAACGCATTCTTAGAAGGTGTTGTATATTGTAAACCTACTGTTTGCAAAATAAAAGCTAGATAGAGAATCGTCCCTAAAATTGCACTTTTAATCAGGACCTGTTTATTGATTTTCCGTAACTTTTTATGAAAAAACAAACCTAAAAGGAATGCCCCGATTAAAAAACGCCCTGCTAAAATTTGATAGGGCGTGTAATGTTCGAGCGCAACAGCACTGCCAACAAATCCACTACCCCATATAATTGCTGTAATAATTAACCCTATTTCACCTATATACTTCCTCATTTTCTCCACCGCCGATTTCAGTCAATACGATGATTATATCTCATCTATGTACATTGTGAAATGAGAGAATTAATTAAAGTAGACGGTTAACGATTTCTTGAAGCGAGCCACGTTCACTTAAATGAAGATTTTCTCCTGCCCACATGGACATGAACTCTACTTTTTCTTGCCTTGCAGCTTCTTGTCGAATGTTCTTCGTCAAGTCATTTTGATAGGGATACGGCGCGATCGGAACAGTTGCCATTTCGTCTGTAAAGCGATTACGAATTCCACGCGCGAATTTTCCTGAAAACGCACGCGTCAGCACAGTAGTTCCTTCCTTCGCATGCAAAATCGCTTCTTTATATAAGGGATGGGCTCCGCTTTCATTTGCCAAAAGGAATGCCGTTCCGATTTGGACAGCTTGTGCACCCAATTGGAATAGCTTCTCTTTCGTTTCTTTACTTGCAATTCCACCTGCTGCTATAACTGGAATTCCGACAGCTTCGATAGTTTCTTTGAGCAATGCGATAAGAGGAATCATCGTTAATTCACCTGAAAATGAACCGCGATGTCCACCTGCTTCGCTTCCTTGCACAACAACTGCATCCATTCCCGCCTGCTCTACAAGGATTGCCTCTTCCCGTGTTGTTGCTGTACCAATGAGAAACACATCGTTTTCTTTTAAGATGCGAATTGTTTTTTCATCTGGAATTCCAAATGTAAACGAACAAATTATTACTTTTTCATCGATGACCACTTGGATTTGTTCTGCAAATTCGGACTCGGACAGGGGTGCTTTCCAAAAAGGCATACCCAATTGTTCACCAATTGGTTGAAGCGCTTCATATGCTTGTCGTAAAGTTTGCTGCTCCATTTCAACTTGTTCAGGCACAAATAAATTTACTGCGAATGGTCGATTCGTTTGCTTCTGAACATCACGAATAAACCCGCGCGTTTCTTCTGCGGAAAAGTAACCAGCTCCGATTGAACCTACTATTCCTGATTTCGCAGACGCGACCACAAATTCTCGTGTCGTCACGCCTGCCATCGGTGCTTGAATTATTGGATGTTCGATTCCTAGTAAAGTGGTCAATTTCATTTCACTTTCCTCCAATCGTAAACGTCTTTTCGTACATCGAGCTTTCTACCATTAATGGATACCGTATGCTCATCTATCCAAGTGATTTCGGCATCCTCCTTACGATATGCCCAATAAATGTTTTTCTTCTTCTCTTTCTTTTGATGATAGATAACTTCGCCTCGAACTGCAAATGCTACCGTTGCTCCACCATTCGCTAAGTATGCCTTTACCGTATAGTCTCCACTAGGCGAAACCGATTCCGTGAGTAATTCACCTTCGGGTAGTCGATTTGTATTATAGAAGAAATAGTTCACTAGCAGTAGAAGGATTATAAGAATTGCAGTTAGTACTCCCAAAACAATCCCCGCTACTTTCCATCCTCGTTTCATTGGCAAACACCTCACTTCTTTATAAGACGTATCCCATCGTCCAGATGTTCTCGATGTGCATTCAAATGGCCCCGTTTTTTATCCAAAATAAAAAGACCCTAAAAAGGATCTTTTTACAGGATTTCGCTCACACGGCCAACTTGTCCGTCTTCAAGACGCACTTTAATGCCATGTGGATGAAAGCTTGAATTCGTTAATAAATCTTTCACAACACCCTCAGTTTTTACACCCGAGCGTTGGTCTTTCTTCAAAACAACAGCCACTTTCAAACCTGGCTTAACATCTACACGATTACGTCCATCCATTTGTTTCATTCTCCTTTTGTTTCTTGATTCTTCTTTCACTATAGCTTATTTCAAGTAAGAATGCGTTCGACACTACCTATCTTTTCTGAAACTGACATTGGACAACGTGTGCGGTACCCGTATGATTTAACCCCTCTTCACGGTTCACTTCACCAATATGAAAATGCTTTACGAAACTATCGCTAAACGCTGACAACATTTGTTTCGGATCAATAAGCAGTTCCAATTTCCCTGGTCCCCCTGTTCCATATTTTAATTGTTCTTTTGTGTACAGCTCACTTATATAATAACCACCTGGCTTCAATGCTTTATTTACACCAGCTAACGTCCGACCAAGAATTTCTGTCGGAAAGTGACCAAACACATGAACGATTGCATCCCACTCTTCTTCATCCCATACAACATGCTCCAAATCGCGAAGCTCGATCTTCAAAGTGACTCCTTTTTCATCGGCAAGTCGTTTTGTTTTCTCAAGTCCAATTTTTGAATAATCCCAAGTTGTTACGTCATGGCCAAGAGATGCTAAGTAAACTGCATTACGACCTTCACCTTCTGCGATACAAAGAATCTTTCCTTTCGGTAAATGTTCCGTCGCTTGGACAATAAATTCATTCGGTTCTTTTCCAAAAATATACTCTTCTCGTGAAAATTTTTGATCCCAATGGTTCGTCATAGTTCACTTATCCCCTTTTATACACTTTTGCACCTTACTTCTTATACATAATATCACCAGCAACAACAGTCATCTCAACTGTCGCTTCAGCAATGCATTCTATATCCACCGTAAATAAATCTTTATCTAGCACAGTGAAATCTGCATCGAAACCTACATCTAGCTTACCACGAACAGATGCCTTTCCGATTGTTGCAGCACTTCCAGTTGTAAACAAACTTACCGCTTCAAAACGGCTTAACTTCTCCTCTGGCAAATAACCCTCATGCATTTCGCCAACTTTCCGTCTTGCCACTGCAGCATAAATCCCAAGCAATGGATTCGCCTCTTCAATCGGTGCATCGGAACCCCCACCGCAAATAAACCCACGGTCGAGTAAGCTTTTCCACGCGTAAGCCCAGTCCAAACGATCTTCGCCTAATCGATCCATCACCCACGGAAAATCGGACGATACAAATACGGGTTGAATATCTAGAATCACGGGTAACTTCTCCATTCGATCAACCAAATCATCCCGCAATACATTTACGTGAATCAGTCTATCTAGTTTCCCCTCTGGCGCTGGATGTTGTTCAATCACATCGAGTACCTTTTCGACAGCGGCATCTCCAATTACGTGAACTGCAATCGCCTCGCCGTAATTTCGAGCAAGGAGTACCACCTCCTCAATTTCTTCATCTGAATGAACAGTCATTCCTGATGTTTCCGGCGTATCTGAATACGGCTTACTTAATAAAGCTGTTTTGCCACCCAGTGCTCCGTCGATAAAGAACTTCATGGCACCCGGTTCTATCCACGGTGCGTTGTACGTAGCGTTTTCTTCCATGAGCTGCGAAAAGACAGTTTGTCTTCGAAGCAAATGTGCTCTAAACTTTTTTCCTTCCCCAATTACATTTTTAAAGGCTTGAAGCGGATTCCCATAATGTCCGTAATAGCCTAAATCGTCTGTAACAGCTCCCGTCAATCCCAGTGCGAGTAAATCATCCACAGACTTATGTAACGCACGAGTTAACGATTCTTCTGTAGCCGCAGGAATTAGACTGAACACCATTTCCTGCGCACCTTCCAATAAATACCCTGTCGGTTCTCCGTGTTCGTCCCTTACAATAACTCCGTCCACTGGATCTTTTGTTTCCTTTGTAATACCTGCTCGTTCTAGTGCTTTTGTATTCGCTAATGCTGCGTGTCTGCAAGCTCTTTTCAAAATCATTGGAGAATCTGTTACTATGTCGAGTTCTTGGCGTGTGAAAATTTTCTTATCTGGAAAGTTGTTTTCATTCCAACCTTCCCCAACAAACCACTCATTTGCACCTAATTCTTTATGTGCGCCAATCAGCATGTCCATCATTTCATCAGAAGAAGTAGCTTTCGCCAAATCTAAACTAAGCAACTTTTCACCATGCCCGATCATATGCATATGACTGTCCACAAATCCTGGATACAAGACCGCCCCTTGTAAATCAATCTCTTCATCTGCTCTTTCACGAAGTTCTTCATACGTCCCTACAGCACTAATTTTACCGCCTTCGATTAATAATGCTTCTATAGTATCGCCATTCTTTTTCATCGTATATATCGTGCCGTTATGCCATAATGTTTTCATTCGACTCGCCCCCATACACTATATTCTAAACTTTTGGTAAATAAATGCTACAATTAATGTATTATACTTTGGAGGGATTCATAAATGAGACTAACTGTTTATCTAGCTGGAGAAATTCACACGTCTTGGCGTGATGAGATCAAGCAAAAAGTAGCTGCACTTAATTTGCCAATCGATTTTGTCGGCCCAATGGAAGATCATGACCGTTCAGACAATATTGGTGAAGAGATATTGGGTGAGCAACCAAACGCCATTTTCAAAGATGCCGCCGCTTCCAACTTCAATAATCTACGGACAGAAATTCTACTTAAAAAAGCCGACCTTGTCATTGCCTTATTCGGAGAGAAGTACAAGCAATGGAACACTGCAATGGATGCAAGCGCTGCTGTCGCATTTGGTAAACCGCTAATCCTCATTCGTAGCGAAGCACATCATCATGCACTTAAAGAACTTTCCCGTAAATCGAGCGCGACCGTCGAAACGGTTGATCAGGCCATCAAAGCACTGCATTATATTTTCGAATGAAACCTAATGAACCTTGCTGATTTTAATTCAGCAAGGTTTTTTATTACGAATTTACAAAACCTTAACACGACCTTTATATTTCCTCAACAATCATTCGGTACAATAAAGCCACATACATCGAATAGAGGAGGATTCCCATGACAGTAATAAAAGAACGTAGTGAGAGTAAGCCATTTCGTGTAATGGAAAATGCCAACTGGCGAAAAGCTGTTTATGAAACAAATGGCTTAAACTTATGGTACGGAACAACGCATGCCTTAAAAAATATTGATTTATCGATAAATGAAAAAGAAGTTACGGCTATTATCGGTCCTTCCGGCTGTGGTAAATCAACGTATATTAAAACGTTGAACCGGATGGTGGAATTAGTGCCAGACGTGCATATTTCCGGAAACATATCACTAAATAGCGAAAACATACTTGATAAGTCTATGCCCGTTGAGCTACTTCGCTCAAAAGTCGGAATGGTCTTCCAAAAACCAAATCCATTTCCAAAATCTATTTTTGAAAATGTTGCTTTCGGTCTTAAAATTCACGGCATTCGAGACAAGAACAAACTTGAGCAAGTTGTTGAAGAAAGCTTACGTAAAGCGGCACTATGGGACGAAGTAAAAGATCGCCTTCACAAAAGTGCTTACGGGCTTTCTGGTGGTCAGCAACAACGACTTTGTATCGCACGTTGCCTTGCTGTAGATCCTGAAGTCATTTTAATGGACGAACCTACATCTGCACTCGACCCAGTTTCAACCCATAAAGTAGAGGAGCTTATAAATACAATCAAAAATGACGTAACGATTGCGATTGTGACACATAATATGCAACAAGCTGCTCGTATTTCAGATCGGACTGCATTTTTTCTGAATGGCGAAGTCATTGAATGCGACCGAACACATACAATTTTCAATAACCCTTCGAACCAACTAACAAACGACTACATCAACGGGCGCTTTGGATAAATTTTTAAGAACAATGATTTACTTACTCAGGACTCCTTGATCCTGAGTTTTTTAATTACATAAATTAACCATTTAATACTTAACTTTACAAAACCTTTACATGATATTCATATCACCTTAACAATCGATGTTTATACTTACATGTGAAAGAGATCTTCTTTCGAATACAAAATAGAGACCATTTAGGGGAGGACAATTCAAATGAAATTCAACAAACTTTTTTTAACTTTAGTCATCTCGGCACTTGCTGTACTGGTGGCTGCGTGTGGGACTGATTCAAAAGAAAGCAGTTCTGAGGTTAAATCAACGACTCAAAAACAAGTAGAAGGCAGTGTCGTTATTGATGGTTCTGGAACTGTGTATCCGCTAATGGCAAGAGTTGCTGAAGAATATATGTCTACTGAACAAGAAAATGTTTCTGTAGAAGTTAGTCGTGCTGGTACGAGCGCCGGTTTCAAAAAGTTCTTAGTTAAAGATGGTACCGACTTTAACGACGCTTCTCGTGAAATTAAAGATGAAGAAGTTGCTGAGGCAAAGAAACTAGATATCGAAGTAAAAGAATTAAAAGTCGCTTTAGATGGACTAACATTCGTTATCAACAAAGACAACGAATGGGCGAAGGAAATGACGCCTGAACAACTAATAAGTATTTTCAAAGCAGATAGCGGTATAAAAATGTGGTCTGATATCGATCCAACCTGGCCTACTGAAGAAATTAAACCTATGGGACCCAACGAAAACCACGGTACGTATGAATTCTTTTATGAAAAGATTCTTGATAAGCAAGATCTAGTCGACAGCGTCAATCTTCAACAAGATTATTCAACGCTCGTTAACTTAGTCTCGCAGGACAAAAATGGAATTGCATTCTTCGGATTCGGTTACTACGTCAACAATAAAGACAAGCTTGAAGCTGTACATGTGGACTTCGGAAGTGGAACAGTTGAACCTTCACTCGATACGATTGCAGAAGACGGTGACTATGCCGACTTTACACGCCCTGTCTTCACTTATTTAAATATCAATCATGCGAAAGAAAAAGAACAAGTACTTGATTTTGCGATCTATGCAATGAATAACGTGAATAACTTCGCAGGCGAAACAGGATTCGCGCCGATTCCTGATGCTGAAGCGAAAGAAAATATCGACTTCCTAAATGGATTGAAAAAGTAACGAATAAGCTACTCTTCGGTGCCGGTTGTTGTCGCGACTTACACAACATATATCGTGTCAATAACCGGTCATTCGTTGTGATCTAAATGAAGGAGTGTTTCGTATTATGCCTATCAATAATGAAATTGGCGTGAGGGAATTAATCGCCGAGAAAAGACAATCGAAAAACTTCAGAGATTCGTTTGAGCGGTTGATTCCCCTCTTCCTATTTTCAATAACCGTCTTATCTATTTTCACAACGGTTGGGATTATCTACACACTACTTTCAGAGACGATTGAGTTTTTCAAGCGCGTTCCAGTTGTAGAATTCTTTACGGGGACAAGCTTAAAACCTTTAAGCCAAAACCCTGAGTTTGGTGTACTCCCTCTCATAACGGGAACAATTGCATCATCACTTATTGCAATGCTCGTTGCGGCTCCGATTGGATTAATGTCCGCAATCTACTTAAGTGAATATGCCTCAGTTAAAGTGAGAAAGGTTTTTAAGCCCCTTCTCGAATTACTCGCAGGCATACCAACAATCGTCTATGGCTTTTTTGCCTTTACCTTTGTAACGCCACTTTTACGAATGATTATTCCAGGACTTGAAGCAACGAACATCCTAAGTCCCGGCATTGTTATGGGCGTCATGATCATTCCTATGATTGCCTCATTATCAGAAGACGCGATGAGCTCCGTTCCCAACTCAATGAGAGAGGGAGCACTCGCTTTAGGTTCAACAAAATTAGAAGTGACGAAAAAAATTGTGATTCCAGCTGCTTTGTCCGGAATCATTGCTTCATTTGTCCTCGGGATATCTCGTGCAATCGGTGAAACAATGATTGTCACCATCGCAAGTGGAAGTACCAAAAACTTCACTTTTGACGTTACGCAATCGATGCAAACAATGACTGCTTATATCGTTGAAGTAACCGGCGGAGATGCGCCAGCAGGCTCGACCATTTACTACAGTCTATATGCGGTCGCCATGACGTTGTTTGTTTTCACACTTCTCATGAACATTTTCGCAAGATATGTTTCTCGAAAATTTAGGGAGGAATATTAATGATTGGGCAAACAAATCAACGTTCCTTCACTAGGCGAATGAATTTACGTTTATTGCTAAATTCGGTTTCACGCTATATCTTTTTACTTGCTACTCTCTTTGGACTTATTGTACTTGCCGTCTTAATTTCCCGTGTCGTGTCACAAGGCATTGGCTGGATCAATTTCGACTTCCTTACGGGGAAATTATCTACACGACCCGAACGTGCCGGCATTATGGGAGCGATTCTTGGTACGTTTTGGCTCATGCTTGTTGTTACCCCAGTCACCATGTTCTTAGGCGTAGGAACTGCGCTATACCTAGAACTCTATGCAAAAAAGGGAAGACTAACAGGGTTCATTCAAACAAATATCGCAAACTTGGCAGGCGTTCCTTCTATTGTCTATGGGATTTTAGGATTAACAGTTTTTGCTCGTGCAATGAATCTTGGGAATATCGTTTTAGCTGGTGGACTTACTATGTCTCTTTTAATCCTTCCAATCGTTATCGTCGCAAGCCAAGAGGCGATTCGCTCTGTTCCAAACTTTTTGGGCGAGGCTTCTTATGGAATGGGCGCAACAAAATGGCAAACAATCCGTCACATTATTCTCCCTGTAGCACTTCCTGGAATCTTAACGGGTGCTATTTTATCGCTGTCGCGTGCGATAGGTGAGACTGCTCCCTTGGTCGTTATTGGCATTCCAGCGTTGTTAATGCCTTTTCCAGGAGGAATTCTTGATAAATTCACAGTCCTTCCCATTCAAATCTATTACTGGACACTCGATTCTTCTTTAACTGCTGAATATGCAAACCTTGCTGCAGCAACAATTATCGTGTTATTAATTTTCCTATTGCTACTTAACTCAACTGCGATAGTCATACGAAATAAATTTCAAAAGAGCTTCTAACTGTCTCATCTAAAAGACCGTTGTCATTTAATATAACCTAGCATCGACCAACCTTAGGAAATAAATCTTCACCTTACCCTTTGAGTAAACACAAACTGCATTTAGACTAATAAAAAAGCCAAAAGGACACCCCCATGAACTTCATCCCAGGGTTGTCCTTTTCATTTATTCTTTCAAAATACTTTAGTGTAGACAAACCAGTTCGGTAGAGCTAAACGATTTTTCCATACATCAGTTGAACAACCTGGATGTCAAATATTGGATACGCGCGACGACATCAGATGGTTGAAAAGGTTTCATGATATAATCATCCGCGCCTAGCTGTAGAGCTGACTTTTTATCCGATTCACTTACGCGTGCTGTCATCATTGAAACCAAGAAATTCTTTCCTTCATAATTACGCTTCAAGTGTCCAAGCACCTCTAATCCGTCCATATTTGGCATGATTCCATCTAACAATATGATGAAAAAATCCTCCGAATTATACCAATTTTCTTCCAAAAAAGAAACACCATCACTAAAAATGCGAACGCTAATATCAACATCTGGCATTTTCCATTTTGAAAGTTCCTCATATAGAATCGTCCGGACGAGTAAGTCATCATCAATAACCAAAATATGTAGTTTACGCTTCATTTCTGAATCTTCCGGGTTAAAGATTATTGTTTGATTCCGCCCAGATCGTTTGGCCCGATAAAGCGACCGATCCGCGGATACTATTAACTTTTCTCTGTCCCCTTCATACATGGCTATTCCTGCTGAAAATGTAACCGTAAAGGATTCGCTATCTTTTTGAAAAGTAATTTCACCAAACTTTTTTCGTAGTCGTTCGGCAAAAACAAAAGCCTCTTCTGCATTAACTCCATTTAAAAGAAAGGCAAACTCCTCTCCTCCATAGCGAAAAACATGATCCGTTTCTCTTTTTATTTTATTTGAAACTTCTCCGATTTTACGTAGTACTTCATCTCCCATCGGATGGCCGTATGTATCATTAACTTTTTTAAAATCATCGAGATCCAATATAATAAGTGAAAACTTTGACCCTTGTCGGTTGGCATTTTCAACAAAGTAATCCAGCATATCATCAAAATGACGTCGATTCCCTACGCCGGTTAAGCCATCTGTGGATACAGATTTATCAATCAACTTTCTCATTTCCTCACGATTAACAATATATGAGAGAAAAATATCCGTGTCAAGTGGTTTCGTTATGAAGTCCATTGCTCCTCTTTCATAGGCCATCACCTTATTTTCCCTTGCTTTGTTGACACTCGTAATCGCAATCGTTGAATTTCGGGCTCTTGCAACATCTGCAATTTGATCCAACACTTCAAAGCCAGACATATCTGGAAGATAGAGATCAATCAGTACAAAATGTGGTCGCGTGGAGTAAAATAAATCCAGACCACGCTTTCCATTTAAAGCGATAACAACTTGCGCACCAATCTCTTCTAATAATTCCTTCACAAAAGAAACAAACTCCAAATCATCATCGATAATCAGAATCGACGTTTCCTTATCTAAGAGGTTCCGGTAAGTTTCGGGCAATTGAAAGTCTGGAGTATCTACTGAGCCATCTACCAACTCCAGAATTCGTTTCATAAAGTTTTTTAATGAACCAACAGGAATCGAAGTTTCATTATCTACTGATAGAACTGCTAATTGGGAAGTACAAAATTCTGAGACCAAGCCCATTCCAATCGTTCCAGATGTGCCCTCTAAATTATGCAGAAAATGATAGAGTTCGCTTTCTTTAATTTCTCCTTGGCCTAGCCATATTGTAAATTGTTTTTTCACTCTTTCCTGTAACATTTGCTGATATGAAGCTTTTCTCATATTTGTTAGAGTCCCCCTACTGTTGCCCTTTAAAAAATTGTTTTTAAAAAAGGAAATACCATTTTGCAGGTATTTCCCAGAAGGTACAATATAAGTTAATCCATACCCATTTCCTCTTCAACAACAGCTACAATTTGCTCAACATATCTTTGACATGCTTCTTCTGTCAATGCTTCAACCATCACTCGAACGAGTGGCTCAGTTCCCGAAGGACGAACAAGGACACGACCGTTTCCAGCCATTTCTGATTCTACACTAGCAATCACTTTAGCGACAAGATCATTTTCCGTAACCGCATTTTTATCGCTAACACGCACATTAATTAGACGTTGAGGATAAATTTTCATTTCTCCTGCTAAATCAGATAATGTCCGACCGGTTGCCTTCATAATATTCACTAGTTGCAAACCTGTTAAAAGGCCGTCACCCGTTGTATTATAGTCTAGAAAAATAATATGGCCTGATTGTTCCCCACCAAGATTATAATTTCCTTCTCTCATTTCTTCAACGACATACTTATCGCCAACATCCGTTTTCACACTTGTCATACCATACTCTTCCAACGACTTATAAAATCCAAGATTGCTCATTATTGTAGAGACAATCGTATCCGATTTTAAGCGTCCTTCCGTTTGTAGGTAACGCCCAATGATAAACATAATTTGGTCACCATCGACAATGTTCCCTTTTTCGTCAACTGCAATCAATCGATCTCCATCGCCGTCAAATGCTAAACCTATATTTGCTTCTCTATCCTTAACAAATTCCGCGAGTTTTTCAGGATATGTTGAACCTACACCCTCATTAATATTTAATCCGTTTGGAGATGCGCCCATTGTAGAAATATCTGCATCAAGATCGGCAAATAGGTGAGTTGCTAGCGTCGAAGTTGCCCCGTGTGCGCAGTCAATTGCGACATGTACACCGGTGAAGTCTTCATCAACAGTCTGCTTTAAATATTGAATGTACTTTTGACCACCTTCAAAATACTCCATTACCGAACCAACTCCGGCTCCTGTTGGACGTGGTAAAGTGTCTTCTTCTTTATTTAGAAGGATTTCAAATTCTCGTTCCTGCTCATCTGTTAGTTTAAAACCATCTGCTCCAAAAAACTTAATGCCGTTGTCTGCAACAGGATTGTGCGAAGCGGAAATCATAACTCCAGCATCCGCGTTCATAACCCGCGTCAAATAAGCGACGCCTGGAGTACTAATTACACCAAGAGTCATAACTTCTACCCCTGTTGATAATAGTCCAGCAATAAGTGCACCTTCAAGCATATGTCCCGAGACACGAGTATCTCTACCGACAAGCATTTGTGACTTACCTACTGAATCCTTTGTCAACACATGCCCACCAATTCTACCTAACTTAAATGCAAGTTCAGGTGTCAATTCCTTATTTGCTACTCCACGAATGCCATCCGTACCGAAATACTTTTTCATTTCCATTCTCCTTTTCAATCCTGTACATGTAATTTCTACCTATACAAGTTCAATCTGCACCGTCACTTCATCTTCGGACAGCAGCCAACTTACTTCTTCCGGACCATCGACAGAGACGGTAAATACTTGCTCGCCTGTCTCTGTTGTCCTCTCTGCATTTATATACACACTAAAATCCGAGCTTTCAAGTGCATCAATTCGATCAGGCTCTGCCTTTATAGTTAACGTAACCAAACCGCTGACGGGTTTCAAAAACGTACTTTTATATTTGTTGTTTAATCCTTGAATTATGATTTGAGTATTGTTAAAAGTCTTCGTTCCTATCGTTTGGGTTTCCTCGTCAGAAAGATCGGAGAAAGCAACTTCCTCTTCATCTTCCTCCTCCACTTCTGACACAGTAGCCTCGATTTTCACTTTAATTTTATCAAAGGATATTGAAGATACATTTCCAGGTTTTTTCAATTCAATATCAATCGTCGTTGAATCAGTCACTTTTGAAACATCGACTTCTACAATAAACTCATCAATATCTTCCAATACTTTACGTGGCCCGGTTAAAGTTATCTTTGTTTCCACTGGGGTTAGCGAATCAATCCCAACTCCCAATGGAGGTACTCCCCTCGTCTTTAACACTACAGGTACTTCTTTAGCATATTCGGCAACATCGACTTTCACCGTAACCTCTTCTGGTGAAATCACAACGCCTAATTTATTTAAATCTTTATCCAACACACGAACTCGTGCTTTTTGTTCAAATGACTTATTAAGTCCCTCTTCACTTGTAGCTGTAACCTTTACAAAACTAATCGACTCAATCACACTCTTTGCACCGGTTATCTCTACAGTTGATGGTTCCACTTCCATTTTTACAACATGAAAGTCTTCCGCCAGTAATCTATCGTTTAACTCAGCATCTACACGGAAGCTTTGTGTGATTTTCTCCTCAATAACAATATCAATTGTCGCTGGATCGAAGCGTACGTTTAGTTTAGGCGAAAGGTTTTCATGTTGAATCTCAATCGTATGACTACCCATTGTTAAAGTATTTAAATCCACAAATAAAGAAAAATCTTTTAATAATAATGTCGTTTGCACAATATTCGTTGGACCTTCAATTGTCATATTAACGGTTTCAGGAACTCCAGAAACGACCAAGTTTTCATTATCATAAAAAATTGCAACAGGGATATCTCGAATCATTTCAAGCTGATCCCCCGGTGTTGTCCCATTCACTTTTCCCTCTTCTGCTTTTATCGAGATGAAAAGGATAACTGCCAGAAACAAAGCTATAAAACGGAGGAACCATGGGCTGTCCATTAATTTATCCATTTTTTCGCCCCTTCCATTTCCATTTGAAGGTTTCCACTTGTTCTGGTATGTCTCCAAACCATACTTTTCGCAAGCGCGCTTCAAAGTCTTCCAAGCTTAAATCTCTATTCAGGTCTCCGTCAGCAGCAATACTAATTGCACCTGTCTCTTCAGAAACAATTACTGTAATCGCATCGGTAACTTCAGTTAGTCCAAGTGCAGCACGGTGTCGTGTACCCAGCTCTTTCGAAATGAACGGACTTTCCGACAAAGGTAAATAACAACCTGCCGCCGCGATTGAATTACGCTGAATAATGACTGCTCCATCATGAAGTGGCGCATTTGGGAAAAAGATATTTATGAGCAATTCAGATGTCACATTTGCATTTAAAGGAATTCCCGTTTCTATATACTCACTTAAACCAGTTTCTTTCTCAATTGAAATGAGTGCACCGATTCTTCGCTTAGCCATATAACTTACTGATTTAGACATTGCCTCCAATAGTCTTTCTCTTTCTTCCTCTTCCTGCAACATAGATCGTGCAAAAAGTCGACCTCGTCCTAATTGTTCCAGTGCGCGGCGCAATTCGGGCTGAAAAATAATAATAATCGCGAGAAAACCCCACTTGATTACTTGATCCATCATTGCTCCAAGCGTATCCAAATGGAAAACCTCTGTAATTACACGGACGATGACAATTACAAAAATACCTTTAAGCAATTGAACTGCCTTCGTTCCTTTAATAATCTTGATTAATTGATAAATAACAAACCAGACTAGAAGCACATCCACGATATTGATGAAAATCGAAGTAACGGGGCTGAACTCAACTAATCTTTCTACAAATGGCATGTGCTCCACCTACCTTTATCCACTGTTTCATATGTGTCTAGTATATCATAACTACCTAGAATCTTTCCTTCTTTGACAAACTCATATTCATCTAAATCAATTTTCAATGGAAACAAGATTTGTTCCTACCCTAGATAATTAAAAACGACCCATATGAATCGCTGAGTATACGATTCATATGGGTCAATCTTATTCCTCGTCTTTAGTTGAATCTTTTTGAGGTGTAGAGAAAGTTTCTTTCGCTATCTTTTTGACTTTATACCACAGCCAATCAAATGCTTTGTCAATCTCTTCATAAGTCCCGGTCACCACTGCAGTGGATGCCATATACTTAGATCCTTTTATCACAGTCACATTGCCTTCAACTTCCCCTTCAATTCGAAGGTTTCCGTTTTCTACAACAATATCTCCTTTTACTACTTCTCCTGCTGGAACAATTACCATTTCACCGTCCACGATTAAATTGGGCTGTTTGGTCACTGAAAAGTTTTGATTGCTATCAAAACTAGAAAACATGGAGGCGCTCATAAGAACAAGGAACATTGCTGCCGCAGCTAGTATTGGATGATTCCTTAACCACCTCTGGATTCCTACCCTGGATTTCTCCTTAGGAAGACGAGCCATCACTCCATCAACAAACCCCTGTGGAGCTTGGATCGGTGAGACGTTACGCATTAAGATAATAGGATTATTCAATTCATTCATTAGCTCTTTACATTTTGTACAAGTGTCTAGGTGTTCATTCAATTGCCGTTCTTCTTCATGACTTATATCACCGTCTAAATGCGCATGCATAAGGTGTATGATTTGTTCTGGGCATGTATTCACATTAACTACCTCCTACAAGTTACCCATCTGTTTCCGAAGCGCTATTCTTCCTCGGTGGACCCGGGTCTTTACAGTCCCTAGTGGCAGTTCTAAAATATCACCGATTTCCTGCAATGGTAATTCTTCAATATACCGCAGAACAATAACAGAACGATATTTATCGGGTAGCTTACTAATTTCGTATTGAACCCTTTCTTGAGTCTCCATGCGTTCAACCTCGTCTTCCGGTAGTTCTCCATCCGCTGCAATTTGTGAGTACATGTCTAATCCCTCTGTACCTGGCACGTTCGCATCAAGATAGTAATCCGGTTTCTTCTTTCGAATCCTATCGATACATAAATTAGTCGCTATTCGAAATAACCAAGTTGAAAACTTTCTTTTTTGATCGAATGTATGAATATTAATATAAGCACGGACAAAAGCTTCTTGCGCGATATCTTCAGCCTCTTGTGCATTGTTTAACATTCTGTAACAAACATGATAAAGGCGATGCTGAAATAAGGTCACAATCTCCTCGAAAGCATCCTGATTCCCTTTTATAACTTCGTTTATTCGTTTATTTATCAATTCATCCATAAAGTCATTTCCTCCGCTCTATGCGGCTGTCCCTTCTTATACGTACGAAGGTATCAACAGGTTTCATTTTTTCGCATATTATTTTCTTAAGCGGCAATTTATTCGCTTCCTTAATATGTTAGCAGAAAATAGAAGTGATTTCCTCATTTTACCTAGACTGAAATTGCATTATGTATTTTTATTAGATTCTTATATATAAAAGACTTATCTTTTTACAGATAAGCCTTCCAATTGATATTAAATTAACTTTTCTCCAAACAATGAACCCATCAGTCCAACTGCTACATCTGCAGTCTTATTTTTTTCATCAAGAATTGGATTAACCTCTACAAATTCAGCTGAAGTAAGCATCCCTGAATCTTCAAGTAGTTCCATAGCAAGATGGCTTTCACGGTAACTAATTCCACCCGGTACCGGAGTTCCTACACCTGGTGTGTAAAGAGGATCAAGACCATCTAGATCTAATGACAGATGAACACCATCAACTTCCCTCGATCGCAAATAAGCAATTGCATCTTCCATAACAGCCGACATCCCATACCTATCGATTTCATGCATTGTAAATACTTTAATGCCTTTTTCTTTAATTAAAAGACGTTCGCCTGGATCTACCGAACGCGCACCTATTATTACAATATTTTCCGGCTTAACTTTCGGTCCTGTTCTGTGTAAATTTACAAGACTTTCATGTCCAAGGCCTATGCTAACCGCAAGTGGCATCCCATGAATATTACCGGACGGCGAGGTTTCAGCTGTGTTCATATCTGCATGTGCATCGTACCAAATGACTCCGAGGTTACTATAGGATTTTGCAAGACCCGCAAGCGTACCAATCGCTATACTATGATCTCCACCAAGAACTAGTGGAAAGTTTCCGTTGTCCACAACAAATTCTACTTTCTCCGCAAGCTTGGTGTTTGCTTGAATAACTTCGACTAAGTTTCTCAAGCTCGTATCCTTATTCTCTATTCTTTCTTCAGCACTTACTTGTATATCTCCTTCATCTTGAACTTCATGACCTATTGCATTAAGTCGCGCTACGGCTCCAGCATAACGAATTGCACTGGGCCCCATATCAACGCCACGACGACTTTGCCCATAATCCAATGGTACACCTATTAATGAAATCCTTTGTTTTTTCATGGCTTCTACCTCCTAAAATCTATACTTTCATTGTAAGTCTTTAGGGGGTATTGGCTCAACTCAACATTAAAGTGAATATTTATTCACCCCTTGTGATTTCTGCATAAAATCTTCAAGTTCCCTGCCGGATATTGGTTTACTATAATAATAACCTTGACCTTGGTAACAACCGCATTCCACTAAAACTCGCACTTGCTCTTCATTTTCTATACCCTCTGCAATTACGTTCAATCCAACTGCATTCGAGAGAGAGACAATCGCCTGAACAATTGCCCGACTCTCCTCGTTTTTATGAATATCTTTAGTGAAGGCCATGTCAATCTTTATTGTATCAACCGGTAACTCTTTAATATAACTGAATGTACTGTAACCTGTCCCAAAGTCATCTATAGAAACCAGAAATCCAAGTTCTCTTAGTTCTTTAATTTTCATTCGAGAACCTTCTTTATTCGCAAAAGCACTTTCCGTTAATTCAATTTCAATGAATTCAGGACTTAATTCAACCTCGTCTAAAATAGCTTTGATTGTTTTTACAATATTTTCATCTTCTAGTTGGATTGCAGAGACATTAACCGCAACGCGAAATTCTTTATGATTATATCTTTGCCACTCTTTCGCCTGTTTACACGCTTCACGCAGTACCCATTCACCTAGTGGAAGAATAAGCTTTGTCTCTTCTGCTAGCGGAATAAATTGATTCGGTGGAATCCTCCCCAACTCGGGATGATTCCAACGGACAAGTGCCTCTACACCTATCACCTTTCCACTTTTCATATTAACTTTAGGCTGATAATCCAGATTGAAAAGCCCCAGTGCAATACTTTTTCTTAATTCATTTTCAAGTAAGATTCTTTCTAATGATTTCTCGACCGTACCTGGCAGATAAATTTCATATCCATTGCCACCACGAGCCTTAACATTTTGATGAGCCTTTTCAGAGAGCGTCATTAGTTCTGTTGATATATTGCTATGTAATGAAGAAAATGAAATTCCTATACTAACAGAAGGTGTATACATTTGACCTTGAATATCTAAAGGTTCCACAACATATTTTCTAACCTCTTCTACAAATTGTTCCATTTTTTCTACGTCATTCATATCTCTTATAATAAATGCAAATTCATCTCCGCCTAATCTGGCAACACAACCTTCTTCCGAGAACACTTCCTTCAATCTATTGGCAACGACTGACAAATAATAATCACCAACTTCATGCCCAAAAGAATCATTCACGTTTCTAAGTCGGTCAATACTTAGCAAGGCGACTCCTAGTATTGCATCGTACTTAACAGCTTTCTCTACTTCTAAGTATAATTTTTTTCTGAAACTAGAGCGATTTGGTAACAGTGTTAATTGATCGTTATCGGCAAGATCATGAATTTTCAGATCCGCTTCTCTTCGTTTTGTAATATCACGAATAACTAACACGTTTTTTCCTTTATATTCACCAGTATCTTGGATAAAGTCAATCCTAGCTTCAACATATATAACTTTTCCCCAAATGTCCTGAATACGAAACTCATTTGAAACAACTGACCCCTCTGATAAGCGGGCTTGATTTAAAAACTCTTTGATGTGAGGTTGATCTGCTTTTACAACGATTGAATAAATATCTCTAGAAGAAATATCAGAAAGTTTATATCCTAGTATTTTTTCGTGAGATGGGGATGCATAATAAAACTTTCCTTTCTCATCAACTACAGAGATAAAATCGATTGAGTTATCTGTAATCACTTGGTACGTTGCTGTACTTTTCTTAAATGCCTTCTCCAATTGTTTTTTCTTTGTGATTTCATTTCGAATCGCAATGTATTTATATGGGATACCTTTTTCATTTAGAAATGGAACAATTTTCGTATCTAGCCAGTACAGCGAACCATCTTTCTTGCGATTACAAAGTTCACCATGCCACATTTTCCCTTGACCTATCGTCGCCCACATATTTTTAAAAAACTCTTTCGAATGGCGTCCAGAGTTAAGCATTCGATGATCCTTCCCTATAATCTCTTCTTTACTATACTGAGATACTTCCACAAATAAATCATTTACAAATGTAATTTTTCCAGTTCGATCTGTAATTGCAACAATCGCGGCCTGATCTAGTGCCGACTTAATATCACTTAGATCCCTATCAATTTGGACATGATAGTCATTTTTCATCATTTCATTGAACTCCAATATGCTTCCCCCCCTCTTGCAATGAATTAATAAATCGATTCGACCATTTTTATGTTGAGTTCAATATTAATTATACTATATAAAAGATCTATTTGTTCCGTAAAGACTCCACTCTATGCCTTTGATGAAATAGATTGCCACTCATTGCGCGGACATCCCACTCGGGACCGGACATTACCGGAGATTGCGCGGACATCCAGCGGAATTGCACGGACAAGACGAGGAATTGCACGGACATCCCACTGGGGAGCGGACATTACCGGGGATTGCGCGGACATCCAGCGGAATTGCACGGACAAGACGAGGATTTGCACGGACATCCCACTCGGGAGCGGACATTACCGGGGATTGCGCGGACATCCAGCGGAATTGCACGGACAAGACGAGGATTTGCACGGACATCCCACTCGGGACCGGACATTACCGGAGATTGCGCGGACATCCAGCGGAATTGCACGGACAAGACGAGGATTTGTGTGGACATCCCACTGGGGAGCGGACATTACCGGGGATTGCGCGGACATCCAGCCGAATTGCACGGACAAGACGAGGATTTGCACGGACATCCCACTCGGGACCGGACATTACCGGAGATTGCGCGGACATCCAGCGTGATTGCACGGACAAGACGAGGATTTGCACGGACATCCCACTCGGGACCGGACATTACCGGAGATTGCGCGGACATCCAGCGTGATTGCACGGACAAGACGAGGATTTGTGTGGACATCCCACTGGGGACCGGACATTACCGGGGATTGCACGGACATCCAGCTTGATTGCACGGACAAGACGAGGATTTGCACAGACATCCCACTTGGGAGCGGACATTACCGGGGATTGCGCGGGCATAAAGCGGAATTGCACGGACAATACGAGGATTTGACCGCACATCCCACTCGGGAGCGCACATTACCGGCGATTGCGCGGACATCCAGCCGAATTGCACGGACAATACGAGCATTTGCGCGGACACCCCACTCGGGAGCGGACATAACTGGAGATTGCGCGGACATAAAGCGGGATTGCCCAGACAATACGAGGATTTGCGCGGACATCCCACTCGGGAGCGGACATAAACGGAGATTGCGCGGACATCCAGCCGAATTGCACGGACAATACGAGCATTTGCGCGGACATCCAATAATTTTCCCTTAATAAAATAAAAAAAACCTTCGCCACTTTACATGACAAAGGTTTTACACATTTTAATTATACTGGGGTAGCTGGATTCGAACCAACGAATAACGGAGTCAAAGTCCGTTGCCTTACCGCTTGGCTATACCCCACCGATTTTCATATTCCTTTATAAAACTACAATTTAAAAAAAGTTGGTGGTGGGGGGCAGATTCGAACTGCCGAACCCATAGGGAGCGGATTTACAGTCCGCCGCGTTTAGCCACTTCGCTACCCCACCATGATTAAATAAAAGCTTTCCGGCAACCCGATTTCCGATTAATGCCTCGGAAATTGCCTCAGTGTCAAAACAAAGTTTTGACAAGTGCTTCTATGGAAAGTATTTTAAACGCTTTGCGTTTAAGATACTTTAAATGACCCCTACGGGATTCGAACCCGTGATACCGCCGTGAAAGGGCGGTGTCTTAACCGCTTGACCAAGGGGCCTTGGTTAAAATTGTGATGAGCGGCGCATTACTGCGTCAGCTTCATTCGTTTTGTCGGTCACGTACTTTTGGGTACGCTCCCTTCTTCACTCAATTGCTTCCTTGTTCTACTTGCTCCTCCCAATTTTAACTAGAGAGGTGATGAGCGGCGCATTACTGCGTCAGCTTCAATCGTTCTATCGGTCACGTACTTTTGGGTACGCTCCCTACTTAATTCTACCTGTTAGGTACTTTCTGGAGCTTCCAGCCGGAATCGAACCGACGACCTCCTCCTTACCATGGAGGCACTCTACCTACTGAGCTATGGAAGCATATGGCTCCGCAGGTAGGATTCGAACCTACGACCGATCGGTTAACAGCCGATTGCTCTACCACTGAGCTACTGCGGAATAATAAAATAAACGGAATATGCTATTCACAACATTATTTATTATAACAACAATAAATAATTTATCAACCTAAACTTCATTTCCTGACAGCGACTTTTCAAGGATAACATATTCTTTGCATAACGGTCAAGCCCCTTTCATAAAATCAATTATGAACGAATGGCTTTCAACTAGTTTTTTTGAATTTTACCTATGCAAATGACACTCGTCTGATTAAGTTAAAGATAATCTGTGGCAAAAGGGAGACAACAAATGCCAAAAAAAATATTTATTATTGCTTTAATGTGCTTCGGGTTAATCGTGTTATTTCCACCACTCTCTCAAAACGATTCGTTCATTCCTACTTTTCGGGTTTCTGAGAATCCCGTTGCTATTACACGGGGATCTAACGGCTCCGCCTTAACCATCAACATTGCCTTTGGAGACAAAGAAATTGCAAATTGGATTGATGAGCTTCAAAAACCATATCCGTTTTTATTCATTGATATGGATTGGGCGAGTCGTTTCCCTAAAACCATTCAACTTATTAACGAGAAAAATATTCCAACCGGCCTTCTTGGAAATGATGGCTCAGCTTATGAACAAGATGCAACATTACTTCTTAAGCAGCTTGATCAATACGAAAAACACTTCGGTATGAAGCCACTTTGGTTTCGGACCGCTGACGAAGACTTTCCTGTCTTTTTACGAAATCTACTTGTTGAAGTTCAGGTCAACGCACTTGGATCTTCTTTGCAATGGAACGGTGGGGATATTCCATCTTCGTCTGAAGGTGAAATCATTTCAATTCCTCACTATCAAGGAAATCATATTTCTTTATTGGAATTAAGGAGACTTTTTGACAGTCGGGAATTTCAATCCGTGGAAGATGTCATTTTCGGAATATCCGTTAAAACAAAGAAAACTCCGCACTAATTAAAAACAGGGCATACCACAGAAAGTGTGGCATGCCCTGTTTTTATTTTGTTGGCTTAGCTGACTTCTTTACTTTCTGTGTTGCTTTTCGACGCGCTTCTAATCTCGCTTTATCTTTATCCGACATTGTATTGTACTTAGGAAGTGCAAGTATCTGATATGAATTCACTGCAAGCAATGGGAAAAGAAGGATAGTTACCCATTCATCAATATTTCCTGAACGGACCATAAGCGCCGGTAACCACTCAAGTGTAGTAACAACAATCATGAAAAAGAATGCAGATATCAGCGTGTGTTTCTTCGTCCATTTAGCTTTTAGATACGCCGTTACTCCGGCAGTTATTATTAGTGACGCAAGAAGTCCTAAGTATAGTAATGATCGTCCTGTATCTTCGGATGTAAGTCGAAACCTGAAGAAAATCAAATCAAATAAAACGACCATAATAATGAGTAATTGAACCCAATTCCACAATGTAAGCGTCTTGAAAATATTTACTCCAAATTGGTGCACTGTCAAATATGCGAAAAAACCCATTTGAGCCACGACACTCATAGTAAATCCCAGACCTACCATAAACATAAGTGCTCTTACAAATTCCCACCATTCGCCAGCTTCCAAATATCCTGAAAAGAAGTCCCAGCGAACAATTAACCCCAAAACCGCTGTGACGAATCCTCCAATTAGTAATGCCTTAAAGAAAAATTTAACCCAATTTCGAATTGTCACTACAATAATCCTCCGTCTTCAATTAATTCTATTCTCAACAGTGTACCAACGTTTAATAAAAAAATCTATTTCCTTTGTTTGTTTAATGCATATATTACGCTAGGTTGTGAACAATAAATGAAAACATGGATTGAAGGGAATGAAATCCCATGAAGAATAAAATATCTTATATAGTAATGGTCGTTCTTTTAATGGCTGGATGTGGGGTGCAACAAAGCAGTCCATCCTACGATGAAATGAAAAAAATGATGACGGATGCGCTTCAAACAGAAGATGGTAAGAAAGCAATTCGGCAAATGTTAACCGATCCCGAGTTTAAAGAACTCGTTATTTTGGAGCTTCCGGAAGTTAAGAAGTCAATCGAAGAAACAATGCTTTCTAAAGAAGGCGAGGATTTTTGGAAGAAGACATTTGAAGATCCAAAGTTCACAGAAACCATTGCAAAGAGCATGAAAGAACAGCAACAAGATGTTATGAAGGAGCTGATAAAGGATGCTTCCTTTCAAAAAGAATTGGAGGACTTCTTTGGTCAACCTGACATGCAAAAACAAATGGAAACAGTCATGAAATCTTCAAATATGAAAGAGCATTTCGAAAAAGTTATCGAAGAAACAATTAACAGCCCCTTACTTCAGACGAAGTGGCAAGAGCTTATCCTTAAAGCAGGAGGTTCCTCTGAAAGTGGTAAAAAAGAAGATAAGAAGGAAGAAGACAAAAAAAGCGAGGAAGGCTCATAAACCGCCCTCCTCGCTTCACATGTATTATTTCTTAGTTTTCTTTACAATTCCTTTTGCAATATCGGTATAGATTTGTCCAATCGGATGATCTTCCGCATATACAGAAGGTGCAAAGTCCTCTTCATCCCAATCCGGTTGACCAAGTGGAATTTGTCCTAATAAATCTGTTCGAAGCTCTTCAGCAAGTCGAACGCCGCCCCCTTGACCGAATACAAACTCACGTTTTTTCGTCTCTTTTGATTCGAACCAAGACATATTTTCAATTACACCAAGCAATGTATGCTCTGTTTGCAAAGCCATTGCTCCGGCACGGGCAGCAACAAATGCAGCCGTCGGATGTGGTGTTGTAATAATGATTTCTTTAGATGCAGGAATCATTTGATGGATGTCTAAAGCAATATCGCCTGTTCCAGGAGGTAAATCGAGCAGTAAATAATCTAAATCTCCCCAGTCAACATCACGGAAGAACTGGTCAAGTGCTTTTCCTAGCATAGGGCCACGCCATACGACGGGTGCATTATCCTCAACGAAAAAGCCCATTGAAATAACTTTGACACCTAGGCGTTCTACAGGAATAATCCGATTGTCTTTGACAACAGGCAACTCAGTAACACCCATCATATCGGGAACACTGAAACCATATATATCTGCATCAATTAAGCCCACTTTTTTTCCTAGACGCGCTAGAGCAACAGCTAAGTTGACAGACACAGTAGACTTTCCTACGCCACCTTTACCCGAAGCAATTGAAATAAATTCAACTTGACTTAGGGGTGATAAAATATCCTGCGCTTCCGATGCCGTCACACTTCCGCGAAACTGTGCAAGCACCTCTTTAGGTAATTCCTCAAAACGAATCCCTACCGAATCTGCACCGACACCTTTTATTACTTCAACCACTTTCATCTGAAATGGAAGTTGCTCTGCAGTATTGATTTTAGCAAGAGCAAGCTTCACACTTACATGTTTCTTTTCTTCTTTAATGGATACTTCGGTAATGCCACTTGTTTCCGCTAGTGTTTTATGTAAAAACGGATCTTTTAGTTGGCCTACCACTTCACGAATCGTTTGTTCATTTAGCAAAGTAAACACTCCTCGAAGGATTAGTCATATACATCCCAAGTATAGCACAGTGTCTCATCGCTAGAGGTTGTATTTGTTCCTTCTCACTCTTCCTCTTGCATGAAAGCAATAACCCCTTGCATGATTGCGTCCGCTAACTTATCTTGGTACTTCGGATCGGTCAATAGAGCCCGTTCTTCATTGTTGGATAGAAAACCTGTTTCTACAAGAACTGCTGGCATTGGGGCCTTTTTCAAGAGATAAACACCTTTAATTTTCATTGCAACACGATCGGTGTTCTTTAAATTCTCAACAAATGCTTCTTGAATTGCCTCCGCTAATTTTTCACCACCTGGATGACCGCCTTCATGATAAAACACTTGCGCCCCTCTCCATCTTTCTTCAGGAATTGAGTTGACATGGACACTTATAAACACGTCTGGCTTTTCATTGATGGCTATATCTTCGCGTAATTTTAGATCTGCTAACTTTCTTGAACGTGTTGTAGGAAACTTTTCACTAGGAGCATGTTCAGCAAGAGCATCTCCTTTTTCCTTGCGCGTCATAACAACTAGAGCACCTTTCTTTTCAAGTCGTTGCGACAACTTGTGACCAATACTTAGTGTGATGTCTCGTTCCACAATATCACCCGAGGATGCACCACCATCAAGCCCACCATGTCCAGGGTCAATTAGAACCTTCACCCCTGCAAGTTCTTCTGGCATGATAAACTTTTTCTCCGAAGCATTTACACCATAAATGACGATTCCAAGCGAACATACTAAAATAACCCCAATTACTATCCATCGCCTCAACTAGACACCGCCTTTTTCTTCCACTATACGCAGATGCTATGAAAGATATGTCCAAGGTGTTTAGTTCTTTTGAAATGAAAAAAGGAACCTACTAAGGCTCCTTCAACTAGATCTTATTCAGTTGCACCTTCCCATTCAAGCATTCCACCAACCATATTGGTAGCGTCATATCCTTCTTCAGTTAGGAAGTCCGTTGCGCGTCCGCTACGGCCACCTGAACGACAGATAATGATGTAAGGCTTGGATTTATCTAACTCATTCACACGAGCCTCTACTTCACCTAGAGGAATGTGGATTGCACTCGGAATAATTCCTTCTGCAACTTCATCCGCTTCTCGCACATCAATCAGGTTCAGCTGTTGCCCACTTTTTAGTAATTCCTGTAGTTCTGATGTCGTTATTTCTTTCATAAAAAATCCCCCTTTGTTTGCATATAGTTGTATCATATCGGATTTTTCACGAAATGGAAAATCAATCGTCCTCCCTTTTTAAATCTGTAAACAAAGAACCATCCGTTTGAATTTGAGCGAAAAATACCTGTTCAACAGAATCAATTCCTTTTTTACGCAACTTCTTTAGCACCCACTCTTCTGTTAATTTCAGCTCAATTAAATTCTTATAAACAATTTTACCATCTGAAATAATTTCGGTAGGTATATATTCAGGCAGAGTTACAGGTGCTTGGACATCTTGTTTCGTTGCTTCTTGTTGTGCCGTTTTCTTCATCACACTCAATTCACCGTTTGTTTCCATTACTGCATAATGAACATCTTGAATGGAGAATATTGATTGTTCCCGTAACATCATCATTAGATCATCTAAATGTAAACGTAGTGATTTCATCTTTTTTTCCATAAGAACACCATCTCTTATTACAATAGAGGGCTCATCGTCTACAAGGACACGAAACCTAGGCGATTTCATTGAAAGATAACTCATTAGTAATGTCAGTATTGCCCACCAAGTTAAAGCAATCAGTCCATCCATGAATGGGACATCTGTTTGTCCCGCCATTTCCGCGGCAATCGAACCAAAAGCAATCCCTGTTATATAATGAAAGAATGTTAATTGACTTAATTGTTTCTTCCCTAAAATCCTTGCCAATATTAAAAGTGCAGCAAATGCGATTGTCGTTCTTAAAATCATTTCCCAAAAATTAAAATCCATCAATTCATCTATTCCCACTGTGCATATCCCCTTTACAAAAAGGTCTTTTGATATGCTATTGTTTCCTATTCTCTATTCACTTATTCTTTTTCCCTAAGATATATCAAAGACTCAGATTCGTTTCATTTAACAAATAAAAAAGCGGAATCTCCTGTGTTATAAGGGATTCTCGCTTTAATCTACTTTTTTATGATTCCTGAGATTTGTTAATATAATCAAAAGCAAATTGCGCTAACATCGCTGCTCCATAAGGCAGTGCATCTTCATCGAGATCAAAACTTGGATGATGGTTTGGGTAAACACAATCTTTCTCTTCATTATAAATGCCTAAACGGAAAAAGATTCCTGGAACTTTTTCTGCAAAATAAGCGAAATCTTCGCCTCCCATACTCGGCTTTACTATTGAAAGTTTATTTTTGCCCATTATCTTGTCTGAGGTTTCTTCCAATAAAGGAATTAACCTATTATCGTTTCTCACCGATGGATAACCTTCTTCGTAAGTAAACTTATAGGTCGCACCCATTCCTTCACATACACCCTTGACATATTGTTCCATCCGAGCAGCTATCACTTTTCTTAATTTCGGGTCCAGTAATCGAACAGTACCTTCCATTTTAACCTTTGGGGCTATAACATTACTTTTGAACCCGCCTTGAATCGTACCTATCGTCACAACTGCTGGTTCAAGTGGATCAATAGACCGGCTAACAATTTGTTGCAATGACGAGATCACTTCAGCTGCAACTGCGATGGAATCTATCGAATTATGTGGGTGAGCAGCATGTCCGCCTTTACCAATCACTTCAATCTCAAACGTATCCGCACAAGCCATCGCAATATCTTTTGCTACGGTTAGGTAGCCCGTACTTGCCGTAGGATGAACGTGTAGGGCTGCAATCACATCTACTTGTGGATTCTCCAATACACCTTCATTCACCATGTGTAGTGCGCCTGCAGGACCTTCTTCAGCCGGTTGAAAAATAAGTTTTATATTGCCATGAGTCGGTCGATGTTTACTAATAATGTGTGCGACTCCTATAAGAATCGCAGTGTGTGCATCGTGTCCACATAGGTGTGCTACGTTAGGCACCTTTGAAGCATATGCTACTGTTTTATCGTCCTGTATAGGTAAAGCATCCATATCTCCACGTAATGCAACAGTCGGACCAGGATTCGCTCCTCGTAGAAGAGCAACAATTCCTGTTTTAGCTACAGGAGATTGGATTTCGAAACCTAAATCTTTCAGTTTATCTAAAACAAATTTTGATGTTTCATATTCCTCAAAAGATAATTCTGGATTCATATGTAAATGTCGTCGCCATTCAATAATATCGCCTTTTAAATTAAGTGCCTCGTCCAGTACAGTTGAGTCCAAAACGTTCTCCATTGATCATTACCTCTTTCTTAAGTAAAAATTTTATCCAGTTGATACGCAAATTAGCAACCTGTTTTCCATTACAAGATCTTTTATAATCAATCATTAATATGTAAATGTATAAAGTATATTTTAATATTCCCTTTATTAGGATATATACAACCATTATAACACTAAGGATTTTGTGTTCTAGCACTATTCGAATAATTCCTATTTAAATGGTTCACTGTCGCAATAAAACCCATAAAACCCTTTTCCGAACCAACCGGGGAAAAGGGTTTTAACTTTTGTAAATTTAACGCTTAGAGAATTTGGGAGCTCTATGCTCGCTTTTAAAACCGCATAAACTAAGAATTTACTGGTTCCAATCTTTCACTCGTAGCACCTTTTTCAAGCATAGGCTTGATTGTTTCAGCAATTCTTTGAGCTAACAATACTGGTACTGCATTCCCGATTTGAGTATACATTCTATGTAAACTCCCTTCAAAAATAAAGTCATCAGGAAAGCTTTGAAGTATCGCTGTTTCTCGAACTGTTAGTCTTCTGTCTTTATTAACATGTATCTCTGGGCTTGTGGCAGTTATCGTATCGCTTGGTGTATCCCAATTGGTAATTCTCAATGACTGTTCAAAGGTAATGTCTTTTTCAATCATTGTGGTAACTTCTTTATCGTATTTGTCATCAAACTTCAATAACTTTTTTAATTCCCACCAATCATGGGGCTTTGGAATACTTCCAGAATTATTGTCTTTTCTGAACCAATGACCTGCAGTATGTCTATATCCAAAGTGTTTATCAATCTTATTTGTAGTCCATTCAGAACGATTTCTCCACTCTTTTAAATAATCACAGATATCAGCTTGGTTCACTTCGTATTTTCTCCCCCAAAATGTATCCGCAACGTTTGTTGATGCAATATGATTATATAGCGTTTTATCTCCGATCTTTATTGGATCAAAACTTATAGGTATATCCGCTAAATGACCAATTGCTTCCTGAGTTGTAATTGCAGGTAGTAATTGTTCTTCAGTAAAGTTTTCAACATCAAAGAAAGTTTGCTGTCTTTTTGTTGTTAGATAATGTGTAGGTAAGGGGAATTTGTTTTCTTGTCCGATGCGATTTCCAAGAATAATAACCCTCTCCCGTGCTTGAGGTACTCCATATTCTGCCGCATTAAGTAATTTAGCATCTACTTTGTATCCAATTTCCTCAAAATCTTTTTTAATCAATTCCAAAACTTTCCCTTTTCCAAGCGACATTATTCCCTTTACATTTTCAGCAACAAAAAACTTGGGTTGTTTATCTTTAACAATTCGTAACATCTCTAAGTACAAAAAGTTTCGTTTATCTTCTTCATTTCTTTTACTATTAGCAATCGAGAAGCCTTGGCAAGGAAATCCGCCAATGATTACGTCCGCTCCATCGGGTATATCTTTACTGTCGACTTGTGTAAGGTCTGCTAACTCTATTTCTGGTCCTATATTCTTCTTGTATGTGTTTACAGCTTCTATAAAAATATCCGAGGCCCAAATAACTTCAAAGCCCGCATTAATAAAACCAAGGTCCATTCCGCCTGCTCCAGAAAACAAAGATACTACTTTAGGTTTGTTCATTCATCTTCACCCTTTCAATCTGCTACAATTATAACAAGAAATAACCTTTTTTGCAAATTTAGCATCACTTTTATTTGTCAGGAAGGAACTTTCAGTGACTTTAGATGAATTTAAATGTTATTTTCATCTAAAATGGCATGAGAAAGCCTTTAATAGAGATTTTAATAACCAACTTAATATTTTAGGGCAGCGTCAAGGAATGCCGCCTTGTATAGTATACACAAAACTTCATCTCAAGACGTTTTCATTTACCTTGTCAATAATTGGATTGAAAAAACATTGAGGATACGTAGAGGTAGTTAACTGTCAGGAAAAATCAAAGGAGTTATTTTTCGATAAAACGACTATGAAAAAGGGTAGAACGAGGGAGAACATTCCTTTTTATTCTACAATAAAAAACATGAAATATACTTACATAATTAATATAAGTATATTTCATCATGCCTAGCACCTTCATAATCTTAAACGAGGATTTAGGCTTAAAATATTCTATAGTCAATTTCTAGTGTCGAAAAAGAATAACTAACAATTTTTATGTTTTGCGTTAACTATTTTTTACGATTTCAATTACTTTGGATGGTTCAACACGTTTTGTGTAGTCAGAATCGACTTCCGCAAATACGATTTTTCCCGACTGATCGATTACAAATGTAGCGGGCTTGGGAAGTTCCCAATCATTATTTCCATTATGAGCGGGAACGTTTAATTTAGACTCCTTATATATTTCAATTAAGAAGTCCGGCATTTTAAATACCAAATCAAACTTTTCAGCAACTTTATTACTTTCATCACTGAGAACTATGAACTCAAGTTCATTTTTTTCCTTTGTGGATAAGGATGCATCTGGGGTCTCTGGACTGATCGCTATTAATGTTGCACCAGCCTCTTTGATGACATCTAATTCCCTTTGATAGGCTTTTAATTCAAGATTGCAATAAGGACACCAGCCACCTCGATAAAATACCAGGATTATTGGTCCTTTTGAAAGTTCTTCAGTAATAGAAACTAATTTCCCTGTTACGTCAGGAAGTTTAAAGTTCGGTGCCTGGTCTCCTTTTTTCAGTCCAAGTGCAATTCCAGACTCTTCTAATTCCTTTGTGGCTTGCGCCATCAACTTCTGTTTTTCCTCCGGAGCCCTTTGCTTAAATCCTTCTTTGTAAGCTGTAAGTTCTTCAAGTAATTTAGACATACGTTTTTGTCCCTCCACTATTATTATTTACATGCGTGTTTTTATATCTCACAGAATAGTGAACTACTAGTCAGTACAAAAAAGCGTATCATATTAACTGAACATTCAAAAGAGATGACGACTTACACCAACAAGGATTTCTCTGAACTTGTTCCGAATTCAAATTGCAGTGTACATTCTGTCCTTAGTAATACGTTAAGAAAAACGAAAAAAGCCCTTCCTGGAGTTTTCCGAGAAGGGCTTTAAAAACTTAATTGTATTATTAACGCTTAGAGAATTGAGGAGCTTTACGTGCGCCTTTAAGACCGTATTTTTTACGTTCTTTCATGCGTGCATCACGAGTTAGTAGTCCTGCTGCTTTAAGTGTTGGACGGAAATCTGGATCTACGTTCAATAGTGCACGAGCAACTCCGTGACGGATTGCGCCTGCTTGTCCTGTGTATCCGCCGCCATGGACGTTTACAAGGATATCGTAGCTTCCTAGAGTTTCTGTTGCAACAAGTGGTTGCTTAATTACTTCACGAAGTGTTTCAAATGGTACGTAGTCCTCTACATCACGATCGTTAACGACAATTTTGCCGTTACCAGGAACGAGACGTACACGAGCTACTGAGCTTTTACGACGGCCAGTGCCGAGATATTGTACTTGTGCCAAAGGTGTTTCCTCCTCTTAATTATCCGCGAAGTTCAAATACTTCCGGTTTCTGTGCTGCGTGCGGATGTTCTGCTCCCGCATATACGTTTAGCTTTTTGAACGTTTGACGACCTAAAGGACCTTTTGGAAGCATTCCTTTAACCGCAAGTTCAAGCATTTTTGTTGAGTAATTTGTACGCATTTCAAGAGCCGTACGTTGTTTTAGATTACCAGTATACCCTGAGTGACGGTAGTAAATTTTGTCTTTCAATTTGTTTCCTGTTAATACGATTTTCTCAGCGTTGATGATGATAACATGATCACCTGTGTCAACGTTTGGTGTGAAAGTCGGTTTATGTTTACCGCGTAACAGCTGTGCAACTTCCGAAGCAAGACGACCAAGCGTCTGTCCTTCAGCGTCGACAACGAACCATTTACGCTCTACTTCGTGGCCTTTAGCCATGAATGTTGTACGCATGTTAGTGTCCTCCTAAATAAATAAAAATCTGTTCCGTTTTCTCTATCCCTAAACACAAATAACCTTCCGGGGCTTTATTGTGGGGTTTTAGAAATACCATTTATCATCATATAACGAATTCATCAATATGTCAAGCGTTTTTCAAAGAACACGTGGAAAAGTTGTCATAGTATTAGTAATCCACTTTTTCCAAGTATAAACCGTGTGCTGGCGCTGTTTTCCCTGCGGCTTTCCGATCTTTTAATGCCAAGATTCGACCGACGTCTGCTGGAGTGTCCCAACCTTTTCCTACCGCTAGCAACATTCCTGCAATTGTTCGAACCATATTATATAAAAATCCGTCGCCTTCAATTGTCATAATTAAAAAATCGCCCTGTTCTTCGAGAGTTAGTAAATTTACAGTACGTACTTTATTCGAAGTGGCTGTTTTAGATGAACAAAAACTCGTAAAGTCATGAGTTCCGATTATAAATGGACAGGCTTCTTTCATTTGTTCCACATCCAACTTCCAGCGACCCAAGTGTACGGATAAATTCCTCTCAAAGGGACTATGGACTTCACTTGAAGACCATTTATACACATATGTTTTTCGAACAGCTGAATAGCGAGCATGGAAGCTTTCATCCACGTATTCCACACCGACTACTCGGACGTCAGTCGGCAACAAGACATTCAAAGCCATCTGCCATCGATCTAACGGTAAGTTGAGTGGTGTGTCGAAGTGTATGACCTGTCCATTCGCATGCACTCCTGCGTCGGTTCTACCGCTCGCTACAGAGTGGATCTGCTTGTCCTTATGGATTTTAACCAGTGCCTTGTCCATCTCTGATTGGACAGTTCGTAATCCAGGTTGGGATTGATAGCCTGCAAAATGGGTACCTTCATAAGCTATAACAGCTTTTACCCGATTCATTTCCTCAACCTCCTACCCTCTTAGTAAATAAAGTCCGATTATTAAAGCTGCAAGTAGAATCATGATAGTTGTATCACGATATCCCCAACTCAATTGACGGTACCTCGTTCTTCCTTCACCGCCGCGATACCCACGTACCTCCATTGCAATTGCTAAGTCTTCTGCACGTTTAAATGCACTGACGAAAAGTGGAACTAGAAGTGGAATCACAGCTTGAATTCGTTGCTTAATGGACCCGCTGCTAATATCAGAACCTCTTGCCAACTGCGCCTTTAAAATTTTGTCGGTTTCATCCATTAATGTAGGGATAAAACGAAGGGAAATAGACATCATCAGTGCGAGTTCATGAACAGGAAGTTTAACTCGTTTAAATGGATTTAATAATTCTTCAATTCCATCCGTAATCGATATAGGCGAAGTTGTTAACGTAAGGATAGACGTCATCAAAACAAGTACTAGAAAGCGAATCGATATGAATATCCCTTGACGGAATCCCTCTTCATAAATTTTAATGAAACCCCAGCTGAATATAACTTCGCCTTCCCTTGTAAAGAAAAAGTGCATCAGCAATGTAAATACTATCAAAAACAGGATTGGTTTTAATCCATTTAGAAGGAAATACAATCGAATGCGGGAGACAAAAATAACTAGCAGTGTAAATGCCAAAACCATACCGTACGTCCAGACGTTATTCGCTAAGAATACAGCAATAATAAAAATAAATACAAAAGATAACTTAGCACGCGGATCGAGTTTATGAACAAACGATGTACCGGGAATGAATCGACCAAAAATCATCTTTTCTAACATTAGTAGCCACCTTCTTCTCGGGCTTCCTTAGCAATTGCAAGTGCGAGTTTCTCCTCAGTTAATGCAAGAGTCGGAAGCGGACGTCCAATTAACTTTTCAAAACCCCTCTGAAACTTTACTGGCCGTGGGAGGCTAAGTCCGTATGTAGATAGCTTCTCTTCATCACTAAAGATTTCTTCCGTAGACCCACTCATAACAGACGTGCCTTGATGCATAACAATAATGGTATCCGCATAGCGCGCGGCATCCTCCATACTATGAGTGACCAGAATTGTCGTCAAATTCTCTTTTTCATGAAGCATGTTGAAGAGTTCCATGATTTCCTTACGACCTTTAGGGTCTAAGCCCGCAGTAGGCTCATCTAAAACGAGTACGGATGGTCTGAATGCAAGTACACCTGCAATAGCAACACGTCGCATTTGCCCTCCTGATAAATCAAACGGGGACTTATTTGCAACATCTTCTGGAAGCCCTAAAAGCCCAATCAATTCATGAGCTCGTTTGCGTGCTTCTTCTTCCGAAACACCGAAATTCATTGGACCAAACATAATATCTTTTTCTACAGTTTCCTCAAATAATTGGTGTTCTGGAAATTGAAAAACAATTCCTACTTGACTTCGTACCTCTTTAAGACCTTTTGTTTTTGTTCCTGCTGAAATGGTCACATCACCAATTTTTACAACGCCTTCTGAGGGTTTCAAGAGACCATTTAAATGCATAAGCAATGTAGATTTACCGGAGCCCGTATGACCAATTATCGCCGTATAGGATCCCGATTGAATCGTTGCATCTACTCTCTGCAATGCTCTTTTTTCAAAAGGAGAGTCTTTCCCATATAAATAGCCTACCTGTTGAAGTGAGATGTCCAAAGCTCATTCACCAACTCTTCTTCTGTCATATGTTCCCCATTCAGTTCCATTCCAGCTTCTCGTAGAAGATTTGAAACTTTCATCGCAAAGGGCAAATCTAATCCAATATCTTCAAGTTCTTTCCCACGCTGAAATAATTCCTCAGGTTTACCGGTAGTGAAAATCTTTCCTTTATTCATTACAACAATTCGATCAGCCAGTAATGCTTCTTCCAAATCATGTGTAATTGAAATGACGGTTAATCCGGTTTCCTTTTGCAGTTCATGCACAATTTGAACAACCTCGTCTCTACCTTGTGGATCGAGCATAGAAGTCGCTTCGTCCATGATAAGTAAGCGTGGTTTCATAGCAAGTGCGCCTGCAATTGCTACCCTCTGTTTCTGTCCTCCAGATAGATGGTGCGGTTCGTGGTCAAGAAAATTAGCCATATTCACTTGCGCGAGTGACTCGTGAACACGTACCACCATTTCTTCAAATGGCACCCCATTGTTTTCAAGCGCAAAAGCTACATCGTCCTGAACTGTTGAACCGACAAATTGATTATCGGGATTTTGAAATACAATTCCCATATTTGATCGAATATCCCACAAATTACTTTCGGTCAATTTTTCGATGAAGACATTCACATCTCCTTCTTTCGGGAAGAGAAGGCCAATCATCAATTTTGCAAGTGTCGATTTACCGGATCCATTATGACCTACAATCGCAATCCATTCACCATCATTTACCGTAAAGGAAACTGAATCAACTGCATTTATTGCATGTCCATCCTCCGATGGATAGGAATAGCTTACATTGTTCATCGATAGGATTTCCTTCATTGTCGACACTCCTGTTCATTCTATGTATTCGAATAAGGCTCAGTTGTACTAAAAAAATGTAAATAAAAAAAGCGCGCACCTCATCCGAAGAAATGCGCTCACATCTATAACTAGTACCGGGTGCTCAATCCGATACTGCGGATGAGGTGCGTAGAGCTAGACCAGACGAATAGTTCGCCAATCATAACACTCAGCTTTTAAAATTGTCGTATAAATCATTTTAAAAAAAGAGGTGTGGCTATGCGTACGCCAGACACACCCCTGTTATAGCAAAGGCTTTATACCTTCACTGTAAATATATAAATTAAACCAGTTCGATTACGACGACAGGTGCACCGTCACCGCGACGAGGGCCCATTTTCATGATGCGCGTGTATCCACCTTGACGTTCTGTGTATCGAGGGGCTACAACATCAAAAAGTTTTTGGATTGCGAAGATTTCATTCTCTTCACCTTCATCATTTGTTACCGTAACGAGTTCACGTCGGATATATTGTGCAGCTTGACGGCGTGCATGTAAATCTCCACGCTTACCAAGTGTAATCATCTTTTCTACAACCGAACGTAATTCTTTCGCACGAGTTTCAGTAGTTTGAATACGCTCATGAACGATTAAATCAGTCGTTAAGTCACGAAGCATAGCTTTACGCTGTGAACTTGTGCGTCCAAGTTTTCTGTATCCCATAAAAGTTTCCCTCCTTCAACCTATAAACTTGCTCAATCTTCTGTTCGCAACTCGAGATTAAGCTCATCTAGTTTCGCTTTCACTTCTTCAAGTGATTTACGTCCTAGATTTCGTACTTTCATCATTTCATCTTCAGACTTGTTAGCAAGCTCAAGAACTGTGTTAATTCCAGCACGCTTTAGGCAGTTATAAGAACGAACAGAAAGGTCAAGTTCCTCAATCGTCATCTCTAGAACTTTTTCAATTTGATCTTCTTCTTTTTCTACCATAATCTCAGCAGTCTGGGCTTCATCTGTCATGCCAACAAATATATTTAAATGCTCAGTTAGGATTTTTGCTCCTAGTGAAACGGCTTCTTTTGGACCAATGCTTCCATCTGTCCATACATCAAGTGTTAATTTATCGAAGTTTGCCATTTGGCCAACCCGCGTATTTTCCACTTGAAAGTTAACCCGTGATACCGGCGTGTAAACCGAATCAACTGGAATAACTCCAATTGCTAAATCATCACGTTTATTCATTTCGGAAGGCGCATATCCACGGCCACGAATTGCATACATACGCATGCGTAAATGTCCATTTTTCCCGAGAGTTGCGATAGGTTGTTCTGGATTCAAAACCTCTACATCACTGTCATGTGTAATGTCAGCTGCTGTAACGACTCCTTCACCCTTTACGTCTATCTCAATTACTTTCTCTTCGTCCGAGTATATTTTAAGAGCCAGCTTTTTCACATTCAATATTATTGAAGCTACGTCTTCGACGACACCTTCAACAGTAGAGAATTCATGAAGTACACCATCAATTTGAATTGATGTTACTGCCGCTCCTGGTAAAGATGATAGAAGGATACGACGCAAGGAATTACCCAATGTATTTCCATAACCGCGCTCTAATGGCTCAATGATAAACTTGCCAAACTTGGAATCTTCATTGATCTTAACTGCTTCAATTTTAGGTTTCTCAATTTCGATCATCCGTTTATCCTCCTTCAAAACATCTAATGTATGGCCGATCCATATTGAAATCGATTTTTTCGTATGACAAAATCTTACTCACAATTCATTTTTGACAATAATTGTGTTTCTCAATCAAATGGAAATCAAGCCATTATACACGACGACGTTTTGGTGGGCGGCATCCGTTATGAGGAACCGGTGTTACGTCTCTAATTGCAGTTACTTCAAGACCTGCTGCTTGTAAAGAACGAATCGCTGCTTCACGTCCAGAACCAGGACCTTTAACCGTTACTTCTAACGTTTTCAGACCGTGTTCCATTGCTGTTTTAGCAGCTGCTTCAGCAGCCATTTGTGCAGCAAATGGAGTTGATTTACGAGAACCTCTAAAACCTAGTGCACCTGCACTTGACCAAGATAATGCGTTCCCGTGCATATCAGTAATTGTAACAATTGTATTATTGAACGTCGAACGAATGTGTGCAATACCAGCTTCGATATTCTTTTTCACTCGACGCTTACGAGTTACTTGTTTTTTTGCCATGTTAAGAAGATACCTCCTTTACCTATTATTTATTCTTGTTAGCTACAGTACGTTTCGCACCTTTACGAGTACGAGCGTTATTTTTAGTGTTTTGCCCACGTACAGGCAATCCACGACGATGACGAATTCCACGGAAACTTCCGATTTCCATCAAACGTTTGATGTTAAGTGAAGTTTCACGACGAAGATCTCCCTCAACTTTTAGTCCGTCAATTAATTCACGGATTTTATCAAGTTCAGCGTCCGTTAAATCACGAACACGAGCTTCTTCTGAAACACCTGCATTAGCTAAAACTTTTTGTGCAGTTGTTTTTCCTATTCCAAAAATATAAGTCAATGAAATGACAATGCGCTTATCGCGCGGAATGTCTACACCAGCAATACGTGCCATATAGATTGTGCACCTCCTTCTAAATTAGCCTTGTCTTTGTTTATGTTTAGGATTTTCACAGATTACCATTACTCGGCCTCGTCTGCGAATAACTTTACATTTTTCACAGATCGGTTTTACAGATGCTCTTACTTTCATCTTACCCAACCTCCTTCATATTCCGGAGTACAATAGTTTATTTGAAACGATATGTGATACGTCCACGTGTCAAATCATAAGGCGAAAGTTCCATTGTCACTTTGTCGCCAGGCAGGATGCGGATAAAGTGCATACGGATTTTGCCAGATACATGCGCAAGAATCGTATGGCCGTTCTCCAGCTCCACTTTGAACATCGCGTTTGGTAACGTTTCGACTACAGTTCCTTCTACTTCGATTACATCGTCTTTCGCCATCAATCCTGTCTCCCTTCTATATCTCAATAAAGGTTCTCACCATTGGTCGGCATCAGTCGCCTTTAAAGCTTCCTTCAACATATGTCTGGATTGCAAGAGTGATGTTCGAAAGACGTCTGTCACATTTCGTTTTCCCGCAAACCAGTCCTTCGACTTATTGTTGTGGAAAATCCTATTGGAATGGACACGACCGTCCAGATTGCCATGGATGAGTTCCTAGTTACGTTTTTATAGCTCTAGGTAGAACTTCTACGTCCCACAGAACTCTAAGCAGTTCTTTTATACCGGCCACCATATGCTTTTGCAACTCGGTGAAACGCCCTTCCCAGTAGTATTACCATATACCCTTATAAAGCATACAATATACGTACCAGTGAGGTTTACTGCACATTCTATTGAAGAAGTGCATCCAGTTCTTTGAAAACTTCGTCGATATGTTGCTCGCCATCGACATTAGATAACACGCCTTTTGCATCATAAAATGCAAGAAGTGGTGCCGTTTGAGTCATATTTACTTCCAGACGATTTGTAACTGTCTCTGGATTGTCGTCTTCTCGTTGATAAAGTTCTCCACCATCTTTATCACATACTCCATCAACCTTTGAAGGTTTGAATTGAAGATGATAAGATGTGCCACATACTTTGCAGATGCGACGCCCTGATAAACGTGCAACCAGTTCATCCTTTTCCACTTGTATATTAAGAACATGTTCAATGCTACGCCCCATATCCGCCAAAAGCTCATCTAAGGCTTCGGCTTGCGGAACTGTACGAGGAAAACCATCTAGCAAGAAACCTTTATCACAATCAGGTTTACTTAATCGTTCACGAACGATACCGATTGTCACTTCATCAGGAACTAGTGCTCCTTGATCCATGTACGATTTTGCCTTGACTCCAAGTTCCGTACCTTCTTTAATTGCAGCACGGAACATATCGCCTGTAGAAATATGAGGAGTTTCGTACTTTTCGACAATTTTGTCTGCCTGAGTACCTTTACCAGCACCTGGCAAACCCATTAATACGATATTCATACGGATAGCGCTCCTTCAAATTCACTTTTCAGGAAGAGTAGTTCCTGAAAAGTTTATTTCATAAATCCTTTATAATGTCTTTTCACAAGTTGTGATTCAAGTTGCTTCATCGTTTCAAGCGCTACACCGACGACGATGATCAAACTCGTTCCGCCGATTTGTGCCGATTGAGGAAGATTTGCAAACTTGATAAAGAACATTGGCATGATTGATACAGTTGCAAGGAAGATAGCTCCCACAAATGTCAATCTATATAATGTACTTGTTAAATAACTTTGTGTATTTTGCCCTGGGCGAATACCCGGAATGTAGGCACCTTGCTTCTTTAAATTATCCGCCATATTTTCAGGATTAACCTGAATAAAGGCATAAAAATAAGTGAAGGCAATAATTAGTGCTACATACAATGTCATTCCGACAGGTGTCGTATAATCAAATACTTCTCTAATCGTAGACGTAAAACTATTTTCACCGAAAAAAGTTACGATAGACTGAGGAGTCATAAAGAATGCAGAAGCGAAAATTACTGGGATAACACCCGCAGCATTCAGTTTTAACGGCAAATGAGTTTGTTGGCTTGCAGTCGAAGGACCTCGGCCAGTAACACGTTTTGCATACTGAATTGGAATTTTTCGTAATGCTTCTTGTACATAAATGATACCGACAGTGATTGCCACAATAACAAGGAGCAATAATGCACTTATTGCGATTCTGATGAATAACGCATCACCAGCATCTTGAAGCTGAGTTGCATAATATTGGTTGACGGCTGTTGGAATACCAGCAACGATACCTGCGAAGATGATAATGGAAATACCATTTCCAACACCTTTTTCGGTAATTTTTTCGCCTAGCCATAATAGAAATGCAGTTCCAGCAGTCAATACAAGCGCAATAACAACATATGTTGAAAATCCTTCTGCAATTATTAGCTTACCGTCAAACATCCGGTTAAAACCGAATGACATGGCCATAGCTTGAATAAATGCCAGGATAATCGTGAAGTACCTTGTGAACTGAGCAAGCTTACGTCTTCCAACATCACCTTGCTTCGCCCATTCGGAAAACTTCGGTACAACATCCATCTGCAATAATTGCACGATGATAGATGCTGTAATATAAGGCATGATCCCCATCGCTAAGATAGAAAAGTTAGCAAGAGCGCCTCCACCGAACATATTCATAAAGCCAATTAGGCTATTTTGATCCGTCTGAAATGCAGATGCATTAACGCCTGGAACAGTTATAAATGTTCCTAATCTAAAAACGATAAGCAAAAGCAGTGTGTAAACGATTTTACGTCTTATATCTTGTACGCGCATAAAATTGGAGATCGTCTGAAACATTAAACCACCTCAGTTTGGCCGCCAGCTTTTTCAATAGCTTCCTTTGCAGAGGCAGAAAATTTGTTTGCTTTTACAGTAATCTTCTTATCAAGAACCCCGTTACCTAGAATCTTAATTCCAGATTTAGCATTACTAACGATACCTGTCTCTATTAACAATTCTGGTGTTACTTCCGTGCCTTCATCGAAAACATTAAGCTTGTCAAGGTTTACAACTGCATAATCCTTACGGTTAATGTTTGTAAATCCACGCTTAGGTAAACGTTGGAAAAGTGGAATTTGTCCACCTTCAAATCCAAGACGTACTCCACCGCCTGAACGAGAGTTTTGTCCGTCATGACCTCTACCAGAAGTTTTACCGTGACCTGAACTCATTCCGCGTCCAACGCGTTTGCGTTTTTTACGAGAACCTTCAGCTGGTTTCAATTCGTGTAATTTCATCTTTATGGCACCTCCTTATTAAAAAATCAAAATCATTTTTCGTTAACTGTAACCAGGTGGGCTACTGTATTGAGCATGCCACGAATAGCGACATTATCTTTATGTTCAACCGTTTGATTCAATTTACGTAGTCCCAACGCTTCTACTGTTTTACGTTGTGCCGGTTTAGAACCAATCACGCTTTTTGTAAGGGTAACTTCAAGTACGTTTGTCATTGTGCTTCCCCCCTTAACCTAGTAGTTCTTCTACTGATTTACCGCGTAATTTCGCAACATCCTCAGCACGTTTCAAGCTTTTCAATCCTTCGACAGTTGCACGAACCATGTTGATTGGTGTACTTGATCCAAGAGATTTAGATAGGATATCAGTAATACCTGCTAGTTCAAGTACTGCACGGACAGGTCCTCCAGCGATAACTCCAGTACCTGGTGCTGCAGGCTTGATAAGGACTTGACCTGCACCAAAACGACCGAGTACTTCGTGTGGAGTTGTACCTTTGACCATTGGTACCACAACTAAGTTCTTTTTAGCATCATCTATTGCTTTACGAATCGCATCTGGAACTTCTTGCGCTTTACCAGTACCGAAACCTACACGGCCATTTTTATCTCCGATTACAACTAGAGCAGTGAAACGGAAACGACGTCCGCCTTTCACAACTTTAGCTACGCGATTAATCGTTACTACGCGTTCTTCGAATTCACTTTTATTCTGATCATTACGACGCATGAAATGTGTCCCTCCTTCTTAAATTAAAATTCTAGACCATTTTCACGTGCTGAGTCCGCAAGAGCTTTCACACGGCCGTGAAATAGGTAACCGCCACGGTCGAAAACAACCGTTTTGACATCCTTTTCAACAGCATTTTTCGCGATCAACTCGCCGACTTTTACAGCAGCTTCAGCACTTGCTGTAGACTCTGAGCCAAACTCTTTGTCCATAGTAGAAGCACTTGCGATCGTTACTGAGTTAATATCATCGATTAATTGAGCATAGATATGCTTATTAGATCGATAAACGTTCAAACGTGGACGAGCCGCAGTTCCGCTGATTTTTGTACGTACACGTGCATGACGGTTTTTACGTACAACGTTTCTATCTTTTTTCGTAATCATCGTGGTCACTCCTTCCGAATGCCTTAATGGGCATTATTTACCTGTTTTACCTTCTTTACGACGGACTACTTCGCCTACATAACGAATTCCTTTACCTTTATAAGGCTCTGGAGGACGTACTTGACGAATATTCGAGGCAAGAGCGCCAACGCGTTCTTTGTCTATCCCACGAACAGTAATTTTTGTGTTTGCAGGAACTTCTACTTCAATTCCTTGTTCCGGTGTAAATTCAACCGGGTGAGAATAGCCGACGTTCAATACAAGTTTTTGTCCTTGAAGTTGCGCACGGTAACCTACCCCTACAAGTTCAAGTGACTTTTCAAAACCTTTTGAAACGCCTGTCACCATATTATCGAGTAATGAACGAGTCGTTCCATGAATAGAACGGTGTTCTTTCGATTCAGAAGGACGGACCAATGTGATCACGTTTGCTTCTTGTTCAATCTTTATATCAGTATTAAATGTGTTTGTAAGTTCGCCTTTAGGTCCTTTAACAGTAACATGATTACCTTCTGCAATCGTAACTGTTACTTGTTCTGGAACAGTAATCGGCTTTTTTCCAATACGGGACATTCAGTTGCACCTCCATTCAATTGTTACGTATTACCAAACGTAAGCTACTACTTCTCCGCCTACTTGTTTAGCACGAGCATCCTTGTCAGTAAGGACACCTTGTGATGTGGAAACGAGGGCGATACCCAGACCATTCAAAACTTTAGGAACTTCGTTTGTTTTTGCGTAAACACGAAGACCCGGTTTTGAAATACGTTTAAGACCAGTGATAACACGCTCGTTATTTTGACCATATTTAAGGAATATGCGGATGATACCTTGTTTGCTATCTTTGACATATTCTACATCGCGTACAAAACCTTCACGTTTCAAGATTTCAGCAATTTCTTTTTTCATGTTTGAAGCAGGAACTTCAAGCTTCTCGTGACGAACCATGTTCGCGTTACGGATGCGTGTAAGCATATCTGCGATCGGATCACTCATTGTCATTGCATTTACCTCCTTCCCATATTTAGGGGATTACCAGCTTGCTTTTTTAACGCCTGGAATTTGTCCTTTGTATGCCAATTCGCGGAAACAAATACGGCAAAGCTTGAATTTACGATATACAGAATGTGGACGACCACATCGCTCACATCTTGTATACGCCTGAACACTATGCTTTGGCGTACGTTTTTGTTTTGCGATCATTGATTTTTTAGCCACGTTTTCGCCTCCCTCTTATTTACTTTTGGAACGGCATGCCGAACTGCGTCAATAACTCTCTTGCTTCTTCATCAGAGTTTGCAGTCGTAACGATGACGATATCCATACCGCGTATTTTAGAAACTTTATCATAGTCAATCTCAGGGAAGATCAATTGTTCTTTTACCCCTAGAGTATAGTTTCCACGACCATCAAATGATTTCTTTGAAACTCCACGGAAGTCACGTACACGAGGTAGTGATACCGAGATTAGCTTATCGAGGAATTCGTACATGCGCTCACCGCGTAATGTAACCTTCGTTCCGATAGGCATCCCCTCACGGAGACGGAATCCTGCGATAGACTTCTTCGCTTTTGTGATGACCGGTTTTTGACCAGAAATGATTGTTAAATCTTCCACTGCCGCATCAAGTGCTTTCGTGTTTTGAACAGCATCACCAACACCCATGTTGATAACGATCTTATCCACTTTTGGCACTTGCATAACCGATGTATATTCAAACTTGCTCATAAGAGCAGGTGTTACTTCGTTTGTAAACTTTTCTTTAAAACGGCTCATCTGTTGGACCTCCTTTCATCCGTTACTTATTTATCCAGGTTTTCACCGGATTTTTTAGCAACACGAACTTTTTTGCCATCTTCTATCTTATAACCTACGCGTGTTGGCTCACCAGTTTTAGGATCTATAACCATGACGTTAGATACATGGATAGCTGCCTCTTGGCTAACGATTCCGCCTTGCGGGTTTTCTTGATTAGGCTTCGTATGTTTCATGACGATGTTAACACCTTCAACAAGCACACGATCCTTTTTAGGTAAAGCTGCTAAGATTACGCCCGTCTTACCTTTGTCTTTACCGGATATAACCATAACTTTATCGCCTTTTTTAACATGCATTCTGTCGCACCTCCTTGATTGGCATTGTCATGTGAATTAAAGTACTTCCGGTGCTAATGAAATAATCTTCATAAAGTTAACATCGCGAAGTTCGCGAGCAACTGGTCCGAAAATACGTGTACCACGTGGGCTTTGATCATCACGAATGATTACACATGCGTTTTCATCAAACGTAATGTATGAACCATCCTTGCGTCGAACGCCACTTTTCGTACGGACGATAACCGCCTTGACGATTTCACCCTTCTTAACAACGCCACCTGGTGTTGCTTTTTTCACTGTACATACAACTACATCACCGATGTTAGCTACTTTACGGCCTGTACCGCCTAAAACTTTAATTGTAAGAACTTCACGAGCGCCAGAGTTATCGGCTACTCTCATACGACTTTCCTGTTGGATCATTGAGGCTACCTCCTCCCGGATTATTATCTCCGAACTTTATTAGATAACGACCGCTTTTTCGACTACTTCTAATAGGCGGAAACGTTTTGTTGCTGATAACGGACGAGTTTCCATTATACGAACAACGTCACCGATTTTCGCTTCATTTAATTCGTCGTGGGTCTTCAATTTCTTAGAATACTTTACACGCTTACCGTATAAAGAATGCTTCTTGTATGTTTCGACCATTACAGTAACTGTCTTATCCATTTTGTCAGATACGACACGTCCTGTGTATACTTTGCGTTGGTTACGCTCTGTCATGGTTGCAACCTCCTCCATCAGTTATTTGCACTGATTTCTCTTTGACGTATTACAGTTTTCATACGCGCGATTGATTTACGAACTTCGCCGATACGTGCAGTGTTTTCTAATTGGCCTGTCGCCAATTGGAAGCGAAGGTTGAAAAGCTCTTCTTTCAGTGATTTCACTTGTTGCTCAATCTCTGCAGTTGTCAAGTCACGGATTTCTTTAGCTTTCATTAGATTCACCACCAATTTCTTCACGTTTTACAAACTTCGTTTTAATAGGAAGCTTGTGAGATGCAAGACGAAGTGCTTCACGAGCAACCTCTTCATTTACACCCGCGATTTCAAACATAACTCTACCAGGCTTAACAACAGCTACCCAGCCTTCTACCGCACCTTTACCTGAACCCATCCGTACTTCTAGAGGCTTCTTTGTATATGGTTTGTGTGGGAAAATGTTGATCCATACTTTACCGCCACGTTTCATGTAACGTGTCATTGCGATACGTGCAGATTCTATTTGACGGCTTGTAATCCATGCCGGCTCTACTGCTTGCAGTCCGAATTCACCGAACTGTACTGATGCTCCGCCTTTTGTAGTTCCGCGCATCTTTCCACGGAATACACGACGGTATTTAACGCGTTTAGGCATTAACATATTAGTTGCCTCCTTCCTCAGAGTTCTTCTTTCTCACTGGAAGGACTTCTCCTCTATAAATCCATACTTTTACGCCTAATTTACCGTAAGTAGTATCGGCTTCTGCATGAGCATAATCGATATCTGCACGTAAAGTATGAAGAGGGACAGTACCTTCACTATAATGTTCTGCACGAGCGATGTCGGCACCGCCAAGACGTCCAGAAACTTGAGTTTTAATTCCTAGTGCGCCAGAACGAATTGTGCGTTGAATCGCTTGTTTCTGAACACGACGGAATGAAACACGGCCTTCTAGTTGACGTGCAATGCTTTCTGCTACTAATTTCGCATCAAGATCAGCACGTTTAATTTCAATAATATTGATGTGTACACGCTTGCCAGTAATATCATTAAGTTGTTTACGAAGTGTTTCTACTTCGGAACCACCTTTACCGATTACCATACCTGGTTTCGCAGTGTGAATTGTTATGTTAACACGCTTAGCAGCACGCTCAATTTCAACTTTTGAAACTGATGCTTCTACAAGACGCGTGTCGATATATTTACGAATCTTTAAGTCTTCATGTAAAAGAGTTGCATAGTCTTTTTCAGCGTACCATTTCGACTCCCAGTCGCGGATGATACCGACCCGTAAACCGTTAGGATGTACTTTTTGACCCACGAATTATCCCTCCTTTTTTTCTGATACCACTACAGTGATGTGGCTTGTGCGTTTGTTGATTGCACTTGCACGTCCCTGTGCACGTGGACGGAAACGTTTCATTGTCGCACCTTCATCAACGAATACTTCGCTTACGATAAGGTTCTCGACATCCATCTCATAGTTATGTTCAGCGTTTGCAATTGCTGAGTTTAATACTTTCTCTACTACCGGAGATGCCGCTTTTGGCGTCAGGCGTAGAATTGCGACAGCTTCACCGATTTTCTTGCCCCGGATAAGATCAACGACTAAACGGACTTTGCGAGGAGCAATACGGACTGTGCGGGCAGTAGCTTTAGCTTGTTGCATCAGAATAACCTCCTCTCAATTAACGTCTTGTTTTCTTGTCGTCTCCACCGTGGCCTCTATATGTGCGCGTCGGTGCGAATTCGCCAAGTTTGTGACCTACCATATCTTCAGTCATGTAGACAGGTACGTGTTTGCGGCCGTCATAGACAGCAATTGTCAATCCGATGAAAGACGGGAATATAGTAGAACGGCGTGACCAAGTTCTAATTACTTGTTTTTTCTGAGAATCATTTTGTGCTTCTACCTTCTTTAGAAGATGGTCGTCTACAAAAGGTCCTTTTTTCAAGCTGCGTCCCATGTCGGAACCTCCCTCCGTGCGTGTACTACGGTCCATTCATAGAACCGCAGTTCATTCACATTATTTTTTACGGCGACGAACAATAAGTTTGTCGGATTTATTGGATTTCTTACGAGTTTTATATCCAAGAGTAGGTTTGCCCCATGGTGTAAGTGGTGATGGCATTCCAATTCCTGTACGACCTTCTCCACCACCGTGTGGGTGATCGTTCGGGTTCATTACAGATCCACGTACTGCTGGACGTTTACCCAACCAACGTGAACGGCCTGCTTTACCAATGTTGATAAGTTCGTGTTGTTCATTTCCGACTTGACCAATTGTTGCACGGCAAGCTTCAAGGATCATACGTACTTCTCCTGATTGCAAACGAATAATAACATATTTGCCTTCACGTCCAAGTAGTTGTGCAGATGTACCTGCAGAACGAACGAGTTGGCCACCTTTTCCTGGCTTCATCTCAATATTATGGATTGTTGAACCCATTGGGATGTTAGTTAAAGGTAATGCATTACCGATTTTAATGTCTGCGTCTGGACCTGACATTACTTGTTCTCCTACTACTAAACCTTTAGGAGCAAGAATGTAACGTTTTTCTCCATCTGCGTAATTGATTAGTGCGATATTAGCAGAACGGTTCGGATCGTATTCGATCGTAGCAACGCGTCCTGGTATGCCATCTTTCCGTCGTTGGAAATCGATGACTCGGTATTGGCGCTTATGTCCTCCACCTTGATGACGAACAGTAGTCCTACCTGTATTGTTACGTCCACCTGTCCGTTTGATTGGAGCAAGCAATGATTTCTCCGGTCTATTCGTTGTAAGTTCAGCGAAGTCCGAAGTAGTCATATTACGACGTCCGTTGGAGGTAGGTTTGTATTTCTTAATCGCCATTTGGTTTCCCTCCTTCGTATAATTAAATGGTTATTTTTAGATCTCGAAAAGTTCGATGTCTTTTGAGTCTGCAGTTAATGTAACAATCGCTTTACGGCGCTTGTTTGTATAACCAGCATGCTTACCCATACGTTTGAACTTCCCTTTGTAATTCATGACGTTTACTTTTTCAACTTCTACGCCAAAAATTTCTTCAACAGCTTGTTTAACAACTGTTTTGTTTGCGCGAGTGTCTACTTCAAAAGTATACTTTTTAAACTCCATTTGTTCAGAAGAACGCTCGGTTATGACCGGACGTTTCAATACATCACGTGCTTCCATCAACCAAGCACCTCCTCTACTTTTTGAACTGCAGCTTTCGTCATAATAAGTTTATCATGACCTATAAGGTCAAGGACGTTGATGCCATTTGCTGTTACTACGCTAATTCCAGGGATGTTTCGAGCAGACAATGCTACTGTCTCATCTAGGTCAGCTGTAACAATTAGGGCTTTCTTATTAATTGAAAGGTCTTTCATGAATTGAATAAAGTCTTTTGTTTTTGGTGCATCAAATGCAAGGCCTTCAAGAACAACTAGATTTTCTTCAAGAACTTTCGTTGAAAGAGCTGAAAGAAGAGCAAGTCTACGAACTTTTTTAGGCAACTTGTATGAATAACTTCTTGGTGACGGACCAAATACGATTCCGCCTCCACGCCATTGTGGTGAACGAATCGACCCTTGACGAGCACGACCTGTTCCCTTTTGACGCCACGGCTTACGTCCACCGCCGGCAACTTCTGAGCGAGTTTTCACTTTGTGATTACCTTGACGTAAAGAAGCTTGTTGTTGAATAATTGCTTCGAATAAGACGGCTTCGTTTGGCTTAATCCCGAAGATTGCATCGTTTAGTTCGATGTCACCAACAGAAGTACCCGTCTGGCTTAATACAGAAATTTTAGGCATTTCAATTTCCTCCTTCCTTTAGTAGTCAGTTTCCTTTAACAGCGTTTCTCACTTGGATAAGTGACTTACGTGCTCCTGGAACGTTCCCTTTAATAAGTAGTAAGTTGCGCTCAGCGTCAACTCGTACAACTTCTAAGTTTTGAATAGTCACTGTATCGCTACCCATACGTCCTGGCATCTTCTTCCCTTTGAATACACGTTGTGCATCAACTGAACCGATTGAACCTGTAGAACGGTGGAAACGAGATCCGTGACTCATTGGACCCATTGAGAAACCGTAGCGTTTAATAACACCTTGAAATCCTTTACCTTTTGAAACTCCTGTTACGTCGATTACATCGCCTTCAGCAAAAGTTTCAACTGTAACCTCTTGTCCAACTTCATAAGCACTAACGTCCAATCCACGAAATTCGCGGATGAAGCGCTTAGGCGTCGTGTTAGCTTTAGCAACATGCCCTTTTTCAGGTTTGTTTGAAAGCTTGTCACGTTTGTCTTCAAATCCAAGCTGAATTGCTTCATAGCCATCCGTTTCTTGTGTCTTCTTTTGAAGTACAATGTTTGGAGTAGCTTGGATGACAGTTACTGGAATTAAATCGCCGTTTTCAGCGAAAACTTGCGTCATTCCGAGTTTTCTTCCTAAGATTCCTTTGGTCATTAGTAACACCTCCTGTAATGTTTTAATACTATTTTAATGATTAAAGTTTGATTTCAATGTCTACGCCGGATGGTAAATCCAACTTCATTAACGCGTCGACAGTTTGTGGTGTCGGGTTAACGATATCGATCAAGCGTTTATGAGTACGCATTTCGAACTGTTCGCGTGAATCTTTGTAAACGTGAACCGCACGAAGTACAGTGTAAACACTTCTTTCAGTTGGTAGTGGAATCGGACCCGATACACTAGCACCCGAACGTTTTGCTGTTTCAACAATTTTCTCAGCAGACTGATCTAGAATTCTGTGATCATATGCTTTTAAACGAATACGAATCTTTTGTTTTGCCATTATTTTCCCTCCTTTTCGCCTAATTTGATAGACATTCTCCACGAAAATTTCCCACACACATGCCATGGCAAAGCGGCCTGGTGTGTCGGCAACCTCTCGCTTCATCGCAGTCAAAAGACCAACATTCAATATTATACACAAAGGAATTTCATTACGCAAGTGTTTTATGCATTTTCTTTCCTGAGCTTTTTAATTATAAATCCTAGTGTGCTAAATTGCAAGTAGCCACGAATTAGTCAGAACAATTAAACACCCTATTTTTTAGTTTAGAAAGATTGCTGTTATCCAACCAAACACTACAAGTGGAATATTGTAATGAATAAATGTTGGCACACATGTATCCCAAATGTGGTTGTGTTGCCCATCAACATCAAGGCCAGCAGTCGGACCAAGTGTCGAGTCTGACGCAGGTGAGCCTGCATCACCAAGAGCCCCGGCAGTTCCTATGAGCGCGATGATTGCCATTGTACTAAAACCAAACTCTATACTAAGCGGCACAAATATTGCTGCGATAATCGGTATGGTTGCAAAGGAAGATCCAATACCCATCGTCACTACTAATCCGATAAGCAACATTAGTAGTGCTGCCATCCCTTTATTATCACCAAGTAGTTCACTCGAGTTGTTCACAAGTGATTGAATATGGCCAGTTTCTTTTAGTACTGCCGCGAATCCATTTGCTGTAATCATAACAAATCCAACAAACGCCATCATTCGCATCCCTTCATTCACAACACTATCTGCTTCCTTCCATTTTAGTGCACCGGTTATATATAAAATGAAAATCCCAGTAATAGCACCCGCTATCATAGATTGAGTCGGAATTTGAACAGCTAGCGTTCCAACTAGCGCAAGTACCGTGAACACCACATTGCGTTTCTTAATGTCATATTGTTCCTCACTAGTATCTATTTGATGATTTTCATATACCCTAGGCTTTCTATATGAGAAAAATACCGCTATGAGCAATCCAACGACAAGTCCAAGAACCGGAAATGCCATCGCCTTAGGAATATCTGCCATGTCAATAGCTAAGCCAGCCTTATCCATCTGAGTTGCTAGAATTTCATGAAATATAAAGCCGTATCCGTACGGCAATAGAATGTAAGGAACCGTAAGTCCAAACGTTAGAACAGACGCTATTAATCGTCGATCTATTTGCATCATATTCAATATATGCAAAATCGGTGGAACCAACAAAGGAATAAAAGCGATATGAATCGGAATTAAGTTTTGAGAAAATATAGCCATAGAAAGAAGAACGAATATAATTAAGACCTTCCCAAGTGCTGTCCTGTCCTTTTGACCATCTTTCTTGACTATTTTCAACATGACATTCACTAGAAGCTGTGGGATTCCAGTTTTTGAAATTGCTACTGCAAAGCCACCCAATAAAGCATAGCTAAGAGCGATTGTTGCCCCATCACCTAGCCCACCTGTAAACGTCGTAATTGTCGCATCTATTGAAAGTCCTCCTACAAGTCCACCAATAATCGCTCCTGCAACAAGAGCCAAAACAACGTTGACTCGCAATAAACTTAAAATAAGCATAATAAGAATTGCGATAATAACTGCATTCATTTAATTTCCTCCTACCAACCGATGCTTTAACCAATTAAAGCGATAAAGTATTTTTGGCACTTTATCAACTTATCAGAAGAGAACAGCCCTGTCAACAGCAGTTGATAGTTATATATTAATTATAGTAGTTTTACTTAAAATCATGAGAGTAGATTAAGTGATAAGCAGAGATTATCGATAGTTCATAAGATAAAAAAATCCCACCGCTAAGGGTGGGATTTTAAAAATAAAGATATTATTTTTGAATTGTCGCTACAACGCCAGCGCCTACTGTACGTCCACCCTCACGAATTGAGAATTTAGTACCTTCTTCAAGAGCGATTGGGTTGATAAGCTCAATTGTCATTTCAACGTTATCTCCAGGCATAACCATTTCTACGCCTTCTGGAAGATTACAAACACCAGTTACGTCAGTTGTACGGAAGTAGAACTGAGGACGGTAGTTTGTGAAGAATGGAGTATGACGTCCACCTTCTTCTTTTGAAAGAACATAAACTTCAGCTGTAAATGAAGTATGAGGAACGATTGTACCTGGCTTAGCAAGTACTTGACCACGTTGGATATCATCACGTGAAACTCCACGTAGTAATGCTCCAATGTTGTCGCCCGCTTCTGCATAATCAAGAAGTTTACGGAACATTTCTACACCTGTAACAGTAGTAGCTTTTGCTTCTTCAACGATACCAACGATGTCGACAACGTCTCCGATTTTAACTTGTCCACGCTCAACACGTCCTGTAGCAACTGTTCCACGACCTGTAATTGAGAATACGTCCTCAACAGGCATCATGAATGGCTTTTCAGTATCACGTGGTGGAGTTGGAATGTATGAGTCAACTGCATCCATAAGTTCAACAATTTTCTCTTCCCACTCTTCTTCGCCTTCAAGTGCTTTAAGAGCAGATCCTTTGATAACTGGAATGTCATCGCCAGGGAACTCATACTCTGAAAGAAGATCGCGAATTTCCATTTCTACTAACTCAAGAAGCTCTTCGTCGTCAACCATGTCACACTTGTTCATGAATACAACAAGATATGGAACACCTACTTGACGTGAAAGCAAGATATGCTCACGAGTTTGTGGCATTGGACCATCAGCTGCAGATACAACTAAGATTCCGCCATCCATTTGTGCTGCACCAGTGATCATGTTTTTAACATAGTCAGCGTGACCCGGGCAGTCTACGTGTGCGTAGTGACGAGTAGCAGTTTCGTACTCAACGTGAGACGTGTTAATTGTAATACCACGCTCTTTTTCTTCTGGTGCATTATCAACGTCAGCATATGACTGAGCTGTTCCACCTGATCTTTTTGCAAGAACCGTTGCGATTGCAGCAGTTAAAGTTGTTTTACCATGGTCAACGTGACCGATTGTTCCTACGTTAGCATGTGACTTGGAACGGTCGAATTTTTCTTTACCCATTATAGAAGTCCTCCTTATAAATACAAAAGTTTATTTTTTATTAGAGTCATTGGAGATTTTTCTCCAATGACTTAAAGCATACAATTAATTTATACTGCAAATAAAGATAGATTACAATTAATCGCCTTTATTTTTCTTGATAATTTCTTCTGCAATTGATTTCGGTACTTCTTCATAGTGATCAAACACCATTGAGAATACTCCGCGCCCTTGCGTATTTGAACGTAGGGACGTTGCATAACCGAACATTTGAGCAAGAGGAACCATTGCACGAACTACTTGTGCGTTACCACGAGCTTCCATTCCTTCAACGCGGCCGCGTCGAGAAGTGATATCGCCCATAATATCGCCCATGTATTCTTCCGGAATAATGACTTCAACCTTCATCATTGGCTCTAATAGAACCGGATCAACGTGTGCGACAGCGTTTTTAAGTGCCATTGAAGCAGCAATCTTAAATGCCATCTCGTTTGAGTCAACATCATGGTAAGAACCATCAAATAGTCGAGCTTTAATATCAATTAGTGGGTAACCCGCTACAACACCATTGTTAAGTGAATCACGAATTCCAGCTTCTACAGAGGAGATATATTCACGTGGAACAGTTCCACCAACAACATTATCTACGAATTCAAATCCTGCCCCAACTTCGTTAGGAGAGAACTCAACCCATACGTGACCATACTGTCCACGTCCACCTGATTGACGTACGAACTTACCTTCAACTTCCGCTGATTTGCGGAATGTCTCACGGTAAGAAACTTGTGGTGCACCAACGTTAGCTTCAACATTAAACTCACGACGCATACGGTCAACGAGAACGTCTAGGTGAAGTTCACCCATACCAGCAATAATTACTTCGCCTGTTTCTTCGTCTGTGTGCGCGCGGAATGTTGGATCCTCTTCTTGAAGCTTAGCAAGTGCTTGACCCATTTTATCTTGGTCAGCTTTCGTCTTAGGCTCTACAGATAGAGAAATAACTGGTTCTGGGAAGTCCATTGACTCTAGGATGATAAGGTTCTTTTCTTCACATAGTGTGTCGCCAGTTCCTGTATCCTTAAGACCAACAGCTGCTGCAATATCTCCAGCATGTACTTCTGCAATTTCTTCACGTGAGTCAGCATGCATTTGTAGAATACGTCCTACGCGTTCACGCTTTCCTTTTGAAGAGTTTTGTACGTATGAACCTGATTTTAACACACCTGAGTAAACTCGGAAAAATGTTAATTTACCTACATACGGATCTGTCATTACTTTAAAAGCTAATGCAGCGAATGGGCCATCTTCCATAGCTGGACGAGTTAACTCTTCGCCAGTGTCTGGATCTGTACCTTTCATAGGTAAAACATCTTCTGGAGATGGAAGGTAGTTGATGACAGCATCAAGTACAAGTTGAACTCCTTTGTTTTTGAATGCAGTTCCACATACAACCGGATAAAATTCAACAGCTAACGTAGCCTTACGAATTGCTGCTTTAATTTCATCAACTGTAAATTCTTCTTCATTCAAAAACTTCTCAAGAAGATCTTCATCAAACTCAGAAAGAGCTTCGATTAGTTTTTCACGATATTCAAGTGCTAATGGTAGGTGCTCTTCAGGAATTTCGCCAATTTCAACGTTCATTCCAGTATCATCACCATAGTTAATTACATTCATTTCAACTAAGTCAATAATTGAATGGAACTGATCTTCCGCGCCAATAGGCAACTGGATTGGATGCGCATTTGCACCAAGACGTTCGCGTAGAGTTCCTACTGAATATAGGAAATCTGCACCTGTCTTATCCATTTTGTTGACGAATACAAGACGTGGAACACCGTAGTTTGTTGCTTGACGCCAAACTGTTTCAGTTTGTGGTTCAACACCTGATTGTGCATCAAGTACTGTTACAGCACCATCAAGTACACGAAGTGAACGTTCAACTTCTACAGTGAAGTCTACGTGACCTGGTGTATCAATGATGTTAACGCGGTGACCCTTCCAAGATGCTGTTGTTGCAGCAGAAGTGATTGTAATACCACGCTCTTGTTCTTGTGCCATCCAGTCCATTTGAGATGCACCTTCGTGCGTTTCTCCAAGTTTGTGGATTTTACCTGTATAATATAGAATCCGCTCAGTCGTTGTTGTCTTACCAGCATCGATGTGAGCCATGATTCCAATGTTACGAGTCTTCTCTAAGGAGAACTCTCTAGCCATAATGTAAATCTCCTTCCGTTTCGGATTAGAGCTGTTATAGAAACCTTTATTTTACCAGCGGTAGTGAGCGAATGCTTTGTTCGCATCTGCCATTTTGTGAAGCTCTTCACGACGTTTTACTGATGCACCAGTGTTATTAGATGCATCTAGAATTTCATTTGCAAGACGCTCTTCCATTGTCTTCTCTCCACGACGGCGAGAGTAGTTTACGAAGAAACGTAATCCAAGTGTAGTACGACGCTCAGGACGCACTTCAACTGGAACTTGATAGTTTGCTCCACCTACACGGCGTGCACGTACTTCAAGTACCGGCATTACATTGTTCAATGCTGCTTCAAATACTTCAAGTGGATCCTTACCAGAACGTTCTCTTACAAGTTCGAACGCACCGTAGAGGATTTTTTGAGATGTACCTTTTTTTCCGTCAACCATCAATTGGTTAATCAGACGTGAAACGAGCTTCGAGTTATATAGTGGATCTGGAAGTACGTCACGTTTTGCAACAGGACCTTTTCTAGGCATGTTGTATTCCTCCTTTCGTGCTAATTATTTTTATGTTTTATTTTTTTACTTTAGGTTTTTTTGCTCCATACATAGAACGACTTTGCATACGGCCAGTAACTCCAGCTGTATCAAGTGCTCCACGAACGATATGGTAACGAACACCAGGTAAGTCTTTTACGCGTCCTCCACGGATAAGAACAACACTATGTTCTTGTAGGTTATGACCTTCACCAGGAATATAAGCGTTAACTTCCATTGAGTTTGTCAAACGAACACGTGCATATTTACGAAGTGCCGAGTTTGGCTTCTTCGGTGTCATAGTACCAACACGTGTACAAACACCCCGCTTTTGTGGAGAGTTTACGTTTGTCATTGACTTTTTGAAGCTGTTATAACTTTTTCCGAGTGCTGGTGATTTAGATCCCATCACGTTTGGTTTACGTGGTTTGCGGACCAATTGGTTAATTGTAGGCATCGGTTTTTCCTCCTCTCATACTTTCATTTGTAAGACCACACATCCAGGTGGTTCATTTTTAGGTAAAAAACAAAGTCTTTGTGCTTTATTGCACAAAAACGATTATACAGTAATCGCAACTACAGCCGTACCAACTTGTATTCCGCATGCTTCTCCAAGTTTTTTCTTGGAATCCACATACACTACAGGGATACCCTGAAGCTTCGCTTCTTCAATTACTGAAGAAATTATACGTTCTTCAGCATCCTGAGCAATAATGAGTTCAGTCACTATTCCTGCACGGATTGCTCTCACTGCCTGCTTAGTACCGATGATTGTCTTCTTCGCCTGTTCAACTTTTTCATAAGACATTTACATATCCTCCAAAGTGCAGACATTTAACTATCAACCTTTTGTATATTATCATTTGTTTTTAAATCTGTCAATACATAATTAAAAAAAGAGGGGGAATTACTTTTCAATTCCCCCGGAAGGTACTTCACTTATTTACTCTGCTGCTACTTTTTCGTCTGCATTCTTTGTTTCTTCTTTATCCATAAGGATTTGACGATAACGCTGCATTCCAGTTCCCGCGGGTACGAGTTTACCGATAATGACGTTCTCTTTCAATCCTAATAACTCATCCATTTTCCCTCTAATCGCAGCATCCGTTAGAACACGTGTCGTTTCTTGGAATGAAGCGGCAGAAAGGAAGGATTCTGTCTCAAGAGATGCTTTAGTGATACCAAGAATAACCGGGCGACATGTCGCAGGTATTTTTCCTGCTTCAAGAACCACTTTGTTCGCATCCGAGAATTGATGAATATCGACTAATGAACCTGGTAATAGATCTGTGTTTCCTGCTTCAATTATACGTACTTTTCGAAGCATTTGACGTACCATAACTTCAACGTGTTTATCACCAATTTCAACACCCTGACTACGGTATACCTTTTGAACTTCTTTTAATAAATATACTTGAACAGTAGCCACGTCTTTGACCACGATTAACTCTTTAGGATCGATAGACCCTTCAGTAATCGGTTCTCCTCTGTCGACAGTGTCACCAACAGCAACTTTGAGTCGACCATTGTAAGGCGCCAAGTACTTACGTGTTTCAACTTCACCCGTGATGGTAAGTTCTTTCTGACCTTCACGAATTTCGTCTATTTCCGTAACTACTCCTTTAATTTCCGAGATGACAGCTTGCCCTTTCGGATTCCTTGCCTCGAAAATTTCCTGGATACGTGGAAGACCCTGAGTAATATCATCCCCAGCAACTCCACCTGTATGGAACGTTCTCATCGTAAGCTGAGTACCTGGTTCACCGATTGACTGAGCAGCGATGATTCCAACTGCTTCGCCGACCTCGACATTTTCGCCTGTAGCTAAGTTAATACCGTAACATTTCTTACATACGCCGTGTTTCGTGTTACAAGTAAATGCTGAACGTATTGAAATCTCTTCAATACCAGCCTCTATAATTGTACGTGACACGTCTTCTGTAATCATTTCATCCCTCGCTAGAATTACTTTTCCAGTTTCAGGATGACGTATTGTTTTCTTAGTGTGACGTCCTGCGATACGCTCATCAAGTCCTTCAATCAACTCAGAACCTTCCATTAGCGCACCAACCACAAGGCCACGATCTGTACCACAATCATCTTCACGAACAATAACATCTTGAGCTACATCAACAAGTCGACGAGTCAGGTAACCTGAGTCAGCTGTTTTCAGTGCCGTATCCGCAAGACCTTTACGAGCACCATGCGTTGAGATAAAGTACTCAAGAACCGTTAGTCCTTCACGGAAGGATGACTTAATCGGTAACTCGATAATCTTTCCTGCCGGGTTTGCCATCAGACCACGCATACCTGCTAACTGCGTAAAGTTTGAGGCGTTACCACGAGCTCCGGAATCACTCATCATAAAGATTGGGTTCATATTATCAAGAGATTCCATTAGTTTATCCTGGATAACATCTTTTGCATGACTCCAATAAGAGATAACGCGATCATAACGCTCTTCTTCCGTGATCAAACCACGTCTAAATTGCTTCAGAACATTATCTACTTTACTTTGAGCTTCTTCTAGAATTTCACCTTTATTTGGAAGTACAACAATGTCTGACATTCCTATCGTAATTCCTGCACGTGTTGAATATTTAAATCCAAGGTCCTTCATACGGTCTAGCATTCTTGATGTTTCCGTAATGTGGAACACTTTAAATATTTCAGCAATGATATTACCAAGTATTTGCTTCTTGAAAGGTGCTACGAGTTCAGCTTCAGCAAGATGCTTCTTCACGTCTACTGTTCCGGAAACAAAATACTTTTTAGGCGTCTCAACTTGTAAGTTGAAATCTGTCGGTTCGTTGATGTACGGGAACGACCTTGGTAAAATCTCGTTAAATATTAGCTTACCTACAGTTGTAAGAAGTAATTTACCGTTTTGCTCTTCCGAGAAATTCGGGTTATTTAACGAGCCTGCTTGAACAGCGATACGTGAATGAAGATGTACATGACCATTATGATAAGCGATAATCGCTTCATCTGTATCACGGAATACAAAACCTTCACCAGCTGCATCTTTACGTTCAAGTGTTAGGTAATAGTTTCCTAAAACCATATCCTGAGATGGAGTAACAACCGGCTTACCATCCTTAGGGTTCAAAATATTTTGAGCTGCAAGCATTAATAGACGGGCTTCAGCTTGTGCTTCTTCAGAAAGTGGTACGTGAACAGCCATCTGGTCACCATCGAAGTCAGCGTTATATGCTGTACATACAAGTGGGTGAAGAGTGATTGCACGACCTTCTACAAGAACTGGTTCAAACGCCTGGATTCCTAGACGGTGAAGCGTTGGTGCACGGTTCAATAAGACCGGATGCTCCTTAATAACTTCTTCTAGTACATCCCAAACTTCAGAATGAAGACGTTCGATTTTTCGCTTCGCACTCTTGATGTTATGTGCAAGTCCACGTTCAACGAGTTCCTTCATAACAAATGGCTTGAATAATTCAATTGCCATTTCTTTTGGTAAACCACACTGATACATTTTCAAGTTTGGACCTACGACAATAACAGAACGTCCTGAATAATCCACTCGTTTACCAAGTAAGTTTTGACGGAATCGACCTTGTTTCCCTTTCAACATATGCGATAGGGATTTTAATGGACGATTTCCTGGTCCTGTAACTGGACGTCCTCTACGACCGTTGTCAACAAGTGCGTCAACCGCTTCTTGTAACATACGCTTCTCGTTTTGAACGATAATTCCAGGAGCACCAAGATCAAGCAATCTTTTCAGTCGATTGTTCCGGTTTATAACCCTTCGGTACAAATCATTTAAATCAGAAGTTGCAAATCGGCCACCGTCTAGTTGTACCATCGGACGGAGCTCTGGTGGAATTACCGGTAATACTTCAAGAACCATCCATTCAGGACGATTGCCTGAGTGACGGAAAGACTCAACAACGTCAAGTCGTCTGATAGCACGTGTACGACGTTGACCTTGAACTGTTTTCAATTCCTCTTTAAGGAAGTCTGCTTCTTTATCCAAATCGATTGCAGCCAAAAGACGCTCAATTGCTTCTGCACCCATTAGCGCTTGAAATTTCGTACCATACTTTTCACGATACATACGGTATTCTCTTTCAGATAGCAACTGCTTTCTTTCGAGCGGTGTATCCGCTGGATCTACAACAACATAGGATGCAAAATAGATAACTTCTTCTAGAGCACGTGGTGTCATATCAAGAATTAAGCCCATTCGGCTTGGGATTCCTTTAAAGTACCAAATGTGTGTTACTTGAGCAGCTAGTTCGATGTGCCCCATACGTTCACGACGAACTTTCTGACGTGTAACTTCTACACCACAACGATCACAAACGACTCCTTTATAACGAACACGTTTGTACTTTCCGCAATGGCATTCCCAGTCCTTTGTAGGTCCGAAAATACGTTCACAGAACAATCCTTCTTTTTCTGGTCTTAATGTCCGGTAGTTAATCGTCTCTGGCTTCTTAACTTCACCATATGACCATGATCGAATCTTATCCGATGAAGCGAGGCCGATCTTCATATACTCAAAATTGTTTACATCTACCAAGGAGCATACCTCCCTCTTGTCTTAGTTAGCGATTGCCTTTTCCGAGCAAGCCTGTACCTTTTATTAACTATAAAGAGGAAAATGATTTCTCTTTTCCTCTTTATTTTATTAAATCAACAAACCGTTTTATTAATCTGCTTTAACAAAATTCAAAGCATCGGTTGGTTGCATATCATCATCTTCATCAAGATCGCGCAATTCTATCTCTTCGAAATCAGCAGATAGCATTTTCACATCTAAACCAAGGCTCTGTAGTTCCTTAATTAGTACTTTAAAGGATTCTGGAACTCCTGGCTGAGGAACACTTTCGCCTTTGACGATTGCTTCATACGTTTTTACGCGTCCTACAACATCATCTGATTTCACAGTTAAAATCTCTTGAAGTGTATAAGCTGCTCCATATGCTTCAAGCGCCCAAACTTCCATCTCTCCAAAACGCTGTCCACCAAACTGAGCTTTACCGCCTAGTGGCTGTTGAGTAACAAGAGAGTATGGTCCAGTTGAACGAGCATGAAGTTTATCGTCAACCATATGCGCAAGTTTGATTAGATACATCACACCAACAGATACGCGGTTATCAAAAGCTTCTCCTGAACGACCATCATACAGGATTGTCTTTCCATCACGATCCATACCAGCTTCCTCCATTGTTGACCAAACGTCTTCTTCGTTTGCTCCGTCAAATACTGGGGATGCCATATGAATACCTAACGCCCGAGAGGCCATACCAAGGTGCATTTCAAGAACCTGACCAATATTCATACGTGATGGAACACCTAGAGGGTTAAGCATAACGTCAATCGGTGTGCCGTCTGGCATATAAGGCATGTCGGATTCAGGTAAGATTCTAGAGATAACACCTTTGTTACCGTGTCGTCCAGCCATTTTGTCACCTACGGAAATTTTCCGCTTTTGAACAATGTAGGCACGAACGAGTTGGTTAACGCCTGGTGGTAGCTCGTCTCCATCTTCGCGATTAAATACTTTTACATCCAGAATGATTCCACCAGCTCCGTGTGGTACACGAAGAGATGTATCACGTACTTCACGTGCTTTTTCACCGAAAATTGCATGAAGAAGTCTTTCCTCTGCAGTAAGTTCAGTTACACCCTTCGGCGTCACTTTACCTACTAAAATGTCTCCATCACGAACTTCGGCTCCAATACGAATGATTCCACGGTCATCTAAATGACGAAGCGCTTCTTCTCCGACGTTTGGAATGTCACGAGTAATTTCCTCAGGACCGAGCTTTGTGTCCCTCGCTTCAGATTCGTACTCTTCGATATGAACTGAAGTGTATACGTCATCTTTCACAAGTCGTTCGCTCATTATAATTGCATCCTCATAGTTAAAACCTTCCCAAGTCATGAATGCAGTAAGGACGTTACGCCCAAGTGCAAGTTCGCCTTGTTCCATAGAAGGGCCATCTGCAAGAATGTTGTTCGGTTTAACTCGATCACCAACACTAACAATCGGGCGTTGGTTATAACAAGTTCCTTGGTTTGAACGGATGAAGTTGTCTAGGCGATATACTGTTAAGTCACCTTTGACTTCTTTTCCATCAACTGTTTCAATTCGTCGAACACGAATTTCTTTCGCTTCTACATGCTCTACGACACCTTCATGGATAGAAAGAACAGCAGCACCTGAGTCACGCGCTGAAACGTGCTCCATTCCAGTACCAACTAATGGTGCTTCTGGATTAAGAAGAGGGACAGCTTGTCGTTGCATGTTTGCTCCCATCAATGCACGGTTAGAGTCATCGTTTTCTAGGAAAGGAATACATGCCGTTGCAGCAGAAACAACCTGCTTAGGAGAAACGTCCATATAGTCAATTTGATCACGTTTAAACACCGTGTTATCACCCTGGAAACGACCTACAACACCCTCATTAACAAATGAACCATCTTCTGCAAGAATCGCATTTGCCTGAGCAACCACGTAATTATCTTCTATATCTGCAGTTAAGTAGTCTATTTGAGATGTTACTCGGCCTGATTCTGGATCGACCTTACGATATGGAGTTTCAATAAACCCAAACTTATTCACTTTCGCAAATGTCGAAAGGGAGTTAATTAAACCAATGTTTGGTCCTTCTGGGGTTTCAATCGGACACATTCGACCGTAGTGAGAATAGTGAACGTCACGTACTTCAAAACCTGCGCGCTCACGAGTTAAACCACCGGGTCCAAGGGCAGACAATCGACGCTTATGCGTTAGTTCTGCAAGCGGGTTTGTCTGATCCATAAACTGTGATAATTGAGAACTTCCGAAGAATTCCTTTATGGACGCGATTACTGGACGAATATTAATGAGTTGTTGCGGTACAATAGACTGCGTATCATTAATTGACATTCGTTCTTTAACTACACGCTCCATACGTGAAAGTCCGATGCGGAATTGGTTTTGTAAAAGTTCGCCTACTGAACGTAAACGACGATTTCCTAAATGATCTATGTCATCTGTATTTCCAATACCATGTAAAAGGTTGAAGAAATAGCTAACTGAAGCAACTATATCTGCAGGCGTAACATGCTTAATCGCATCTTCTACATATGCGTTAGAAATTACATTTATTACTTGTTTCTCTTCATTATTCGGTGCGTACACTTTGATTGTTTGAATTGTAATGTTCTCATCAAGAACGCCACCTGCATGGGAGATTTCTTCAAATCCAATCCCTTTTTCCAAGTGAGGTAAAAGACGGTCGAGCGCACGGCGATCGATAAGTTCATCTTTTTCCAAAAGGATTTCACCTGTTTCAGGATCAACAAGTGTTTCAGCAAGCGTTTGATTGAACAAGCGGTTTTGAACATGAAGTTTCTTATTCATCTTGTAGCGACCAACATTCGCCAAGTCATATCTTTTCGCATCGAAAAAGCGTGAGAATAGGAGATTCTTCGCGCTATCAAGCGTAGGTGGCTCACCTGGGCGGAGTCGCTCGTAAATTTCAAGCAAGGCCTTTTCGGAGTTTTCCGTATTATCTTTTTCAAGCGAGTTACGTAAATACTCGTTATCACCAATCAATTCGATGATTTCCTCGTCAGTAGAGAAGCCAAGCGCACGAAGAAGTACTGTAATCGGCAATTTACGCGTCCGATCAATTCGTACATGTACCACATCTCTTGCGTCGATTTCATATTCTAACCAGGCACCACGATTCGGAATTACGGTTGCGCCAAATCCACGCTTTCCGTTTTTATCCACTTTGGCATTGTAGTAAACACTTGGAGATCGAACAAGTTGCGAAACAATTACTCTTTCCGCACCATTAATAACGAACGTACCGTTTTCTGTCATAAGTGGGAAATCACCCATGAAAACGTCTTGCTCTTTCACTTCGTCAGTCTCTTTGTTGTGGAGTCGAACTTTCACTCTAAGCGGTGCAGCAAAAGTTACGTCACGCTCTTTAGATTCGTCAACCGGATATTTAGGCTCTTCTAAATGATAATCGACAAATTCTAATGAAAGATTTCCCGTGAAGTCTTGAATTGGAGAAATATCACGGAACATTTCCCGTAAACCTTCTTCTAAAAACCACTCGTAAGATGCCGTCTGTATTTCAATTAGATTCGGAAGATCCAACACTTCGCTGATCCTTGCGAAACTTCTACGCTGACGGTGTTGACCATATTGGACTAGATGACCTGTCAACTCATTCACCCCTTATAAATGCAATATTAGTTCTTTGCGATATCATAAAAGTAGTGTATGATATCCAAAAAACAAAAAAGAAAACGAGTTCTAGCAAGAGCTCATTTTCGGTTTGATAATCTTTTATACATCGTCAGTATACCAACTCTTGGCATGTTTCATGCAAAAAGGCAGACGACCGCATGATATTAATTTATGCATCTTATAACGTTATCGTATATTCATTTGAAAGTCAAGCCTTTTTAGCTTTCAAAATATAGTATCCTCTTTTTTTCACAACAGTATCGACTGTACCAAAGAGCTCTAATAACCGATTAATAGTTGATGGGGCACCCTGTTTTTTCTGGATAACAACCCATAACTCTCCACCGGTTTTCAACTTCGAAAATGCACCGTCATAAAAATTAAAAATCGTTGTCTTTCCCGCTCTAATTGGTGGGTTTGTTACAATCACAGCAAAGTCTTCAGCCGTTACCGCCATTAGTGCATCGCTTGAATAGACCTTTGTATTTTCAACTTTATTTAATTCAGCATTTAACTTCGCAAGATGAAGCGCTCGTTCATTAACGTCAACCATATGAACAGTTCTTTCGGGCGCTAACATTGCAACCGATAAACCTATAGGACCATATCCACAACCAACATCCAGGACATCGCCTGTAATTTCGGGTAAGGTGAACGTTTCAATAAGAAGTCGTGAACCAAAATCCACTTCCCCTTTACTAAAAACTCCCGCATCCGTCTTAAATCGAAGGTTTTTCCCACGCAATTCGGTTGTCCATTCAGCTTGATTGCTTTTCACCACTGGATCTTTGGAATAATAATGTTCAGACATTATAGTCCCTCTCCCTCTTATAAAAGTATCTAAAAGAAAGGTAAATGAAGAAAAGCCCGTCTTTCGCCGACGAGCTTTTCTTCATTTATTCAATAAGAATTACTTAAGTTCGATTGATGCGCCAACTTCTTCAAGTTTAGCTTTTAGCTCTTCAGCTTCTTCTTTTGTTACGCCTTCTTTAACAGCTTTTGGTGCTTCGTCAACTACTGCTTTAGCTTCTTTCAAGCCAAGACCAGTGATTTCACGTACTGCTTTGATAACTTGGATTTTCTTGTCTCCAGCAGCAGTAAGGATTACGTCGAATTCAGATTGCTCTTCTTCAACAGCAGCTCCGCCACCAGCAGCAGCTACAGGTGCAGCAGCTGTTACGCCAAACTCGTCTTCAATTGCTTTTACAAGGTCGTTAAGTTCAAGAACTGTCATTGCTTTAACAGCTTCTAGGATTTGTTCGTTAGTCATTATAATTTCCTCCTAATATTTGTTTTGTCGAGTTTAACTCGCAAATGTATCTTTAAGCCGCAAAATTATGCGCCTTGTTCTTCTTTTTGATCTGCAACTGCTTTTGTGATTGCAGCAAGGTTGCGCATTGGTGCTTGTAGAACACTGAGTAGCATAGATAGTAGACCATCGCGTGATGGAAGTTCTGCCAATGCCTTTACGTCAGCTTGAGATGCTACCAATCCTTCGATAACGCCTGCTTTAATTTCTAACTTGTCGTTTTTCTTAGCAAAATCGTTAAGGATTTTTGCCGGAGCAACAACATCTTCAGTTGAAAACGCAATCGCGTTAGGTCCTGTTAGGAATTCATTCAACCCTTCAAGTCCCGCGTCTTCAGCTGCACGACGTGTCATTGAGTTTTTATAAACCTTAAACTCAAGACCCGCATCGCGTAATTGCTTACGAAGATCTGTTAGTTGGCTTACGTTTAGACCACGGTAGTCAACAACAACAACTGACGCTGCCGATTTTAACTTATCCGCGATTTCAACAACAACTGCTTGTTTCGCTTCTAATACTTTGCTCATTTGGACACCTCCTATTAAGTTTCGTGTCACTCATACCGATATGAAAAGCCCTCATGTCTACATAGGTAGACATGAGGGCTGAAAAGTCGTCATCTTTATAAGAAAAGAGCGTCTTTGTCCTCGGTAGGAATTTTAAGCGGCAAGCCGCTCCTACTGTCTACGGTACAAATGAATATTGTCAATTACATTATAACAAAAGCTATCGCTTTCCCTACAAATAAAATTGTATCCAATTTATTAATTAACAACAAGAGTTATCTTACTAGAAGATAATTCAGTTGTCAATATTATTTTGCTACAACAACACTTGAAGCATCAACTTTAATAGCAGGACCCATTGTTGTCGTCATGTTAACTGACTTCATGTATGTCCCCTTAGCTGAAGCAGGCTTCGCTTTTTGAATTGTTTCAAATACAGTTAAGAAGTTCTCAACTAATTTGTCATCTTCAAAAGAAACCTTACCAATTGGCGCGTGAATAATTCCAGCTTTATCAGCACGGTATTCAACTTTACCAGCTTTGATTTCTTCAATTGCTTTAGTTATATCGAAAGTTACAGTTCCTGTTCTAGGGTTTGGCATAAGACCTTTTGGTCCAAGAATACGACCAATCTTACCAACTTCACCCATCATATCAGGTGTTGCAACGATTACGTCAAAATCAAACCAACCTTTTTGAATTTTTGCGATGTAATCTGCATCTCCAACATAGTCAGCTCCAGCAGCTTCCGCTTCTTTAAGTTTTTCACCTTTTGCGAAAACAAGAACGCGTTGAGTTTTACCTGTACCGTTTGGAAGCACAACTGCTCCACGGATTTGCTGATCATTTTTACGTGTATCGATTCCAAGACGGAATGCAACTTCAACTGTCGCGTCAAAATTTACAGTGCTTGTCTGCTTAGCTAGTGCTACTGCTTCCGCTGCGTTGTAAACTTTTGAGCTATCAATAAGCTTAATTGCTTCTGTGATTTTCTTGCCTTTTTTAGCCATTTAAAATTTCCTCCTCATTTGTGGTTTTAACGGGTTAAACCTCCCACGAATAAGGGTTGCGTGTCCTAACGAACCACCGCAACCCCCACTACGAACAAAACATCTTAACCGAAATTAATCTTCGATCGTGATTCCCATACTGCGTGCAGTACCTTCAACCATAGCCATCGCCGCTTCAACCGACGCCGCGTTAAGATCTGGCATTTTTTGTTCTGCAATTTCGCGAACTTTATCGCGTTTTACAGTAGCAACCTTCGTTTTGTTTGGTTCTCCAGAACCTTTTTGAAGATTAGCTGCAACCTTCAGCAATACTGCTGCCGGTGGAGTTTTTGTAATGAATGTAAATGAACGGTCTTCAAATACAGAAATCTCAACAGGAATAATTAGACCTGCTTGATCCGCTGTACGCGCGTTGAATTCTTTACAGAATCCCATTATGTTCACACCTGCTTGACCAAGCGCTGGCCCAACTGGTGGAGCCGGATTCGCTTTCCCTGCAGGGATTTGCAATTTAACAACTTTAGTAACTTTTTTAGCCACGAGACACACCTCCTTAAGTCCGTGATGTGGTAATTGGGTTGCCCCTCCCACTCAATATGTGCCTGCCGACATGCGTCGGTAGAATGTGTTAATCTGTTCAAACTATTAGATAACAGCCTGACCTTTGAAATGATACCACTAAATCGCATAGTGCGCAAGTGTTATTTAATTATATTTTTTCAATTTGTTCAAAATCCAATTCCATGTTCGTTTCGCGACCAAACATGTCTACAGAAACTTTTACTTTTCCTTTAGCTTCGTCGATCTCTTCCACTTTACCTTGGAAGTGAGCAAATGGACCTTCAAGCACTTGAACCATTTCGCCAAGAGAAAAGTCGATTTCCAACCTACCCTCTTTGACACCCATTTGTTTCAGGATAAATTCTACTTCTTCTGGAAGTAAAGGCGTTGGTTTCGCTCCTCCACCTGAAGAACCAATAAATCCAGTAACACCTGGCGTGTTACGAACAACATACCATGAATCATCCGTCATAATAATTTCTACGAGAACATATCCTGGGAACGTTTTCTTCAAAACTGTACGTTTCTTACCATCTTTGAAATCAGTTTCTTCTTCTTCTGGGATAATGACACGAAATATCTTATCTTGCATTCCCATCGTTTCTACACGTTTCTCTAGATTGGCTTTCACTTTGTTTTCATATCCAGAGTACGTATGAACGACGTACCAATTTTTCTCCATCTCCATAGTGACAAGGACTGTTCGTCCGCCCCTCCTTTTTCCCGTACAAAATGAAAAACCCGTACACTCTACAGGACGGGCCATTTTATCAAGGGATTATTTATTCTGTTCTATTATAACGCAAGGTACCACTCAATTACACTTGATATACCAAGGTCTGTAAGTGCAAAGTAAACGGCCATGAAAATAACTGTCGTAAGAACAACAATTGTATAACGTGTCAACTGTTTTCGACGCGGCCAACTAACCTTTCTCATTTCTGAGACTACGGCTTTTAAAAAACTAGTAATCTTACCCATTGTATTGTGACCCTCCGAATAAATATATAATACGCCTGTCAGCTTGCTTTGTCATGCCGTTTGTCTGTGGACTGTATGTCCATCACAATGCTTACAGTACTTTTTTAAAGTTAACCGATCTGCAGGCTTATCTTTTCGAGCTGGAACAGAATAATTCCTGGAAGCACATACATCACAGCTTAATATTACTTTTTTAGTCATTTTACCACCCTATACGACTTATAGTCTTGCTAAAGAGTAACATCTTACATTCAAGGTGTCAACACGTCTAACGTACAGCTTCAACCTGCATATATCGTTCAAGCTTCCTCTTAATTCTTTGGAGTGCATTGTCGACTGATTTAACTTGTCGATTCAATTCATCTGAAATTTCCTGATAGGATTGACCTTCTAAGTAAAGAGCAAGCACTTGCTTCTCAAGACCGCTCAAAACCTTATTCATCTCTTTCTCCATGTGAATAAAATCTTCCTTATGAATTATTAAATCCTCTGGATCATCGAGGGTCGGTCCTGGAACCATGTCTAGAAGAGTGCGCTCCGATTCCTCTGAGTATACGGGCCTGTCCAATGAGATAGATGTATTCAAAGGGATATGCTTCTGTCTAGTCGCTGTTTTAATCGCCGTAATAATTTGGCGAGTTATACAGAGCTCTGCAAACGCTTTAAAAGAGCTAAGTCGATCCGCCTTGAAATCACGAATCGCTTTGTAGAGACCTATCATTCCTTCTTGAATAATGTCTTCCCGATCGCCGCCAATTAAAAAATAAGAACGCCCCTTCAGTCGTACAAACGACCGATATTTAGTAATCAGAAAATCGAGTGCATCAGTATTGCCATTATGGATAATCTCAATAATCTCTTCATCTGTTAATCCTGTAAAATTAGAAACTCTGCCACTAACCAACATCTTTTCCACCACTGGATCACCCCGACTTTTCATAGGTCCTCTTTCAAGTATACCGTATGGAAATTTTTTACGTCAAGCCTTCATTTCATTCCCCGGCGCCATTTTTCGAATTTTTCTGCAACTTCGTCCGATAAAGGTATTTTAGATAGTGGTTGTTGGCTATGAATATCCTTAACTTGTACTGATATAAATTTATCAATCTCATCCATTTCTATTTCTAACTCGCGCGCTGATTTCCGAAGAGCTCCCTGTGCAAAGATTACCCATTGTTCTGTTAAGTCGGATGTCGCTACATGAATTTGTACAGTTCTTCCCTTTAATTCACTTACAAGTTTTTCTATCCGTTCGTCAGCTGTTTCTTTTTCTCTAGTAAAAACAATTTCCAAGTCGTATCTGCGTTTCTTTTTTTCAATTCCCGCTATCAAATGCGCATCAAAAACAATAATGACGCGCCAACCCGTGTATCCCTTATATTCTGCCATTCTCTCGATAAGGCGGTCTCGAGCATCCTCAAGCCGCTCTTCTTTCATCTTGCGTAGTTCCTCCCACGCACCAATGACATTATATCCATCGACAAGGAGTATATCCTTTTTCATCCCTCAGTTTGGTTAGCTTGCCGCTTGCGTAACACTTCGTACATGAGAAGTGATGCCGCTACCGAGGCATTGAGTGATGTAACATGACCTCTCATAGGTAAGTGGTAGAGGAAATCGCATTTCTCTTTCAATATTCGCGACATCCCTTTGCCTTCACTACCTATAATTATTGCAAGCGGTAATGTTGCATCCATCAACCTATAATCAGTCGACTTTTCAGCATCCGTCCCTGCAATCCAAACACCCATTTTCTTAAGCTCTTCTATTGTTTGCGAGAGGTTATTCACCCTTACAACCGGAATATGCTCAATTGCACCTGTTGATGCTTTCGCAACGACTCCCGTAAGGCCAACCGCACGACGTCTAGGAATAATAACTCCGTGAACTCCTGAAGCATCTGCCGTTCTCAGTATTGACCCTAGATTATGCGGATCCTCAAGTTCATCTAAAATAAGAATGAATGGATCTTCTCCGCGTTCAGTCGCTACAGCCAAGATATCACTGAGTTCGGCATATTTATAAGCCGCAACTGAAGCAACAATCCCTTGATGATTCATATCCAACATGCCATCGAGCTTTCGTTTCGGAACAGCTTGAACAATAACTTTTGCTTCATTGGCAAGCGAGAGAATTTCCCCGATACTTTTTTTGTTAAGTCCTTCAGCTATCCAAATTTTATTTAGTTCTCTTCCTGACCGAAGTGCTTCTGCGATAGGATTTTTCCCACCTAATAATTCCGTTTCATTTTCTGTCATGACGTTCCCTCTTTCTCTGGGTTCTCAATAATACGTATGGACTCATTGATAAACTCTTCAATTCTTTCAGTTCTTCGAAGCAAGTACAAAAATCCGAGTACCGCTTCGAATCCCGAACTGTGATTATATGTGACGACATCAGTATTTTTCGGAACAGATCCTGACTTCGCATTTCTACCACGTCTCATTACAGCTTCTTCTTCTTCTGTAAAAAATCCAGAGCTCAGCATTTCTTTGATAACTACTGCCTGTGATTTAGCTGAGACGTACCGAGTCGCCTCCTTATGCAACACGTTCGGTCGAACACGCCCTGAACGCAGGAGATGTTCTCGTATCGCTTGTTCATAGACTGCGTCGCCCATATAGGCAAGGGCGAGGGCATTTAATTGTTTTACGTCAATATCCCTTAGTGAATACACTTGCTTCATCCCCTTTTCCAACGCGTCCCTTGTGCCGTGTCCTCAAGGAGAATGCCTTTTTCCTTCAACTCATCACGAATTTCGTCAGAACGAGCAAAGTCTTTCGTGCGACGAGCTTCTAGTCGTTCGTTAATTAGCTCTTCGATATCCTCGTCGAGTAAGTTGGATGCTCCGCTGATTGGAATTCCAATGACCGCCATGAGTTCCTCCATCGTTTCAATGAAGTTCTTTATGACTTCAGCTTGTGTATTTTTCTCCAAAAGATAAACGTTTGCCAGTTTTGCCAACTCAAATATAGCGGCAATACCATTCGCTGTATTAAAGTCATCATCCATTGCGGTTTTGAATTCCGCCTTGCACGTAGCGACTTTATGATTCCATATGTCGTTTTGGTCTCCCAAATCTGCTGAAGAATTAAGTCGATGATTTAAATTATTATAAGCCGTTCGAATACGCTCGAGACCATTTTCTGCACTTTCAATAAGATCCCGCGAGAAGTTGATCGGATGCCTATAATGAACGGACAACATGAAAAACCGCAATACTTGAGGGTCTATTTTTTTTCGTATATCGTTTACTAGAACAAAATTGCCTAGTGACTTCGACATTTTTTCGTTGTCGATATTAATGTAACCGTTGTGCATCCAATAACGTGCAAACTGTTTTCCCGTCAACGCTTCTGACTGAGCGATTTCGTTTTCATGGTGAGGAAATGCTAAGTCTTGCCCACCTGCATGTATATCCATCGTATCGCCAAGATGTTCGCGCGCCATTACTGAACACTCTATATGCCAACCAGGTCGGCCAGCACCCCATGGACTTTCCCATGAAATCTCTCCATCTTTTGCAGCTTTCCATAAGACAAAGTCAAGTGCATCTTCTTTTTTAACGCCCGCTTCTATACGCGCCCCAACAATCAACTCTTCTGTTGATTGTTTAGATAACTTGCCGTACCCTTCAAACTTTTTTGTTCTGTAATATACGTCACCTTGTGATTCGTACGCAAAACCTTTTTCAATAAGTACTTGAACAAACGATACAATGTCCTCGATATGATCCATAACTCTCGGATGAACGTCCGCTTTCCCACATCCTAAAGCAGAAACATCTTCATAAAATGCCTCAATAAAGCGATCCGTCAATTCCTTAACGTCTTCGCCAAGCTCTTTCGCAGCTGCAATAATCTTATCGTCAACGTCTGTAAAATTCGATACATACTTCACGTCATATCCACTGTATTCTAAATAGCGTCTGACTGTATCAAAAACAATAACAGGACGTGCATTACCGATATGAATATAGTTGTAAACGGTAGGGCCACACACATACATCTTCACTTTTCCTTCTTCCAACGGAATAAAAGGTTCTTTCTGTCTCGTCAATGTATTATAAATTTGAATGCTCATAATAAATCCCCTTTCCAATATGCCTTACTTTTCTAATCGGTCAAGTCGCTCTTTTAATATTTTTATTTCCCGTTCAAGCTTACTACATTCATCTGCTACGGGATCCGGAAGGTCTTGATGATCCAGTCTTCTTGTTACTCTTTCACCATTTCGAACGACAATCTTGCCCGGTATTCCTACAACCGTTGATTCCGAGGGCACATCTTTCAGTACAACCGATCCAGCTCCAACTTTACTATTCTCACCAATTGTAATGGAACCAAGTACTTTCGCGCCTGTTGCAACTAAGACGTTGTCGTGAAGTGTCGGATGCCTTTTCCCTTTTTCTTTCCCTGTACCACCAAGAGTAACTCCTTGATAGATCGTTACATCGTTACCGATTTCACACGTTTCTCCAATTACAATTCCCATGCCATGGTCCATAAAGAAACGTCGTCCAATTGTAGCCCCAGGATGAATTTCAATTCCTGTAAAAAAGCGACTTACTTGCGAAATTACTCGCGCCAAGAATAGAAACCTTTTATTGTAGAAAGCATGTGCAATTCGGTGTGACCAAATTGCATGCAATCCAGAATATGTGAGAATAACTTCAAATCTGCCGCGCGCAGCTGGATCCTGGTCTAAAATGCAGTCGACGTCTTCTTTCATTCTTCGAATCACAGTTCTGCTCCTTTCTTTCGGGTTATTTCCATTTTATTTTTAGATATTAAAAAATGCGCCTCTGTCGAAAATGACAGAGACGCATTCATTGCGTGGTTCCACTCCGCTTGAAAGGTTACGCACCTTCCCGCTTTACACCGAATAACGCTGGTGATACGTCCACGCCTACTTAATGTTCGGCTCGGCTCTCAAAGGGGCATTTCCACATTGCAGAGACTCGGATCGCTTGCAGCCGGTGACGATCCTCTCTGAAGAGCTTACACTGTGTACTTTTCCTTATCGTTGATTTCAAGGCACATTCAATTAATTACTTTTATTCTACACTGCAACTAACGAATGTCAATATTACTGCACTGCAAATTTTGAAACTCGTTCAATTGCAACTTCTTTTCCAATAAGTGCAATCGCAGTCGGTAATTCTGGACCATTTGTCTGTCCTGTTGTAACAACACGCGTTGGCATAAATAAGTTCTTCCCTTTATGACCCGTCTCTTTTTGGACAGCTTTGATAGCCGCTTTAATTGATTCAGCGTCGAAAACCTCAAGCGCTTCAAATTGAGCTTTAAGCGAGGTCATCACTTCAGGAACTTGTTCGCCCGCAAGGACTGCCTGGGATGCTTCATCATATTCAATCTCATCTTTAAAGAACTGGGCAGAAAGTTCAACAATTTCAGCTCCGTAACTCAATTGGTCTTGATAAAGAGCTATTAAACTGTGTGCCCATGCCGTTTGTTCAGCCGACAATTCTTCTGGTAGTGCACCGGATTTTTGTAAATGCGGCAATGTCAGTTCGATTAGTTGGTCAATCGATAACTTTTTAATGTATTGGTTATTCATCCACATCAACTTATTTTTATCGAAAACAGCTGGGGATTTCGATAAACGATCCGCGTCGAAAATAGAAATAAGCTCCTCTTTCGAATAGATTTCTTCTTCTCCACTCGGTGACCAACCAAGAAATACGATGAAGTTGAAAATAGCTTCAGGGAGATACCCTAACTCCTCGTATTGCTCGATAAATTGAATAATAGATTCGTCACGCTTGCTTAGTTTTTTACGTGCATCGTTGACAATCAATGTCATATGACCGAATTTCGGCTCTTTCCAGCCAAATGCTTCGTAAATCATTTGTTGCCTTGGCGTATTTGAAATATGGTCATCTCCGCGAAGAATATGCGTAATTTCCATATAATGATCATCAACAGCAACCGCAAAGTTATATGTTGGAATTCCATCCTTTTTCACAATGACAAAGTCGCCCATGCCGTCCGACTCAAATGATACATCGTCTTTCACCATATCGTTAAATGTATAGACTTTTCCAGGTTGAACAGCATAACGAATACTAGGCTCTCTACCTTCTGCTTCACGTACAGAACGCTCTTCATCTGATAAATTGCGGCACTTTCCACTATAACGCGGCATTTCATTTTTGGCGATTTGTGCTTCACGTTCTGCCTCTAATTCCTCAGCTGTACAATAACATTTATAAGCTTTCTTTTCCTCTAGCAATTGGTTATATAAACCTTCATATATATCATTTCGCTCAGATTGACGATATGGACCAAAATCTCCACCTACATCAATGCTTTCATCCCAATCGATGCCGAGCCACTTCAAGTAATTCAGTTGTGATTCTTCACCGCCGGAAATATTACGTTTCGCATCGGTATCTTCAATACGAATAATAAATTTCCCACCTTTATTTCGTGCATATAAATAGTTAAATAATGCCGTTCTGGCATTTCCTATATGTAAATGCCCAGTTGGACTTGGTGCATAGCGTACGCGAACTTCTTTTGTCATAATATAAAAGCCTCCTATAATTTTAAATTCCTTTATTGATTGATTGAAGTTAAGAGAATTACTGCTAAAGATGCAATTCCTTCTTCTCGACCGGTAAATCCTAATTTCTCAGTTGTTGTCGCCTTCACGTTAACTTGTGTAACATCTGCTTCGAGTAACTCCGCTATACGTTCTCGAATCGCTTCAATATGCGGTGACATTTTTGGTTTTTCCGCAATAATTGTGCAATCAATATTGCCGAGCTTATATCCACGCATTTTAACAAGTTCCCATACCTTTTCTAGCAAAACTGCAGAATCAGCATCTTTGAATGCCACATCCGTATCAGGGAAATGCTTTCCAATATCCCCTTCACCAATTGCCCCGAGCGCCGCATCCGTAATTGTGTGCAGCAACACATCTGCATCCGAATGACCAACTAGTCCTTTCGTGTGAGGAATTGTTATCCCGCCAATTATTAACGGACGCCCCTCTTCAAATTTATGTACATCATACCCTTGTCCAATTCGAATCATTTTCATCTTCCTCTCGTCGTCTTTTCAATAAAATTTCTCCAAAGACGAGGTCTTCTTGGGTCGTCATCTTTACATTATCATATGTACTTTCAACAATCCTTACGGAATGCCCAAGTCGTTCAACCAACATGGATTCATCCGTACCCAAAAACCCATTTTCTATCGCTCGGTTGGATGCATTTTGTAGAACATCAAACCTAAATGCCTGAGGAGTTTGAACAATCCAAAGTTTTTCTCGGTCGACTGTTTCCTCGATGACTCCATCAGAAGCAAACTTCATTGTATCTTTCGCACGAACACCTGCAATTGCTGCCCCAAACTCATGAGCAGTTTGAACAAGTTCCCTTATAATTGAACGAGGAACAAATGGGCGAGCAGCATCATGTACAAGAACAATGCCGCCCCCATTATACGCCTTAATACAAGCTGCAACACTATATTGCCTTTCGCTTCCACCCTCAATTAAACCGAGGACTCTCGTAATTCCGAACTGATCCAACATCGCTTGCATCTCTTCTCGCTCTTCTATTTTAACAGCAAGAAGAACTCCTTTACATGCTGGGTCCCGTTCAAATACATCTAACGTATGAATAAGAATTGGTTTTTCACCAAGTTCTAAAAATAATTTATTTTGCCCTGCACCCATTCGCTGTCCGCTTCCTGCTGCTGGCATAATCACTGTATACTCCACAATCCATCTTCCTCTTCTATCCTATAAGAACTTAATTTGCACGTGCTGTTTTCCCATTCTTCGGCTTCGCAAAAATCATCCGTCCTGCAGATGTTTGCAGAACACTCGTTACAACAACGTCTATCGCGTTACCAATATGGTATCTACCCTCTTCAACAACAATCATTGTACCATCGTCCAAATATGCAATTCCTTGGTTATGCTCTTTACCGTCTTTAATAACAACAACGTGCATATCCTCACCTGGAATTACTACTGGCTTGACCGCGTTCGCAAGATCGTTGATGTTTAGTACGGGTACTCCGTGAAGATCTGCAACTTTATTCAAATTAAAATCATTCGTTACAACAAGACCGTCCATTTTTTTTGCTAGACGCACAAGTTTTAAATCAACTTCTGGCGTATCTGCGATATCTTCATCCGTAATTAAAATAGTAGGTCCATCTGATGTTTGCAAGCGTTTCAGTATATCTAAGCCTCTTCTTCCCTTTGTCCTTTTCAGCGTATCCGATGAATCTGCGATATGTTGAAGTTCTGTTAAGACAAACTGCGGAACGACTAAGACGCCTTCTAAGAAACCTGTTGAGGAAATATCTGCAATTCGACCATCGATAATTACACTTGTATCAAGCAACTTGTGCAGGTTTCCATGCTTTGTAGAAGCCTCCCCGTTTCCATCTTTCTTTTTTTGACCTACATTTTTTGTAGCCTGCATTGCACTCATAAATTCTTCACGCTTCTTATATCCCACTTGGAATCCAAGATAACCAGAAATAACGGACAAAATAATAGGCAGTACATCCGATATAAATCCAATCTGAATACTTCCTAATCCGAAACTGACGAGAAACGCTACACTTAGGCCAACCATAAGGCCGATTGTTCCGAATATCAAATCGAATATAGGCGCCTTTAACAAACGATCTTCCATCCACTTAATCAAATTAACAAGTGGCATCGTTAGAAAAACACTAATAAAAGCTAATAAAGCAGCACCGACTAGGGCAGAAACGTACGGGTTATTTATGAATGGGTTCGTAGTAAAAGAAAATAATTTAAATAAGTGCGGTAAGAATAAGACCCCGAGCGTACCTCCGATAAGTAGAAATGAAGCTTGAACAACTTTTTTCAACATTGAATCCACCTCCTTTAAAGTTAATTATACATGTTTACCCTTTATATCACTCTGTTTAACCTTTTTTCCAGGAACAAAAATCATCTGCCTACTCTCATTGGACGCCTATAGGCAATTCAGAGTTCCTTAATTTTATTAGTAATAGGGTTACCCGAACAGTAACCCCCTCATTTTCTACTTTGTAAAAGCTATTTTCAGTGCATCACTAACAGTTTCTACACCAATTACTTGAATCCCTTTTGGATAGTCCCACCCACCAAGATTTGACGAAGGAATAATCGCGCGCTCAAAACCCAGTTTCGCGGCTTCTGACACTCTTTGTTCAATTCGCGAAACGCGACGTACTTCACCCGTAAGTCCAACTTCTCCGATAAAGCAATCGGATAATCCAGCAGCAGCGTCCCGGTAGCTCGAAACAATACTTACGAGAACAGCAAGGTCGATTGCAGGTTCATCTAGTTTGACCCCACCCGCAACTTTTATATATGCATCTTGTGCTTGTAAGAGCATACCCATACGTTTTTCAAGAACTGCCATTAAGAGCGAAACTCGGTTTTGATCGAGTCCAGTCGCCATACGCTTCGGATAATTAAAGCTGGATGGTGTAACGAGTGCCTGAATTTCAACAAGAATTGGTCTTGTTCCTTCCATAGAAGCAACAACTGTTGATCCTGCTCCCCCTTGTGATCGTTCGCGTAAAAATAACTCCGAAGGATTCAGGACCTCTTTTAATCCCGACTGAAGCATTTCAAAAATGGCAATCTCATTTGTAGAACCAAATCTGTTTTTCACACTACGTAAAATCCGGTATGTATGATGCCGCTCCCCTTCAAAGTAGAGAACTGTATCCACCATATGTTCAAGTAGACGTGGCCCAGCTATTTGCCCATCCTTCGTTACGTGACCAACAAGGAAGATAGCGATGTTTTCAGTTTTAGCAATACGCATAAGCTCCGCTGTACACTCACGCACTTGGGTGATACTTCCGGGTGCTGATTTCACTTCAGGATGATGGATTGTCTGAATTGAATCCACGATTACAAATCGCGGCTTTACCTCTTCAATTGTATGATGAATTTGCTCTAAATCTGTTTCTGCATATATATAAAGCTCTTCTGAAGTGACGCCAAGCCGTTGTGCACGCAGCTTTGTCTGACGAATCGATTCTTCACCAGAAATATAAAGAACGCGATGCCCTTTATTTGCAAGCAATGAAGACACTTGAAGAAGTAGTGTCGATTTCCCAATTCCAGGATCACCAGCTGTTAGGATCAGTGAACCAGGCACAACACCCCCACCAAGAACCCGATTCAACTCTTCTAAATCCGTGTCGATACGTGGTTCGTCCGAAGTTTCAATGGCACTAATAGGCATAGCTTTTTGCTTCACATTGGCACTGTGTTGAAAGGCACCACGCGGCCCCTTTGAAACAACTTCTACTTCTTCATCCATTGTGTTCCATTCGCCACAACCAGGGCATCTTCCCATCCACTTCGGCGACTCGTAACCACAAGACTTACATACGAATTTTGACTTTCTTTTTGACATGTAATCCTCCCAATACGAAAAGGACAGCCCAGTCGCATCGAAATTTTATCGATGGATGGACTATCCTGTTCACTTATTATTTTTCAACTTTTTCTTTTTTAGGCTTATCTTCATTCCTGTTCACGACAAACTCATCGTCTTTCACATCAACCACAACTTTGCCACCCGTCAATAAATTCCCTTTAAGGAGCTCTTCAGACAAACGATCTTCAATGTGTTTTTGAATTGCACGACGTAAAGGACGAGCTCCGTAGTCTGGATCATACCCAACTTCAGCAATCTTCTGCTTTGCATCGTCCGTGATTTCAAGTACGATATCTTGTTCTTTTAAGCGTTTTGATAATTCGTCTGCCATCAGCGTGACGATTTCTCGTAAATGTTCTTTCTCAAGCGAATGGAAGACAATCATTTCATCTACGCGGTTCAAGAACTCTGGACGGAATGCTTTTTTCAACTCTTCTAGCATCGCAGATTTCATGCCCTCATAATCTCTGTCATTATCTTGCAAGTTAAATCCGACGTATCGATTTTTACGCAATGTTTGTGCGCCGACGTTTGACGTCATGATGACAACCGTATTACGAAAATCGACCGTACGGCCTTTGGAATCCGTCAATCTACCATCTTCAAGTACTTGTAGAAGGATGTTAAAGACATCCGGATGCGCTTTTTCAATTTCATCCAGAAGAATTACGGAGTAAGGTTTACGACGAACTTTTTCCGTTAACTGGCCGCCCTCTTCATACCCTACATATCCTGGAGGTGATCCAACTAGACGTGAAGTCGAGTGTTTTTCCATGTACTCTGACATATCTACTCGAATCATCGAATCTTCATCACCAAACATAACTTCCGCTAGCGCCCTTGCTAACTCCGTCTTCCCTACCCCTGTTGGCCCTAGGAAGATGAATGAACCGATTGGGCGTTTCGGATCCTTAAGACCCGCACGTGCACGTCTAATTGCCCGGGAAATAGCTGTTACGGCTTCAGACTGCCCAATGACACGTTCATGGAGCATTTCTTCCATGTTCAGTAATTTTGCAGTTTCTGTTTCTGCTATTTTAGATACAGGAATTCCAGTCCACATTGCAACAACTTCTGCAATATCTTCAACTGTCACTTTCGACTCTGTTTTTCCTTGCTTTTCTTTCCATGCCGTTTTTGTCGTTTCCAACTCTTCTTTTATTTTCTGTTCTGTATCCCGATAGGACGCTGCTTTTTCAAATTCTTGACTTTGAACAGCCGCATTTTTCTCAGAGCGGATTGCCTCCAGCTTCAATTCGAGTTCTTTCAAGTTAGGTGGCGTCGTATACGATCGTAGACGCACTTTAGAACCTGCTTCATCAATCAAATCAATCGCTTTATCCGGAAGAAAACGATCCGAAATGTATCGGTCCGACATCTTAGCAGCCGCGTCAATCGCTTCATCCGTAATCTTCACACGATGGTGCGCTTCATAACGGTCTCGGAGTCCATAAAGTATCTGAACTGTTTCTTCAACTGTTGGTTCATCAACTTGAATGGGTTGAAAACGTCTCTCGAGCGCTGCATCTTTTTCAATGTATTTGCGGTATTCATCCAGCGTTGTTGCACCGATACATTGCAGCTCTCCACGTGCAAGAGATGGTTTCAAAATGTTCGATGCATCAATTGCACCTTCAGCTCCACCAGCGCCAATTAATGTATGCAACTCATCTATGAATAAAATAATATTGCCCGCTTGACGAATTTCTTCCATCACTTTTTTCATACGATCTTCAAATTCACCACGGTATTTCGTACCCGCAACAACGGTTCCCATATCAAGCGTCATCACTCGTTTATCACGAAGGATTTCAGGCACTTCATTATTAATCACTTGTTGCGCTAATCCTTCAGCAATTGCTGTTTTACCAACACCAGGCTCACCAATTAGAACAGGGTTGTTTTTGGTACGACGTGCTAACACTTCAATAACACGGGTAATTTCTTTGCTTCGACCAATCACCGGATCTAAAGTACCTTCTCGCGCAATTTCGGTTAAATCTCGCGCTAAGCTATCTAGCGTTGGCGTTGCTGCAGAATTTGAAGTCCCCTGATTCCCAACGGAACTATCATTATTGCCTAGTAACTGGAGAACTTGTTGACGCGCTTTATTTAAACTGACACCAGCATTGCTTAAAACACGTGCTGCAACTCCTTCACCTTCGCGAATAAGTGCTAGTAAAATATGTTCCGTTCCAATATACGAGTGTCCTAACTTTCTTGATTCATCAACAGAAAGCTCGATAACCTTTTTAGCACGCGGTGTATAATGAACAATTGGACCAACATCTTTTGTTCCTGCACCCACAAGCTTATCTACACCTTGTTCGATTGTTTCAAAACTCACATCAATCGCTTCAAGTGCCTTTGCAGCAATGCCGCCGCCTTCTCGAATAAGACCAAGTAAGATATGTTCTGTTCCAATAGATTCATGCTTCATGCGAATTGCCTCATCTTGTGCGAGTTGCAACACTTTTTGTGCCCTTTGTGTAAATCGGTTAAACATCATATTCAGTCCTCTCCTTCTACTATATATAATCAAACTACTTGATTCTCATACCTAACAATTATATTCTTTCTTGACTAACTTTGACCTTAACATACTGTATAGGTGAGGACCGTGCAAAATTATTGCTCAATCTTCTAATTTTTCTTCAAACGATGTTGACCCACCCTCAATATTCAATCGTTCACGGAAGAGTTTCGCTCGAAATGTATCACGTTCTTCTTGCGATAATTCCACTCCAGCAAATTGCTGAAGAAAACCAGGCTGCATAAAAATCATCAATTCATTCAATATCGAAACGTCTACATCTTGAATAATATTTAGATCAATGCCAAGCCGTACATCCGATAGACAGCGTGCCGCCTCTCCTGAAGGCAAAAGTCTTGCATAGACAATTGTTCCAAGCGAGCGAAACAATCTATTTTCAAGTGCTAGACGAGATTTCGCCAAAAGAACTTCACGAGATTTACGCTCATGCGCAATTAATCGAGAAGCAATATTCTCTAAATCCGAAAGAATCTCTTTTTCCGTTTTACCTAGAGTCGTTTGGTTAGACACTTGATAGACGTTCCCCGGCGCATCGCTACCTTCACCGTAACTTCCGCGAACGACCATACCGAGCCGAGAAATCGCTGGAATAATCCGATCAATTTGCTTCGTCATTGTCAACGCCGGGAGATGCATCATAACCGATGCACGAATCCCAGTGCCCGTGTTAGAAGGGCAACTTGTCATATATCCGAAGGTTTCATCAAAAGCATAAGCCAACTCACTTTCAAGCAAGTCATCGACAGCATCAGCTTTCTCGTATGCAGCCTCTAATTGAAGACCTGGGTAAATACATTGGATGCGTATATGATCTTCTTCATTTATCATCACGCTTACCGTTTCGTCTTTAGACAAAATGACCGCGCCGTGCCGGTCCGGGTTTGCCAAATGAGGACTAATCAGATGTTTCTCTACCAGAACCTGACGTTCCAGAGTAGGCAATTCCGACATTTTCATATACGTGTATTCTGTATTTTTGGAATCAACCAAAGTACCTGTAGCCGCCTTATCCACTGCCAATGCATCGTCTTCAGTAAAAGCAATTGGGAAACGGTACCCTGTCAAGTTTCTCGCTAACCGGATGCGGGTTGACATTACTATGTCCGAATGTTCACCGTGTGCGGCCATCCAACCCGTCACCGCACTTTGAATGAATTTCTCAATCGTCATGAACTTCGTCACCTCCGTTAACCAATTGTTCCTTTAATGAATTCGCTTCATCTCGTAAAGCTGCAGCTTCTTCAAATCGTTCGGATTCTACTGCCTCATTCATCTTGTTTCGAATTTCTTCAATTTTTCTTTTTACCGCATATATTTGGTTAAATGAAATCGGGATTTTACCAGTATGTGAAGAATGTCCATTATGAAGTTTCCCAAAGACGCTTGGTAACTTCTCTCGAAACGTTTCATAGCAGGTTGCACAACCAAACTTTCCAATATCAAGGAACTTCCTAAATGTTAAACCACACGAGGGACAATCTAAATCCGTACCATCCGCTGTGCGCGTCTGTTGAGGTGCCTGAAAAAGGTCTGCACCGCCAAACCATTGCGAAAGAAACTGTTGAATCGATAATGGTTCTTGATTCGGGTCAAAATTAAACGCCTCGGATTTAAACGCACATTTTTCACATAAATGATGCTCTATCGACTCTCCCATATGCCCTTTCGTTAGAATGACAGTAGCAGGTCGTTCTTTACATTTTTCACATATCATCGAAAGTCACCTCAAATCGGTTTAATTAACGTCTTTCTTTATTCCATTTGCTCATAAATAAGTGTTAAAAGCATTGACTGCAAGATTCGCGCACGTAGTGCATCTCGTTCAGGAAGTGGAAGTCGCAACGTCATTCTATCGACAGCTGCTAAAATTAGTTTTGATTCCCGTTCAGAAATTACATCTTCTTCTAAAAGCCGATAAACTACATCCAGCGCCATTGTATTGGAGGCTCCTTCTTCTAGCCCCATCAATATATGGTCAATTAGATCTTTACGTGAATTTGTCTGAACTCGAAATATACGGATATACCCACCACCGCCTCGTTTCGATTCAACAGCATATCCACGTTCCACTGTAAAACGTGTATTAATGACATAATTAATTTGCGAGGGTACGCATTGAAACTTCTCGGCAACTTCATTCCGCTTAATTTCAACTTTACCACTCTGTTCTTCTTCGAGGATTGCCTTTAAATATCCTTCAATAATGTCAGAAATGTTTCGCACGTTCTCACCTCTTTCATTTCGGACGATAAGCCATTGACTTTGACTATCTTTGACTTAATTGTACAGGACATTCCTATTCTTTCGCAATTGATAAGCATTGCGCCTGCAACATGCTTAGTGTTGACAATCCATGCCTTAGTTTAGACCCCAAATTTTCTGCGTTTCTTTTTGAACATAAAAAAGTGGGACCCCTGCGTAAAAGGGGCCCCACTTTTTCACTCTTCTTCGCCTTCTTCTTTCGGAAACAGGAAGTAGGAAATAACTCCACTCACGATCGTTGCACCAATCGTAATCAATACACGCGCCACGTCCGAAACTTCCTGGTGGTTACGAGACAGCATGACCCAACTAGTTCCCATTACTAAGATCATAATAGGTATGACATATTTTAAACCCCTCAACAGATTCACCCTCAGATCGAATTTATGATAGTTGTATTCTACCATAAAACGAAATCAGAACCTTGGTCTACATCCTGGACCTCTCCATCCAGGTCTAGTTCCACCCATACCTGCTGGACCGAAGCCTCCTGGACCGGGACCGAAACCACCCATACCTGGTCGAGGACCTCCTGGACCGTAGCCAGGCATTACCATTCCACCTGATACATTTTCAGTTGTCTCTGTGTAGTAGTGACGAGGTACTGGAACTGTATATTCACGGTTCACGTTAACGATCGGATGAATCACAGGAACGACTTGTGGAACAAATTGGTTATGAAACCGATACTGCGTCGGACAGACAATTGGCTGCATTTGGTTGCCCATCTGGTTACCCATTTGGTTGCCCATCTGATTGCCACAATTATGTTGATTATGGTGTTGTTGCATCATATTCTCACCTCCTCCTTCTATTACATGTGAAAAGTTATGTGATTCACGGGCTGACGACTATTCCCATGCGTTTTGTAGGAGAATTACTTTTATTTGGAATAGAGTGTGGGCGATTTTGTGTTGTGGGAATGAATTGGGCGTTGCGGGAGCAAGTGGTGGCGTTACCGGAATAAACTCGTGCGATACGGGAGCAACCGGTGGCCATACGAGAATAAACGACGGCGTTTTCGCGTTGCGGGAGCAAATGATATCGTTACGGGAATAAACTCACGCCATACGGGAGCAATCCGTCGCCATACGAGAATAAAGGACGAGGATCTCGCATTGCGGGAATAAATTGCTCGTTGCGGGAACAAACAGCATCGTTACGGGAATAAACTCGTGCCATACGGGAGTAACCGGTCGCCATACGAGAATAAAGGACGAGGATCTCGCGTTGCGGGAATAAAACGCTCGTTGCGGGAGCAAATGGCATCGTTACGGGAATAAACTCGTGCGATACGGGAGCAACCGGGGGCCATACGAGAATAAACGACGAGGATTTCGCGTTGCGGGAATAAAACGCTCGTTGCGGGAGCAAACAGCATCGTTACGGGAATAAACTCGCGCGATACAGGAGCAAACAGTGGCCATACGAGAATAAACGACGGTGATTTCGCGTTGCGGGAGCAAATGACATCGTTACGGAAATAAACTCACGCCATACGGGAGCAATCCGTCGCCATACGAGAATAAAGGACGAGGATCTCGCGTTGCGGGAATAAATCGCTCGTTGCGGGAGCAAACAGCATCGTTACGGGAATAAACTCGCGCGATACGGGAACAACCAGTGGCCATACGAGAATAAACGGCGGTGATTTCGCGTTGCGGGAGCAAATGACATCGTTACGGGAATAAACTCACGCCATACGGGAGCAATCCGTGGCCATACGAGAATAAACCGCGGCGATTTTGCGTTGCAGGAATAAATCGCTCGTTGCGGGAGCAAATGGTGGCGTTACGGGAATAAACTTGTGCGACACGGGAGCAACCGGTGACCTTACGAGAATAAACGACGAGGATTTCGCGTTGCGGGAATAAATCGGCCGTTGCGGGAGCAAGTGGCATCGTTACGGGAATAAACTCGTGCGATACGGGAGCAACCAGTCGCCATACGAGAATAAACGACGGTGTTTTCGCGTTGCGGGAAAAAATCGGCCGTTGCGGGAGCAAGTGGCAGCATTACGGGAATAAACTCGTGCGATACGGGAGCAACCAGTCGCCATACGAGAATAAACCGAGGATTTCGCGTTGCGGGAATAAAACGCTCGTTGCGGGAGCAAATGGTGGCGTTACGGGAATAAACTCGTGCGATACGGGAGCAACCGGGGGCCATACGAGAATAAACGGCGGTGATTTCGCGATGCGGGAATAAACTCGTGCCATACGGGAGCAAACAGTCGCCATACGAGAATAAACGACGGCGATTTCGCGTTGCGGGAATAAATCGCTCGTTGCGGGAGCAAATTACACCGTTACGGGAATAAACTCGTGCGATACGGGAGCAACCGGGGGCCATACGAGAATAAACGGCGGTGATTTCGCGATGCGGGAATAAATCGCTCGTTGCGGGAGCAAATGGCAGCGTTACGGGAATAAACTCGTGCCATACGGGAGCAAACAGTCGCCATACGAGAATAAACCGAGGCGATTTCGCGTTGCGGGAATAAATCGCTCGTTGCGGGAGCAAATTACACCGTTACGGGAATAAACTCGTGCGATACGGGAGCAACCAGTAGCCATACGAGAATAAACCGCAGCGATTTCGCGTTGCGGGAATAAATCGCTCGTTGCGGGAGCAAACAGCATCGTTACGGGAATAAACTCGTGCGATACGGGAGCAACCGGGGGCTATACGAGAATAAAGGACGAGGATCTCGCGTTGCGGGAATAAAACGCTCGTTGCGGGAGCAAATGGCATCGTTACGGGAATAAACTTGTGCGATACGGGAGCAATCCGTGGCCATACGAGAATAAACGACGGCGATTTCGCGGTACGGGAATAAACCCCCGCCATAAGGGAGCAACCAGTACCCACCACAAAACAACCTTAAAAACATTGAATATTCAAACACCCCATGATAGAATGTAAAGCAATTACAATTTAAAGGAGGCTGGTGTTTATCATAATTAAACCGCGTCGTGAACCGCTTATTATAGGGGGTTTAAGAGCCGCATTATCGCGAATTCATCCTCAGCACGACATCGTTCCTCGACTTCAAAGTGCATACTCTTCTCGAATGAGTGGATTTGCCGGGGAGGAGCGCGTTGATCGAGTGTTTCAAAGCTACACTTTTCCTGGTAGATATAAAATATTCAACGGATTATCCTTAAAATCTAGCACCGACTTTCAAATCGACTCCCTGTTCTTAACTCCTTCATTTGCAGTCATTTTCGAAACCAAGAACATTGCTGGTAGCATTCTGGTAAAAGAAAATCCCCCGCAACTTGTACAAACCCTTGATTCCGGCGAGACAAAAGCTTATAACAGTCCCATTTCCCAAGTACAGTCAAACATAGAGCTTCTTCAAGATTGGTTTTATAGTCGCACTATTTCATTACCCATATACGGTGCGGTTGTCTTAGTTTTTCCAAAGAAAGAAGTCCATGTGCACGACACAGTTATTCCGTTTTTATATCCAAATGCAATTCCCTCTTACATCCGAAACCTTCCATCTTCGAACCCCATTTTAGATGAAAAAACCTTTTCTCAAGTAGTACATGAATTAATCCAAGGCGATGGTGAGTATATCCCACAATCAATTTGTTCAACTTATTCCCTTACTAAAAATGACTTTTCAACAGGTGTTCGATGCCCGTCTTGTCACTCATTCGGCATGCAGAAATATAGAGCAGGTTGGATTTGCCCTTCTTGTAATAAAAAAAATACGGATGCTCACATTCAAGCCATACACGATTGGTTCCTACTTTTCGGTGAGAAAATGACAAATAAAGACTGTCGGGAGTTTCTAAATGTTCCCCAGCGTTCAACCGCAACCCGGATCTTACAAAGTATGAAGTTGCATGCAGAAGGTGAAAAGCGCAACCGGACGTATTCCATAACTACTAAATAACTCCTGTTCAACAAAAAAGATGCCCTCAGCCAATTTGCTCGACTAGTAGGACATCCCTATTTTTTCATTCAAACATGAAGCATTCTCCGCGCATACAAAACGACTCGAGTCACTAGGTGAATGGGAATCAATAACGTAATTATTAAGAGTACGACGAAGACCTGATTGATTACGCTTTGTTGGTAATTAACAAAATTGAGCCACAAGTTAATCGCTAAAACTGCCAGTAAATAAAGGGTTAAGGTCATGCTTGAGATTACCACCCTTCGAACTTGTGCTTTTTTCTCCAATGCGTCGTACGTAAACTCAGGCTTTTTTTCGCCGACCTCATAGTCTTTCTGCCATATCGAATATTTCGTAAATGAAAACTGCGTAGTAAATTTCAACTGCCACCCTGCACTTTTATGAATATCATAGTAATCAGGAGACGTCTTAAGTTGATAATCGTACAAGTAGGATACATGTTTCGGTGCTCCCTTTTCGAAAATAAACCTTGTACCTGGCTTCCCCACTCGAACAAGATGATTCCCTTTTGCAGCCATATCCGATAACCAGTTTTCAATTAAATCCGGAGCGTACATCCAGCCAAACTTCCACTTTACAAAAGTTTCACCTTTCGTTGTTTGTTCATCAATAGAAGTCTCAAAAAACTTATTTTCGAAGCGCCTTAATTTAATCGATGTGTAGACAGCAAGAAATACAACTACGAGACTTTGTAAAATAGGTAGTCCAAGAACCCACAATAACTGACCTTCACCTTCGATTGGTTCACCCGAAAATATCAGTACCAAAAGGAGTAATACTAATAAAATCGATTGCATGCCAGAGAAAAAAGCAACGACCGTTACTATATTTGAATGCAATCGATTTCTTCTCAAAATTCCTTCTCTAGATGGAAAACTTTGAATCGACTCTTCGCCGTTTTTGATGAACTTCCAATTTCCTTCCGTAATTGATTTCACCCAGCCTGATTCTCCAAGTGCACGGGGTAATCCAGCGTGCGTACGATCATAAACGACTTGATAATCTACCTTTTCACGTTCCGCTTCTTCAAATACGAACATCCGGGAATTAGGATTCACGCCTACTAACTTTTTGCCCTCGGCTGCATTCAACGACAACCACTTCTCCGTTTTTTCAACATCGTAACTCCAAAAAGGTCTCCATTTTTTAATCAATTGAACTCCTCCTCACTGGCCATAACATTTGCATGCAACTCTTTTAAACGGGCCATTTCGTTGCGCATTAGCACTTTTCCTACATCGGATACTTCATAAATAGTTTTCCTTTTTTCATCAGCGAAGATAACGACGATTCCGTCTCTCTGCATTTTTTTCAACGTACCATAAATCGTTCCCGATCCAAGAACTAAGCGTCCTTCCGTTAACTCTTCCACATGTTTAATAATTCCGTAGCCATGACGAGGAACCGAAAGTGACAACAAAATATAAAACGCTGTTTCAGTCATCGGAATATAAGATTTAATGATTTTCTCAATTTTCAATGGACATCACTTCCGTTCTGCAAACTCAATATGTCACACCTTGACTATATCATGTCGTGACATATAGTGTCCAGATATACCCAAATAAAAAAGAGTCTCCCAGTTATATTAGGAAACTCTTTTGATTAAAGTATTATTGGTACGTTCGAGGTAGCTTTTTATCTTCTTTCGCTTGAACCTCTTCATCCCAGTCATCTTCCACCGAAAAATAGTCCGGCGCACCTTCTCCGACCATTCTTAAAGAGGCAATGTAATCCTTGTCTTGCCTTCTTTGCATTTCTTCCGACTCAATGTTTAAGCGTTCCATACAATCAGCCTCCTAACAAATTTTACCGTGGCAAAATAAATAGGGCAGCAACACATTTACCAGAACCTCTCTTTAATTATACTAAATATTCAATGAAATGCAAATGAGCCTGCTCCAATAGTTTTCTTTATCGTTTATAAGGTTATACTAAAAACATATACATAAAATCAAGGAGGTATTCGAATGAAGCGAATTATCTTATTTGATGGTGAGTGTAACTTTTGCGACTCCAGTGTACAATTTATAATAAAAAGAGACCCTGCGGCACATTTTCTATTTACTTCATTACAAAGTGAAGTCGGCCAGAAACTCGTCAAAGAACAAAACATTCCAAGCGACGTTGATAGTCTAGTGTTAATTGAAAATAATAAAGTCTATACTAGATCCACTGCAGCGCTTCGTATTGCAAAAAAGCTCGATGGATTATGGCATCTGTTATACCTATTCATACTCGTACCACCCGTTATCCGGAACGGCTTTTATGACCGATTCGCAAAAAATCGTTACAAATGGTTTGGCAAAAAAGAAGATGCTTGTGCGCTACCGTCACCTGAAATGCGCAAAAGGTTTATATAAAGGTGGTCATTCAATGCTTCTTTTAAATGGCGTTACTGGATTTCATGATCCAAGAACTAGGTTTCCCAAAAGTATTGATGGAAAACAATTTAAACACCTTTGTTATGCACTTATTTTAAGTAATAAAGGTAAGATTCTAGATTTCACAGAACCCATCTACCCATCCAATTTTTACAACGTTAAAGTCGATGTTTTCGGTCGGATTTTTCATGTTTTGCTTAATAAACATTATCCATTCCTTGCATTTGCATCTAACATCGAAGAGCAGTTCATCCAATTTATCGATGAACCTTTTCTCGCGCAGGAATTTAGCCCGCATTATCAAATTATCGAAAATGAAAAACTAAATCAACCCTTGCAAATAAACCCTTCTAAAAAACACCCTTTACTCATTGACAACGAATTAAATAGCTTTGAATTAAGCCAGATTGCTTATTGGAAGCCACAAAACATTGGGTAAATCCTGTTTAACTACTGGGATTAATTCGCAATGATCAACAACAACATTAAAAACCCTTCCAAGTTTCGGAAGGGTTTTCTACTTTCAACGTATTATGGAAACATACCTTCGCGTCCTTCTACGACGTCGATAGTAAATGGGTATGCTTCCAAGAAGAGTCTAGTTAACTCTTAAAAGAATCCTAGTTTGTCTTCACTATAACTAACGAGTACGTTTTTTGTTTGTTGGTAATGATCCAGCATCATTTTGTGATTTTCACGACCGATTCCAGACGCTTTGTACCCTCCGAATGCCGCATGTGCAGGGTAAGCGTGGTAGCAATTTGTCCAGACACGTCCAGCCTCAATGCCTCTCGCTAAACGGTAAGCTGTATTTGTGTCGCGCGTCCATACGCCTGAACCTAAACCGTATAACGTGTCGTTTGCGATTTCCAATGCCTCTTCTTTTGTTTTAAATGTCGTTACTGAAACAACTGGCCCAAAAATCTCTTCTTGGAAAATACGCATTTTGTTGTCGCCTTTGAAGACAGTCGGTTGGATGTAGTAGCCATCTTTCAGTTCGCCTTCCAAGTGGTTTTGTGCACCACCCACCAAACATTCTGCACCTTCTTGCTTGCCTATATCTAGATAAGAAAGGATTTTTTCCATTTGTTCTGTCGATGCTTGTGCGCCCATCATCACTTCCGGGTCAAGCGGATTCCCCGTCTTAATGGCTTTCACCCGCTCGATTGCACGCTCCATAAATTTATCGTAGATTGACTCTTGAATTAGTGCGCGGGATGGACACGTACATACTTCGCCTTGATTTAGCGCGAACATGACAAAACCTTCTATTGCTTTATCAAGCAACGCATCGTCTTTATCCATAATATCTTCGAAGAAAATATTCGGTGATTTCCCACCAAGTTCCAGCGTGACCGGAATTGTATTTTGTGATGCATACTGCATAATGAGGCGACCAGTAGTCGTTTCACCTGTAAATGCAATTTTTCCAACGCGTGAACTAGACGCAAGAGGCTTGCCTGCTTCGAGTCCAAAACCATTGACTACGTTCAAAACACCTTTTGGCAATAAATCCTCGATTAATTCAACGAGAACTAAAATTGACGCAGGAGTTTGTTCCGCCGGCTTTAGCACGACACAGTTTCCAGCAGCAAGTGCAGGAGCTAGCTTCCAAATCGCCATTAAAATCGGGAAATTCCAAGGAATAATTTGTCCGACGACACCGATTGGCTCGTGGAAATGATACGCTACTGTGTCCTTGTCAATCTGACTGACTCCGCCTTCTTGCGCACGAATCGCTCCAGCAAAATAGCGAAGATGATCAATTGCAAGTGGTAGATCTGCGTTCAACGTCTCACGAATCGCTTTCCCATTTTCCCATGTTTCTGCAACGGCAAGCATCTCCAAGTTTTGTTCCATACGATCTGCAATTTTCAGCAAAATGTTGGAACGCTCTGTAACAGATGTCGTCCCCCACGCCTCTTTCGCTGCATGCGCTGCGTCTAAAGCGAGCTCTACATCTTCTGCAGTCGAACGTGCTACTTCGGTGAACTTTTTACCCGTCACAGGTGTTGGATTATCAAAGTACTGGCCTTTTACAGGTTGTGTCCACTCTCCACCTATATAGTTTTCGTACCTATCTTTAAAATTAACCTTCGCTCCCTTTGTGTTTGGAAAAGCATACACCTTACTATCAATTGCTTGCACCATACTAAATTCCTCCCTATTCTGTTGGACTCTTCCCAACTCGCATACTTGACGTGAATTTTGTCACGCACTACAACCTTACGTAGCAGTACCCAACAATATGCACAAACTTCTCTAAATAAAAAAAATACCTTCTGGATTTTCACCAGAAGGCATTTCGTTTTATAGTTGCAATTCTTTATTCTCTTCAGGAGTAAAGGCACGCGATCTCGTTAAGAAACGCTTTCCCTCAACCCCTTCTAATGAAAACATACCACCCCGACCATCTACAACGTCGATGATAAGTTGTGTATGCTTCCAATAGTCGAACTGGTTTTTGTGCATGTAAAACGGGGCACCGCCAATATAACCTAGTAAGACGTCATGATCTCCAACGATTAGTTCTCCGTCTGGATAACACATCGGTGAAGAGCCATCACAACATCCTCCTGACTGATGGAACATAAGCGGACCGTGTTTCTTCTTCAAATAATCCATGAGTTCAAGTGCAGTATCCGTTGCGATTACGCGTTCAGTCATCCACACTTTCCTCCTTTTCTATTAAAAGAATCCTTGTTTGTTTTCATTATAACTAACAAGCATATTTTTCGTTTGTTGGTAATGACTTAACATCATTAGGTGGTTTTCACGTCCTACACCAGAAGCTTTATATCCTCCGAATGCAGCATGTGCTGGGTAGACATGGTAGCAATTTGTCCAAACGCGACCTGCTTGAATACCGCGTCCGAAACGATACGCTGTGTTCATATCCCTAGTCCATACGCCAGATCCTAATCCGTACAATGTGTCATTCGCAATTTCAAGCGCTTCTTCTTTTGTCTTGAATGTTGTGACAGAAACAACAGGACCAAAAATTTCTTCTTGGAAAATACGCATTTTGTTATTCCCTTTAAAGACAGTTGGCTTCACGTAGTATCCGCCTTCAAATTCGCCACCCAACTTATTCTGTTCGCCGCCCGTTAAACATTCGGCTCCTTCTTGCTTACCTACATCTAGGTAAGACAAGATTTTTTCCAACTGCTCGGTAGATGCCTGTGCGCCCATCATAACTGTTGGATCAAGTGGATTACCCGTTTTTATCGCTTCAACACGCTCTATCACACGCTCCATAAACTTATCATATATCGATTCCTGAATTAAGGCGCGTGAAGGACATGTACACACTTCCCCTTGATTAAGAGCAAACATGACGAATCCTTCAATTGCTTTATCGAAAAATGCATCGTCCTCATCCATTATATCTTCAAAGAAAATATTCGGAGATTTACCACCAAGCTCTAGTGTTACTGGAATTGCATTTTGAGAAGCATATTGCATAATGAGGCGACCCGTTGTCGTTTCACCTGTAAATGCAATTTTTCCAATCCGTGAGCTTGAAGCAAGTGGTTTTCCAGCTTCAAGTCCAAAACCATTGACGACGTTAATAACACCTGCTGGAAGTAAGTCTTCAATTAATTCCATAAGGACTAAAATCGATACTGGAGTTTGTTCAGCCGGCTTCAACACAACACAGTTACCCGCTGCAAGAGCAGGTGCCAGCTTCCATACCGCCATTAAAATCGGGAAATTCCATGGAATGATTTGTCCAACGACTCCGATTGGCTCATGGAAATGATAAGCCACAGTGTCATTATCAATCTGACTTACGCCGCCTTCTTGAGCACGAATTGCACTGGCGAAATACCGGAAATGGTCAATTGCGAGCGGTAAATCTGCGTTCAATGTTTCACGAACAGCTTTTCCGTTATCCCAAGTCTCTGCAACAGCCAACATCTCTAAGTTCTTTTCCATTCGATCGGCAATTTTGAGTAGAATATTAGAGCGCTCTGTAACTGATGTCGTTCCCCAAGCGTCTTTTGCCGCATGTGCAGCATCGAGTGCTAATTCAATATCTTCAGCTGTCGAGCGCGCGACTTGCGTAAAAACCTTACCCGTAACAGGAGTGACGTTATCAAAGTACTCTTTCTTTACTGGTGCCGTCCATTTGCCTCCAATAAAGTTCTCATATCGTTCTTTAAAGTTCACCTTCGCGCCTTCGGTATTTGGAAATGCGTATACTGGATTTTCGACTGCTTGAACCATTCTTATTCCTCCTCAAATGATTAGTGCGCAAAACAACTTATGTATGCGCTTACAAACTACTTAACTACTATTCTGTCAGACTAGGCAGAATAGTTCAACCTTTTATGCATGTAATCTTTCGACAATTATTTTACTACGCCGTATAAAACAATTGCTTGGCCAGTCATTCCTCTTGCCGCGCCCGTTATAAAGACTCCTTTGTTTTTCATCCTTTTAACTGCGCCTTAATTTCTGTTGCCCCACTTACAACTACTTGAATTAATTCGTCCAGAGCATGCTCCTCAAAACGAACAGAAGGAATGATAACGGTTATGGAGGCCAACACTTCGTCGTACTCATTAATCACGGGCGCACTGACAGAAACAGCACCTTTCACTCGTTCTCCGTAACTTATTGCATATCCTTGTTCTTTGATTTCTCTAAGATCTGTTAACAATTCACCTTTTGAAGTAATCGTTTTTTCTGTGATTTGCTCGAACTCGACTTCATCTAAATACATATGAATTTCTGCAGTAGATAAGTTCGCCAATAATACTTTAGCTGTAGCACCAGCATAAAGCGGTGACGTGTCGCCAACATAAGTGTTTGCACTTAATTTGTGTTGGCTACCTAGATTATAAATACATCTTCGTTCATTGTTTTCAATAATATTTAAACTAACGCTTTCTGTCGTTGCGCGATTAATTCTTTCAAGGACAGGTTGGGCGATAGAAACAATCCCTGAACTTTTTTCGACCAATTCACCGAGGAATAATAAGCCGAGTCCAAGTTGGTACTTTTTTGTTTGCTCGTTCCTATGCAAAAACCCCTCATAAACCAACGTCGAAGTTAAACGCTGAAGTGTAGAAACCGACAGCCCCGTTAGTTTATGTAGTTCTGTTAGCGATAAATACGTATGTTCTCTAGAAAAAACTTTTAATATTTGAATCGCACGATGAACCGTTTGTAACGAATAATTTTTAGAAAATTTTTCTTCTGTCACGATGATCTATCCCTTCATTACCCGCTTTCTAGCCTAAATAATCGAATCTCTTTTTAATTGCTCTAATTCTTCACTATCTAGACCAAGTTCTTCACTTAAAAAAGCTTCAGTATGTTCTCCAAGAAGCGGAGGAGCGTACCTACTCGTAATATTTAACCCTGAGAATCGCATCGGATTTTTAATCATTTGCGTAGTCCCAACGATTGGGTGAACTACCTTTTCAACAGACCCTCTTGCCTTCGCTTGAGGCTGATGGATGGCTTCTTCAATTGTATTCACTTTCCCCGCTGGAATATTGTACTTAGAAAACAATCGAATCCATTCGTCTGCTAATTTCTCGCTGATTATATCTTTTATTTGAGATACCAGCTCATTTTCATGTTTTTTTCGATTTTCATTCGTTGCATACCTTTCATCAGTAACCCATTCTTTGCGGTCCACTAGCTCACAAAACCTTGCAAACAACCTATCATTCCCAACAGCTATCATGATAGGGACATCTTTACATTGAAATACTTGATAGGGAACGACGTTGTTGTGACTATTTCCGACCCTTTTCGAAACAACTCCTGTATTTAAGTAACTACTCGATACATTCGCCATGCTACTAAGTTGAACATCTAACAGGGCCAAGTCAATATGTTGACCGACATGATTCACATCTCTCATACGAATGGCCGCAAGTATACTCATTGCAACATAATTAGATGTTAAAATATCAGAAATCGGAATCCCTACCTTTGTAGCTTCTCCCTCACTTTGGCCTGTAACGTCCATTAGTCCGCTCATCGCTTGAATAACCGGATCAAATCCTGGCTCATCCTTCGCTGGGCCCGTATGACCAAACCCGGTAACTGAGCAGTGAATTATTTTATCGTTTACTTTCTTTAAATCCTCATAACCAAGACCCATCTTCTCCATTGTGCCTGTTTTAAAATTTTCCAAAACAATATCGGCATTTTTCACAAGTTTAAGAAATAACTCTTTTCCTTTAGGTTCTTTTAAGTTTAAGGTGACAGAGCGCTTGTTTCGATTCGCAGCTAAATAATAGGTGCTTTCACCGTTAATAAACGGACCCCAATCCCTCATACTATCTGTTCCATCTGGGTGTTCAATACGGATTACGTCTGCTCCAAGATCCCCTAGAACCATTGCCCCAGCTGGCGCCGCATACACTCTAGACAAATCAAGAACTTGTATGTCTTCTAATGGTTGTTTCATACGTGCCTCCCAAACCTTTTTAGTTAAACTTTGGTTTTCTTTTCTCAACAATCGATTGGACGCCTTCTTTGTAATCGTCGAGTTCCGTGACCAATCCCATTGACGAAGAAATCATGTCTAATGAAGCCCTTAACGTCATATCGCGATTCTGGTAAACCGCTCTCTTAATTAATCGGATTGCTTGCTGTGGTCCCTTCACTAGTTTCTCTACATACGCTTCTGTAAAGGCGTCGAGTTCATCGTCTGGAACAGCATAGGTAACGAGTCCAATATCTTGTGCTTCTTTTCCATCAACAACTTTCGCTGTCCATAGCATATCGAGCGCTTTATCAAGGCCAACTAGTTTGGGTAAGAAGTACGCTGCGCCGTCACCTGGTACAATTCCGACATTCACATAGCTCTCCGAAAACTTTGTACTTTCAGATGTAATTCGAATATCACACATTAGCGCCATATCCATGCCCGCACCGTATGCAAAACCGTGCACTTTTGCAATAACTGGTTGATCAATTTCTTCGAGTAATAAAGGTACACGTTGCACTTTCTTCCACAGTGAATTTTTTCGTGCCATCGCCGTCGAAACTACGTCACGTTCACTTCTATAAAATCCCTCACCAGCGGCCATTGCCTTAATATCTCCACCCGCACAGAAGCATCTTCCATTTCCTGAAACAACAACAGCCCGAATCTCATCCGAATCACGCACTGTCTCTAAAGCTTTAATCCATAAATCAATCATTTCTTCACTAAAGCCATTTAAACTATCTGGACGATTTAATGTAATCCTAGCAATGTTGTTTTCCACTGTAAAAAGTAAATCTGTCATTTGAACTCCTCCTCATTGTTGGTCTTCAGCTGTCTACATAAATTCTTCACTTTGTCATTGTTTCCCATAGTCCTTCTTCAGGAGACTCCAATAGATACGTTGCCACCTTTTCCAGCCAAACCGTTTCATTTCCGTATTCTTCACGCCACGCCCATAACCTTCGTGTGTATTGATGTAAACGGTGTTCATACGTTACACCGATTCCCGCGTGTGTTTGGTGAGCACTTTTTGCGACGATTCTCGCAGCCTCATTCACTCGTATACGGGCATACGCCAATTCACGGACAAATTGCCCCTCTTTATAGACTTCAATTACGTTATTCATAGACGAGATTGTAATGACAGTTTCGCCTGCTAACGTAGCCAAATGTTGTTGAACCATTTGAAAACGGTGAAGTGGTCTACCGAATTGCTCGCGTTCTTTCGTATACCTAACAGTCAATTCCAAAATCGTCTCAATTGCACCTGCCATCATCGTAATTCTTGATAAGGTGAATAGATTAACCATTTTTTCTATGAATGCATCTCGGTCAACTGGATGGAGCTGCAAATCTTTGACTTGAACGTTCTCAAATACCAAAGTATCTCTTGGTTCACCCGCTATATTATTAGTCAGTTGTACATCCGCCTTGTCGATTGGTAATAAACCCACAACTGTTTTACCTTCTAATTCACCAAGGGCAAGTACACTTTTCACATGCCTCCCCCACGGGACGTTGGTAAGCGTTCCTGTAATCAAAAAACCTTCATCTGTTTTTACAAATTGAACCGTATTTCCTAGCTCAATGCTGCTTGTCACAGGATCACTATTCGTTTTTTGCCCAAGTTCTGCAAGTGTCTTTTTCACTATAATCGTTTCACTTAAAGGTAGAGGGACTGCGTACTTTCCAGCAAGATTGATAATGCTGAACGCATCTTCAAAATCGCCCCCTGATCCACCTTGACCTTCCGGAATACCGATTGAAATCAGTTCCGACTCGCTTAGTACATCCCATAGTCCTTGCGACCATTCGCCGTTCTCCGACTTGTCGATTAGCTCTTTAGATGTATGATCTTTAAAAATATTATTTGTCACATCGACAATCATGTCTTTTATATCACTCAATTTGCGACAACTCCTTTTGCAACAATTCCTGTTAAGATCTCCGTTGTTCCACCTCTTAGTGTGAATCCAGGCGAATGTAAAATTGACTGTGCCATGAGCACATCGTAACGATTTTCTCCGTCCATTTTTGGATGCGTAGAAATAAGTAACCTTGCAATTTCTGGAATGCTTTGTTCGTAAGCCGTCCCCATATTTTTCACTAATGCGGCAATCATATTTACGTCTTTTCCATCTTCAAGAAGTTTTGCAACCCCAATAGACATGCATCTTAAGCTCCACATTTCAGCAAGTAGTTTCGACGCCGTTTTTAACCCAGTGACATCTTTCTTCTCTTTTAGGAGGCGAACCAATTCTTCAAGCAATGGGAATGTACTTAGGATTCGCTCAGGACCACTCCGCTCAAATGCAAGCTCTGTCATTCCTTGCTGCCAGCCATTTCCTACTTCTCCAATTAAACGATTATCTGGAATGAATACGTTTTCAAAAAACACTTCGTTAAAATGATTCTCACCTGTTAAATATTGAATCGGTTGAATTGTCACTCCAGGAGCTGCCAAGTCGACGATTAATTGACTTAGTCCGTCGTGGCGTTTGCTTGAATCCTGAGGAGAAGTTCTACAAAGCGTAATCATATAATGGGAGTGATGCGCTCCACTCGTCCAAGTCTTGGAACCATTTAGCAGCCATCCACCTTCTGTTTTTTCTGCACGGGTACTAATTGAAGCTAAATCGGATCCGCTGTTTGGTTCACTGAGTCCAATTGAAAAGTAACGTTCCCCCTTCGTAATTTTGGGCAGAAAATACTCCTTTTGTTCTTCCGTACCAAAGCGTAAAAATAGAGGTCCCGTTTGTCGATCCGCAAACCAATGCGAAGCAACTGGGGCACCTGCCGCTAAAAGTTCTTCAGTTAGAATGTAGCGCTCAATGGAACTTCTTTCACTTCCGCCATATTTTTTAGGCCATGTCATTCCAATCCACCCTTGTTTTCCAATCAGTTTGGAAAACTCTTCTGAATAACCACTTAACCATGAGTCATTCGCTTGAACGAACGTTCCTTTTTCTCTCTCTTTATTTAAAAATGCGCGTACTTCATGTCTAAATGTATTTTGCTCTTTCGTAAATTGAACAACAGGCAACACTAGATTTTTCATTTAATAAACTCCTTTTTAAATTAATTACCGATAAGCGGTACTCGATATCACACATGTATATAATAGTGTATGCAACTAGAAATGGAATGTCAATTCATAATATTCAGATTACAAATAGGGACTTCTCCGTAATAATTTGTTCATATTTCTGTTGTAGACTAAAGATAATCTAGTACAACAGGAGGAATACACTATGGAAAATGAAAGAAAAAATAAAAGAAGTTATCGATTTTTATCTACCATTGGAGCAGCGGTTTTAGGTTCAGCATTCACTTTAGGCGTTGTCACAAATACAGACTTGCTAACTCCAGAGCCTCAAGACCCAACGCCAACTACCGTCACAGCACCTACAGAAGATCTAAAGCCACTCGCTGCAACCGAAGGCTATTCTCTTTCGGATATGGTTGAACACGCAGCCAGCGGTATTGTTGGCATTATTAATTACCAAAACTCGGGAAATCACTTTGCTGAGGGAACAAAAAGTGTAAAAAGCGGTACAGGTTCTGGAGTCGTTTACAAAATTGATGGAGATCTTGCTTATATCGTGACAAATAATCACGTTATTGAAAATGCCGAGAAGATTGAAGTATCGCTTGAAAACGGAGAAACGACCGAGGCAAACTTAGTCGGTAAAGATGCGTTAACAGACTTGGCCGTCGTAACAATTGACTCAAAATATGCGGATACGGTTCTTGAGTTCGGAGATTCAGAAAAACTTCGTGCCGGTGACCAAGTCATAGCCATCGGAAATCCACTGGGCCTTGATTTTTCCGGTACTGTGACTCAAGGAATTGTGAGCGCTGTTGACCGAGCAATTACCGTCGAAACGTCTGCAGGAAACTGGGAGTTAAACGTCATTCAAACGGATGCCGCCATTAACCCTGGTAATTCAGGCGGCGCCCTCTTAAATACTGCAGGCGAAGTAATTGGTATTAATAGTTTGAAAATTTCTAAAGGCGGTGTTGAAGGACTCGGCTTCGCCATTCCAAGTAACGAAGTTGGACCTTTGGTTGATGAAATGACAACAAACGGAGAAGTAGTTCGCCCCTATATCGGAATTGGTCTTACAGATCTCACGCAAGTACCAGCGATGTATGTACAGCACCTCCCGGAATCCGTTGAAGGTGGCGTCATGGTTGCAAGTATCGATCCCGAATCAGCTGCAGGTAAAGCAGGACTTCAGGTTGAAGATGTCATTACAGCTATTAATGGAACGAACATTAATAACTCAACGGACCTTCGTAAGTTTCTTTACTCAGAACTAAAAGTCGGCGACACAGCAAAATTCACTATTTACAGGGGTGCAGAAGAGAAACAAATAGACGTTACGTTATCAAGTACAAAGTCCATGAATAACTAACGTTCAGAAAGACCTTTCCCTTATCTACAATTGGGAAAGGTCTTTCTAGTTGCATATTCCCCGTTTTCGTTTTACTTTGAAATGAATAGCTAGTCGGAAAAGGGGGTGCGCTCTGTTGAAGATATTAGTAATTGAAGACAATGAAAGTGTCTCTGCGATGATTGAAATGTTTTTTATAAAAGAAGGAATTCAAGGGGAATTCGTTAAGGACGGCCTGGTAGGTTATAACCGCGCGCGTGAAGAAAACTGGGACTGCTTAATTATTGATTGGATGCTGCCAGGAATGGACGGTGTTTCGATTTGTCGAAAGCTACGGCAGGAAAAGTACGCCCGCCCCATTATTATGCTGACTGCAAAAGATAGCGAATCGGACCAAGTCCTTGGCCTTGAAATGGGAGCAGATGACTATGTCACAAAACCGTTCAGCCCATTGGCTCTGATGGCACGGATTAAAGCGGTAACACGCAGATACACGCCTACTACAGAGCTCACGGTCGATGAAAACCTCATTCAAACAAAGCATTTCACGATTAATAAAAGCACTCGTGAAGTACTTCGTGACGGTGAACCAATACGCAATTTGACGCCGAAAGAATTTGACCTGCTTTCCCATTTTGTTCAACACCCCAAACAAGTATTTTCTCGCGACCAACTTCTAGATAATGTTTGGGGATATGATTTCTACGGGGATGACCGAACTGTCGATGTTCATATTAAACGTCTTCGCGAAAAAATTTCAACGGCAGAACATTCCTATTTTCACACGGTTTGGGGTGTAGGTTATCGGTTCGATGAAACCGCAGATCCGCTAGGTGATTCGAAATGAAAATCAAATACTTATACCAACAACTGGCAAGCCATATTTCCGTAATAATTATTGCCTTTTTACTCCTAAGCTTGATGTTCTCTCATTTCGTTGAGCAATTCGTTTATGAAAATAAAACCGAAGAGCTCACTACATATGGAACGAATATTTTGAGGGACATTGGACAAGATCAGTTCAATTCTAGAAACACGTTGCAACAATACGGAAACGTGCTAAATGGACAAGATATTCAGTACAGTTTATTTGATGAAAAGTCAGCGGTCATCTATTCAACGGGTCTAAAAACACCGCTTATTGAATTAAATCAAGACGAATGGCAACAACTTAAAAATGGCAACACCATAACGGTTAAACAAGAATTGAAACGGTTTGATGAAGGCGTAACATTTGTTTTGTTACCTTATCATCTTAACAACCAATTCATAGGGGGCGTCCTATTAACGTCGCCTATCAAAGGGTCGCGTGAAGTTATTTCTCGTATGAATCAATATTTAATATATACAACATTATTCGCACTTGTTGTCGCCTTAGTACTCAGCTGGATTTTATCGCATTTTCATGTGAATCGAATTAAAAGATTACGCGAAGCTACTTCATCCGTCGCTGGAGGCGATTATTCCGTTCGGATTCAATCGTCCAACTTCGATGAAATCGGCGAACTTGCGGAGGACTTCAACAAAATGGTCGAACAATTGAATGTGTCTATGGATGAAATCGAGAACCTTGAAAATAGAAGACGCCAATTCATGGCAGATGTATCCCATGAGCTTCGGACTCCCTTAACAACGATTAAAGGAATCATCGAAGGCATGAAAAACGATATGATACCCGAATCTGAAAAGAAAAAAGGACTTGGTCTTGCCAGCAGTGAAACGACCAGACTTATTCGCTTGGTCAATGAGAACTTAGACTATGAAAAAATTCGAGCCAATCAAATTAGTCTCCACAAACAAGATATTCAACTTGTCGAATTGTTAGAAGTTATTCAAGATCAACTCGAAGGTATTGCAAGCGAACGCAACAACAAAATTTTCGTTTCATCAGATTCAACAATTACCGTATTTGCTGACTATGATCGTCTCACTCAGATTTTAATTAACATTACAAAAAACAGCATTCAATTTACCGAAAATGGCAGTATATTTTTACGAGGAATTGCCGGAGAACATGAAACGACGATTGAAATAGAAGATACAGGCATTGGCATCGATCCTGAAGACATCGAAAAAATTTGGAGTCGGTTTTACAAGGCCATTGTTTCGCGGACATCGAATCCTTACGGTGAATTTGGGCTTGGCTTGTCCATCGTTAAACAACTAGTCACGATGCACAACGGGACGATTACTGTTGCTAGTGAAAAAGGACAAGGTACAAAGTTCACAATTACCCTTCCTCACAAGATAAATTAGTGGGAATCCTTGGATTTTTTATTTCCGTAATAGTTTGTTCATAATTCAATTATATGATAGAATTATCAAAGATTTGGAGGAGAAATGATGAATAAAAAATGGTTAATTTCGCTTATAGCACTTGGTGTGGTGGCAATTGCAATCCTTGTCATCCCTGGGTTTTCAAAAGAAGAATCTGTTGCAACAGTTGACGGAGAAAAAATTACAAAAGAAGAATTGTATAACTCGCTTGTGAGTTCAACTGGTGAACAAGCGCTGAATACATTAATCGATCAAAAGTTAATCGCTTTGGAAATTAAAAATCAGAAAATTAAAGCTTCCGACGATGAGATAGAAGCTGAAATGGCTACACAGATTGAAGAACTCGGTGGAGAAGAAACGTTTGAAGCATTATTAACACAAAATAATGTAACAAAAGCTATGTTTAAAGAAAACATTGCTGAATTTCTTTCAGTTCGCCAATTAATCGAACCACGCGTAGAAATTTCTGAAGAAGAGATTCTAGCATACTTCGAAGAAAACAAAGAAGACTTTAATCAAGAAGAACAAGTAGAAGCAAGTCATATTTTGGTGGAAGATATTGCAACTGCAAATGAAGTGAAAAAGAAGTTAGATGCTGGCGAAGACTTTGCTGAGCTTGCGAAAGAATACTCTACAGATGAGTCCAATGCAGAGAACGGCGGAGAATTAGGTTTCTTCAACTCTACTAGAATGGTAGAGGAGTTTACTGAAGCTGCTTTTTCAATGAACGTAGGGGATATTAGCGAACCTGTAAAAACAACACACGGCTTTCACATTATCCACGTAACGGATAAGAAAGAAGCGAAAGAAGCTACTTTCGAAGACAGTAAAGAAGAAGTCAAAGAACTACTGTTTGAAAAAGGTGTTCAAACCGAATACACAGTATTATTAGCGGAACTAAAAGAAAAATATAAAGTTACCAAAACTCTATAAGTAAATTTTCTAGGAAAGGCCCTCGTGCCTTTCCTTTTTTTTGTGCTAAAATAAACTCATTGTTAGTTTAAGGAGGGAAATTGATTGATTACAAAAGTTGCATTATTCGGCTCGGAAGATCTGGTTACGCAGGTGATGTGCTATGCATCCGAAGTTAGTAAAATTGAAGTCATCCCTTTTGTATACCAATCGGCAGAGGAAGTGTCCAATCTAATTTCGAAAGCAAATCACTGTGATGTGTATCTTTTCTCTGGCGTTCTTCCTTACTTTTTCACAAAAAAGAATCTAGGTCCTTTTAACAAACCCACTGCTTACATAGAAGACAATGAATTAAATATTGCACTAACGCTACTAGAAATCTCCAATAAGAAAATTGCTCCATTGGAACGAATTTCGATTGATTTGCCCGACCGGGAATTGCTCGATTTAATTCTTCTTCAACTTGAGATTCAGCCAACACCAAAATTTGTAACCGACTATCCATGGTTAGCCAATGATTTTACAAAGGATTTCGTCACGACCGACATCCTAGAAACTCATGCTTCACTATGGGAGTCCAAACAGATTGACTTTGTCGTTACAAGTATTCATTCACTTTATGATGAACTCGTAGAATTGCAGATTCCTTGTATGCGTATGGTTGATCCTAAGAAAAATATTATCGATGCGTTAGAGGAAGCAAAGAGTTTAGGCGTTTTGCAGCATGCTAAGCATTCTCAAGTTGCGGTTGGTCTGATTGCCTTTTCAAAGACATTCGATTCAATCGTCTCCTTAGAAAACCTTCGTAAAAAAGTGCACTATTTCGCGAAGCAAATCAATTGTACGGTTCAACTTACCGATACGGACACTTTTGCTTTATATGGGACAAGAGGAAGCATTGAGTACTTGCTTACCAATTTGAAGTTGCTAGACGATCTTTCGTCCTACGCAAATGATGAGAACTTGCCTATTTTTATTGGGTTTGGATACGGTATGACGATTATTGAAGCCGAATCCAATGTGCAAATTGCACTTAACTATTCCCAATCAAAAAAGAGTGAATTACCTATCCATATGCATATCGTTACGGAAGACAAAGTGGTCATCGACGTTCAAGATGATAAACCAAAGAAGTTCATCCTTCAAAGTCAGGACGAAGACTTAATTCAATTAGCGAGTGAAATTGGCATTAGTGTGACCAATTTAAATAAAGTAATTCAGTTTACCAATTCAAGACCCGTAAACAGATTTACATCGAGTGATATTGGGGAGTATTTCGAAGTAACTAGACGAAGTGCGGAAAGAATGTTGAAGAAGATTGCCGATTGCGGGTATTTGACTGTCATAGGTGAAGAACAACCTTTTCAACATGGACGACCTCGCGCTATTTATCAATTGGACTTGCCCATCTAAGTTGCTTTTTCCAACATATTTCATTAATTTACTTACCTATAAAAATTAATTATTACTAGATTCCAACGTGATAATTATTCATCTAAATGCATATCCATACTGGATTAAGCTCTTTTTCTACGCTTTTTGAGTCACTATATACTATTTCATAATAATCTAAATACTATTGACGAACATTTTATTTTCCGATAGACTGTTATGAATTAACGACTAGTTAGCGACTACTATATGCAAGGAGGAAAACGTTTGGATAATCAGCAACTGACAGATCCGTCGAAAGAGAAGAAGTGGAAGTTTGGTATTCCACATGTGTATGTAATTTTATTCATGGTCATTATTCTTGCAACAATTGCAACTTATCTCGTCCCAGCGGGCGAATACGATCGCATGGTGAATGAAGATAATCGTACAATCGTAATTGATGGTACGTATCAACAGGTAGAATCTTCTCCTTCCGGTTTTATGGATATCTTTCAATCCATTCATAAAGGGATGACAAACTCTGCTGGCATTATTTTTTACATCTTTATTGTTGGAGGGGCATTTGGAATCCTTCAATCTACAGGAGCAATTACTGCTGCTGTTGGGAGTATTTCCTCCAAAATGAAAGGCAAGGAAATTTTACTCATACCAATACTTATGACGTTCTTCGCTTTGTCCGGTGCGATGTTGGGACTCGCGGAAGAAACGATTCCATATATTACGATTTTAGTTCCTCTGATGATGTTAATTGGCTATGATTCGATGGTTGGTGCAGCAGTAGTGTTACTTGGAACTTCTGCAGGATTTACCGCTGCCTTTATGAATCCGTTTACAGTCGGAGTTGCACAAGGAATTGCTGAAGTTCCGATGTTTTCAGGGATGGGATTCCGTATTGTCCTTTGGTTCGTATTCCTTTCTGTAAGCATTTGGTACGTCATGCGCTACGCTAAAAAAATAAAGAATGATCCAACGAAAAGTGTGTTATACGGAAGTCCAGACCAAGAAATTGTGGCTGCTACCGAGATGACTTCTATGAACACTGGCCATAAACTGATTTTCTTAACATTACTAGCTACCTTAGTCACTTTAGCTTATGGCGTTATTGAACTGGAATGGTATTTATCTGAGATTGCAGGACTGTTTTTACTTATGGGAATTGTCATGGGGATCTTCGGAAAAATGAATTTCAGTGAAATTGCTGAAGCCTTTATTAAAGGCTGTCAAGTTCTCGTTATGGGAGCTCTTGTCGTCGGATTTGCGAATGCGATTCTAGTTATCCTTCAAGACGGTAAAATCATGGACACGATTCTTAATACACTTGCTTCAAGTATTGACAACATGCCTAGCGCACTTGCCGCAATTGGTATGTATGTCGTTCAATGTATCCTGAACTTTATTGTCCCTTCAGGAAGTGGGCAGGCCGCTCTAACGATGCCAATTATGGCACCTTTAGCCGATTTAGTCGGTGTTACAAGGCAAACCGCAGTCCTAGCTTTCCAGTTTGGTGATGGGATTTCAAATATCTTCACACCTACATCTGGTTACTTCATGGCCGGACTAGCATTAGCCCGTATCCCTTGGATAAAATGGGTGAAATGGATTTTCCCATTGATTATTATCCATTATCTATTAGGCGCGATTTTCGTTACTGTTGCGCACTTAATTGGTTTTTCTTAATTCAAAATTAAATGTGAGGTTGAATTTTTGTGAACATACAACAAGATCTAACACAGTGGATTACCGAACAACGCAGGTACCTTCATGAGAACCCTGAAGTTTCCTACAAAGAAAAAAACACGCGGGATTATATCGAAAAAGAACTTCAAGCACTTGGAATTGAAACACATAGCCTCACTGGTAAAGATGTGATTGGGACGATTCAAGGTGCTCATAACGGGAAGACGATTGGCATACGCGCTGATATCGATGCGCTGCCCGTCACTGAAGAAACAAATTTACCCTTCGCTTCAAAAAACGAAGGGGTTATGCATGCATGTGGGCACGATGGGCATATGGCCATTTTACTGGGGATTGCCAAGTATCTCACAAGTAATCGTGACAAGATCCATGGAACAATTTTGTTGATTTTCCAACACGCTGAAGAGGAAATTCCCGGTGGAGCCACTGAACTTGTTTCAGCCGGATTGCTTAAAGATGTAGATGCAATCTTCGGTTATCACTTATGGCAACCACTTGAAACGGGTCTGATTGGCTTTCGCGAAGGACCTACGATGGCCGGGGCCGACCGCTTCTCCTTTACCATACTCGGAAAAGGTGGACATGGTTCGATGCCAGATGAAACCATCGATCCGACGCTCGTTATTTCTCATGTCATTACGCAACTTCACAGTATTATTAGCCGTAGTTTATCGCCAAAAGAACAAGCAGTCCTTAGTATTGGAACTTTGAATTCAGGTACAACGTATAACGTCATTCCAGACACGGCTTCAGCTACAGGAACCGTTCGCTATTTCAATCAAGAAACTTCGGTCTTTATTCGCCAACGAGTGGAATCGATTATTAAAGGTGTTTGTGAATCTTTCGGAGCTACCTGCGAAATAAATTACGAACACGGGGATCCTGCTTTGGTAAATGACAAAGACTTAACTTCGTTCATGAAAAATACGGCTTTGCAGTTATTTGGCGAGAGCAAAGTGGTTGATATCGACCCGATTATGGGAAGTGAGGATTTTGCTTATTATTCCGTTGAAATCCCAGCATCGTATACCTTTATTGGTATCGGAAAAGCATCACACCCGTATGGTCATCATCACCCGAAATTTGATATCGATGAAGAAATGCTTCCTGTTGGCGTCGAATTATTCGTAAACGGATTAATCGATTATTTAAAAGGAGAATCTAAATGAAAATTACTTCGATAGAGTTATTTGCCATTCGATTACCACTTAAAGAACCTTTTATCATAAGTTATACTACGTATGACGATATGCCTTCCATTATTGTCAAAATGGAAACGGACACGGGACTTATTGGTTACGGAGAAGGAACACCTGACGAGCACGTAACTGGAGAAACGTTTGAAAGTACATTTATGCAATTACAGAAAACACTTGCGCCTGTTGTAATCGGCGAAAACCCGTTCAACATCGAGAAAATTCACGAGAAAATGGATCAAGCCATTTTTGGGGCACCTTCTGCAAAAGCAGCGATTGACATTGCATGCTACGATTTAATGGGCAAAGCATCCAACCAACCTGTTTATAATCTGCTTGGTGGTCAATATCATGAAACGCTTGAAGTACCTCAAGTAATTAGCATTCTGCCTCCTGAGGTTGTAGCAAAGAAAGCGAAACAGGCAATTAAAGATGGCTATCAGTCGTTAAAGCTAAAAGTAGGAACGGATAAGAATTTGGATATCCTACGTATTCGTGCTGCTCGCGAAGCGGTTGGTCCCAATGTTCCGCTTAAAGTCGATGCCAATCAAGGATGGAAAACAAGCGCTGAATCCATGTATGTGCTTCAACAAGTTGCAGATTGCAAACTAGACTGGATCGAACAACCTGTCGTTGCAAGTGACATCGATGCATTACTCGAAGTTAAACAAAAAACGAACTTCCCTGTCATGATTGACGAAGGACTCCATGGAAATAAAGAAATGCGCGAGGTCATCATTAAACGCGCAGCGGATGTTATCAATATCAAGCTCATGAAATGCGGCGGCATCTATCCTGCAACACATTTAGTTCATCAAGCGGAACTAGCCGGGATCACATGCCAAGTCGGTTCTATGGTAGAATCTGCAGTCGCTTCTGCTGCTGGACTTCATTTATCTTTAGCTAAAAAGGCGATTCAAAGTAACGAACTCGTCGGACCGTTAATGTTCAGCAAAGACATTGGCAACCTAAACTACGAGATCCCATTCGTTTATCTAAGTGATAAGCCTGGTTTGGGAATCGAAGTAGATATGGACATGTTAAATGAGTTAACCGTCGACCATGTGAAAATCGGAGAATGAGTTAAGAAAAAGCTTTCGGGCTTTTTCTTTTTTTGTTGGAATTTTTGTGCCCGGAAGTGTGTGGAAGCGCTGCGTGGGAATAAACCGGGGCGTTGCGGGAATAAAGTCACTTGTTACGGGAATAAACACGCCAGTGCGGGAGCAACACTCGACGATACGGGAATAAAAACTGGCGAGGTCTCGTTGCGGGAGCAAACCGGGGCGTTGCGGGAATAAAGTTAGCCGTTGCGAGAATAAACACACCAGTGCGGGAGCAACACTCGACGCTACAAGAATAAAAGCGGGCGAGCTCTCGCTACGGGAACAAACCGGGGCGTTGCGGGAATAAAGTTACTCGTTACGAGAATAAACACGCCGTTGCGGGAGCAACACACGACGATGCGGGAATAAAAGCTGGCAAGGTCTCGTTTCGGGAGCAAACCGGGGCGTTGCGGGAATAAAGTTACCCGTTACGAGAATAAACCTGCCATTGCGGGAGCAACACTCGACGCTACGGGAACAAAAACTGGCTTGCTCTCGTTACGGGAGCAAACCGGGGCGTTGCGGGAATAAAGTTACCCGGTACGAGAATAAACACGCCGTTGCGGGAACAACACACGACGATACGGGAATAAAAACTGGCGAGGTCTCGTTACGGGAGCAAACCAGCGCGTTGCGGGAATAAAGTTACCCGGTACGAGAATAAACTCGCCGTTGCGGGAGCAACACTCGACGATACGGGAATAAAAGCTGGCGAGGTCTCGTTACAGGAGCAAACCGGGGCGTTGCGGGAATAAAGTTACCCGGTACGAGAATAAACGCGCCAGTGCGGGAGCAACACTCGACGATACGGGAATAAAAACTGGCGTGGTCTCGTTACGGGAGCAAACCTGGGCGTTGCGGGAATAAAGTTACCCGGTACGAGAATAAACATGCCAGTGCGGGAACAACACACGACGATACGGGAATAAAAACTGGCGTGGTCTTGTTACGGGAGCAAACCAGCGCGTTGCGGGAATAAACACGCCGTTGCGGGAGCAACACTCGACGATACGGGAATAAAAGCGGGCAAGCTCTCGTTACGGGAGCAAACCTACCCGTTGCGGGAACAAAGTCACTCGGTACGAGAATAAACACGCCAGTGCGGGAGCAACACTCGACAGTACGAGAACAAACAAAACAAACAAAAAAAACTGCACGACCACTTGTTAGATACTACCTAACAAATGGTGGTGCAGTTCATGACTAGCTGGCTTTTTCGCTTATATTCGTCGGAGTGCTTCCGCAACTTTAACTGTACGTTTCGCCTGATGAAAGACCGCCGCTTTAATAACTGCCTCATCGTCGACCATTTTCCCATCTTGTCCAACTGTGACGTTCGTTCCGTATGGATTTCCACCTGCCGCAAATGTAACAGGATCTGTATAACCCGGAGCTGCCACTAGTGCACCCCAGTGATACATTGTCGTATAAATAGATAGGATTGTAGCTTCTTGGCCGCCATGTGGATTTTGTGCAGATGACATCGCACTGACCACTTTATTTGCAAGCTTGCCCTCTGCCCATAAACCACCTGTTGTATCGAAAAAGCTTTTCATTTGTCCGGGCATGTTTCCAAAACGTGTAGGCACACTGAAAATGATCGCATCTGCCCACGCTAAATCTTCAGGCTTTACTTCAGGAACATCCTTTGTCGCTTCGATATGTGCTTTCCACACCGGATTCGAATCAATGACCGTTTGCGGAGCTGTTTCGGCAGCCTTTAGCATTCTTACTTCAGAACCCGTTTCTTTCGCCGCTTCCGACGCCCACTGAGCAAGCTTGTAGTTGGTTCCTCCCGAACTATAATAGACAATCGCTGTTTTTACACTCGTCAATTCCAGTAGCCCCTCTTTGGTTGGATTCCCAAAGAGTCTATATAAATAACCCATACTTTACTCACCACTTTTCATATATAACACTATCATTTATTCTTTAATTTAACCCAACTTAAATTTGGTTGTCAAAAAGATAACCCAAAAATGAGAAAGCACTCACGCTTTCTCACTAGTTACTCAAAATTTGAAATTCGCCAGTATTGTTTTGACATCACAGGTGACATCCATGCAAGACCTCTACTTTCAGCTTGATGAATGGCTACCCACTCCCCCTTTTCACCTTGTTTCAAGTAGATTTCATGGTGAGGAGCTTGGTCATGAAAACCCGTCATATCAAACGTGCCATCGCGACGCATCACAGCACGTACTTCATAATCGATTACAGGCGAGGAAATAAGCGGGTTTCCAACCGCATGGGTTAGTAAAAAACCTGCCTCTTCTTTGCCGTGATCCAATCGCTTAAAAAAAATTCCTTCTTTAGATGCAAATTCGGACTTACGTAACCTTCCAGCTTTAGTGTAGGATGCTGATCGTCCAGTTTCTTTTGTAAACTTCATTGGAATTTGTGCTTTATTGTATGCAAGTTCAATGTCCACACGGGTTCTAAATCCCTTTCCTTCTGGATGAAACCCTCTCCCATCCCCTTCAAAATAAGAATCCAGTGATAGAAGGTTTGGGTTCTTGATCCATTTATCTTTCAAAAAGGTCGTGTACAGAAAATGCCAATCGTCAATCGACTTATACGTTCTTTTATCCATCACAGGTGTCAATAACTTCCTCGGCTTATCAATGACTTTAATCATTTTAAAGTTTTCTACTTCTGCCTCCCCTTTGGATGAAAAAGGGTGCATCTTTCCAATAGCTCGCGCAATAATTGACTTGCCGAAACTAAGTGGTTCTATCGATTCGGCTAATGGTCGATTCGAGAAAATCGAATACGTATAGGTTTCATCCAATGAAAAGTCTTGGTCTATATATTGGTTCGTATGAACCGTTTCTAGTAAGACATTGTTTCGAAAGACGTCATATCTATCAATGTCTTTAATTCGTTCCCAACACAATGCAATCTTTGTTTTTGCAACAATTGTTGTCAGCACTAGAAACTGAAGCGGGTTTTCAACATTTCTCTTCTCTGCGTATGCAGACGTTTGAAGCGCGATAACATCAACGACTTCACCGTGTTCAACTCGTTCAATTGCGTAGGAGTACATTTTGGCATGTTTAAAATCACCATCACTAAATTCCGGGACTGTACCCTCATAGAGGAGGATGCCATCCCGATACACATTATACGTTCCACCCAAGTCGTTCCATTTAAATTGAATTAAATCTGCTCGATTCACGACGGTTTGTATTTCAAAGTCTTCCATGAAATTCGCCTCCTTTATCGAAGCGTTTCACACAGAACCAAAACCTATACACTACTCAATGCATTTCTACGCCCGTTAAGGATAGAAGGACCTGCCCTTTTAAACGGCGTACAAACTCAGCGATACTTTCTTCTCCAGCTGCAACCGAAGAAATCATCACACCAGATCCACCTTTTCTAATGACGGAACCTATTTTACGTTCCGATATATTTCCATATCCAATAACAGGTAATCCAGGCAGCTGACTAACAATCTCTCGAATGAGTTCAAGTTCTGCAACTGAGGAAGCATTCTCTGATTCGAATAATGGCCCCACAGCAATGTAATTTGCACCGGCATCCACGGCCGAAAATGCCTCGCGCGCTGTATTTACAGTTACACCAAGGAGTTTAGAAGGTCCAATACGTTCTCGGACACCTGCACAATTTTTAAATTCAATATGGACTCCATCCGCATCTAATGCAATGGCTGTTTCAATCTCTTTATTTACAATGAATGAAACCCCATAGGTACGACAGAGTTCTTTGCATTCCTTCGCAAACTCCAAACTCTTGGCTTCTGTTTCAGTAAGCCTGAAACTTGTAATCCCACCTTTAAGTGCCTCTTCCAATATAAAAAGAGATTCGTGGCTTTCAGTACTGCCCGTCTCCATCGTGAAAATAAGTTTTAGCTTTTTAGTTATCAAGTTGGTTAACCCCTTTCCTCATTAGTCATAATATTTCCCGGAAAATTAAAACCTACGGCTCGCTAGATGCTCAAACTTATCCTATGCTTAGACGAATGAAAGTATTCCTTAATCAATTTTTATAGCAAATTGCTTAACAATAATCATTCTAATGTGATACTATATATAAATAGATAACATTTATAAAAATGAGGGATACTAATGACAACAACTTCAGAGGAAAAGGAAAACCCGTTTCAAAAGATGTTCAAGAACGTTGAATTGATTGCCGCTGTTGTATCAGGCATACTCATTCTCATTGCCTGGTCCTTCGGTGAAGGGACAACATCTGTTGTTCTTTATCTACTGGCGTTTGCCATTGGAGGATTTGCGAAAGCAAAGGAAGGCATTGAAGAAACAATTAAAAACAAAGAGCTTAACGTAGAGATGCTCATGGTCTTTGCCGCGATTGGATCAGCTATTATCGGCTATTGGGCTGAAGGTGCCATTCTTATATTTATCTTTGCAATGAGCGGTGCATTAGAAACGTATACGTTAAATAAAAGTCACAAGGAAATTTCATCTCTAGTTAAACTGCAACCTGAATCTGCATGGTTACTTGATGAAAACGACCAAGCAACACTCGTACCAACCGCAGATTTACTAACAGGCTCGCATATTCTCATCAAACCAGGCGAAAGTATTCCCGTTGATGGCGTGATTTTAGATGGAAGAAGTACCATTGACGAATCCGCGATTAGCGGTGAATCCATTCCTCTTACAAAAAGCGTTGGGGAATCGATTTATGCGGGAACTGTGAATTTAAACGGTGTGATAACCGTTGAAATGACCAAGCCAAACTCAGAAACATTGTTCCAAAAAATTATTACGATGGTCACATCCGCTCAAAGTGAAAAATCACCTTCTCAACAATTCATCGAACGTTTTGAGGGAACATATGTGCGAATCGTCATTATCTCCGTGCTAATTATGATGGTCCTTCCCCACTTTGTTTTCGGATGGGATTGGACGACTACGATTTACCGAGCGATGGTTCTTCTCGTTGTCGCTTCACCTTGTGCCCTTGTTGCTTCAATTATGCCTGCAACACTTGCTGCCATTTCAAATGGAGCAAAAAAAGGTGTTTTATTTAAAGGCGGATTGCATTTAGAACATCTAAGTTCTCTTAAGGCTATCGCTTTCGATAAAACCGGAACACTTACTCAAGGAAAACCAATTGTAACGGACTTTGTCGTTCGCGAAGGATTAGACAGAAAAACTGTGCTTGAGATTCTTGGACGCATTGAATCACAATCCAACCATCCACTTGCTGTAGCAATTACAACGTACGCAAATGAGGAAGGTTTGGATTTAAATGAGCGCATCCACATTGAAGACGTACCTGGTTGGGGCATTAAAGCTACTGAGGACGGGAAGGAATACCTCGTCGGGAAGCCTGCATTTGTAGGCACTGAAGAAGCCGATGGTTTTTCAGACAGCGTCGCTGGAAGTTTAGCCTCAGAAGGTAAAACGGTTATTTTCATGCGGGATGCAGATGGGATTATGGCACTTGCCGCTTTGAAAGATACGCTGCGTCCTGAGGCAGTTCAAACAATCGCAAATCTCAAGAAAGCCGGCATTCACACAATTCTACTCACAGGAGACAATGAAAAAACAGCACAAGTCATTGCCAAAGAGGCTGGAATTGATGACTATGAAGCCGAATGCTTACCTGCAGAAAAAGTGGAGCATTTAAAACAGCTTCAAAAGAAATATGTATATGTGGGAATGGTCGGAGATGGTATAAACGACGCACCTGCGCTCGCCACCGCAACAACGGGAATCGCAATGGGCGATGGCACAGGCGTAGCGTTAGAAACGGCTGATGTCGTCTTAATGAGAAATGATTTAACACAAATCAAATACGCTATCAAACTCTCTCGCAAGATGAATCGAATCGTGAAGCAAAACATCTTCTTTTCGATTACAGTCATCGCGATTCTAATCGTAGCGAACTTCATGCAAGTCGTGGATCTTCCACTTGGAGTCATTGGTCATGAAGGAAGTACAATCCTTGTTATCTTGAATGGATTGCGTATGTTGAATCGGAATATTTGAACGCCAAAGGAACTGTCAACGAGGCAGTTCCTATTTCTTTGGGCATATTCACTGATTTATCTATACTTTCTCTCAGATTTACAACATAGTAAAAAACCGTTTGTTATAATAAATATCAGGCAATACGTAGGTATTTTATTGGACGGAGATGATTGAACAATGGACAACCGAAACTTAGAATTAAATGCACAAAAACATATGAGAAAAGAGGCATTTGATTACATCGCCCGGGGGTCTGGAGACGAAGTCACAATGGATGCAAACATTCAGGCATTCCATAACTGGACCATTCGCCCCCGTGTTTTACGTGACCTCACGAAACGGGAGTACTCTGTTTCCTTATTTGGCGAAACACTAACTACTCCACTTCTCCTTGCACCAATTGGTGTTCAAAGAATCGCGCATCCACAAGGGGAACTTGCTTCTTCACGTGCATCCGCATCACTTGGAATCCCTTACATTGTGAGTAGTGCATCCTCCTTTTCCATGGAAGAGATTGCCGAGGAAATGGGTGACCAGCCACGATGGTTTCAACTGTATTGTTCGACTGAGGATTCTGTAACAGAAAGCTTTGTTAAACGTGCAGAAGCGAGCGGATATTCAGCCATTGTCGTTACAGTCGATACACCGATGCTCGGCGTTCGAAAAACGGACTACGTAAACAGCTATTCTCCTCTAATGGAAGGGCACGGCTGTGGCAACTACTTAACGGATCCAGCTTTTTGTGCACTGTTGGAAAAGTCCCCACTAGAGGACAAAGATGCAGCCCTTTTAAAACAAAATGAAATTATCGACCAGCCAGGGCTCAATTGGGATGATTTAATCAAGGTTCGCTCCTATACCAATCTTCCAATCCTTTTAAAAGGCATTCTACACCCTGAAGACGCTCAGCTTGCACTTGAGCACGAAGTAGACGGCATCATCGTTTCCAATCACGGAGGCAGACAACTCGATCACTGCATTGCGTCATTAGATGCACTTCCCGACATTGTCGAAGTTATTGATGGTCGCATACCCGTCTTGTTAGATAGCGGAATTCGAACAGGTACAGATATTATAAAAGCACTTGCACTTGGAGCAGATGCCGTTTTACTAGGTCGTCCCTACATTTATGGACTTACAATTGATGGACAAAAAGGGGTCGAAAAAGTCATTAGTGACCTTCTGCATGATTTAGATGTGTCTATGGCTTTAACTGGAAAACGGTCCGTTCAAGAACTTAAAAACATGACTATGATGAAAAGCTGAAAACTTATCTTCAAGGTATTCAATCAACAAATTGGGGTGAACTTATGAAAACAGTACTCTATTTAGACAATGACACGTTTGTATCTGGCATAACCCTGAAGGACAAAATTGAACCCGAACAGAACAATATGGCACTTCATGTTTGCCTAAACCCTGAATCTGTTTTGAATAACCGTAAAAAGTTAGCCCTTTCTTTAGATCATTCTATAGATGACTTTGTCTTGGCCAATCAAACCCATAGCGCAAACTTCCATAAAGTCTCGTCTTTAGATAAAGGCAAAGGCGCTAGAAATAAGAACACAGCAATTGCTGATGTCGATGCCTTATATACATATGAGCCAAATATCGTACTTGGTGCCTTCACCGCCGATTGTGTCCCAGTTATGTTTCACAATAAAGTGAATGGTCTTATAGGCGTGATCCATTCCGGTTGGCAAGGAACTGTAAAGGAAATAACCCACAAACTGTTCACTCATTTAACTGAAGTTGAGCGCTGCAATCCTGCAGATTTCCAAGTTCAAATAGGCCCCGCACTAAGTCAGGAAAAGTTTGAAGTCGATGAAGATGTCTACAAGCAATTCGATGACTTGGGGTATGCGGAAGAGTATATGCATTTCAATGAAACGACAAAGAAATACCATATCGATAATCAGCAAACTGTGAAAAAGCAATGTGAATTGGCCGGCGTCCCCGCCAATCAAATTACCATAGACCTTAAGTGTACCTATATAGATCCGGACGGATTTTCTTACCGCGAGGACCGAAAATTCGGAAGACATTTAGCATTTATTGTTCGTAAATAACTAAAAAACGAGGTGGAAATTTTACTCCATCTCGTTTTCTAATTCTTTCTTAACTACGTCGCTCAAAATCACTCTCTATCGATGCTTTCCATGAACGTTCTACTTTCTCACCTCTACGAAAAGTTGCTACGGCTTCGTTCAGTGCCTGAAAATTCTCTTCAATTCCTTCACTATCTGCATGGTAATTCACGGCATATTCTTCCTGAATACCGAACTTTGCAGCAGTGGATAGCGCGTCGATATTTGCTCCTAGGAAAATAAATTCCCAGTTAAACTTCTCTTTTTGGTCGGTAATCATCTTTTTAATTTTTTCATACCCATACTCTTTACTCGCATTTTCCATTCCGTCCGTTGTAATTACGAATAACACTCTTTCGGCCCGTTCTTCTTCACTCGTCCGTTTTTGGACGTTGCCGATTTTTTGAATCGTGAACCCGATGGCATCCAGTAAAGCCGTCGTTCCACCTACTTCATACTCCCGTTCAGTAATCGGTGCAATCCCTTTGATGTGAATGCGGTCATGCAGTAAATCATTAGCATGATTAAATAACACCGTTGTTACAATCGCTTCGCCTTCTTCTTTCTTCTGTTTCCCAAGCATCGCGTTGTAGCCACCGATTGTATCCGCCTCTAGACCAGCCATCGAACCACTCTTATCTAATATAAAAACCAATTCCGTTGTACTTTTCTTCATACTTGTCATCCTCCTCGGTTGTTACCAGAACATTTCTCTGGTTCATCTACAACAAGAATAACAAGCATTCGAACTGAATTGGTCGTTCCAAAAGCGACATTATGCGCCCAACGTCATTTGATCAAAACTAAAAAGTGCTTCGTTAATCTCAAAAACATTATAATTCCCTCGTTCAATAAAATACTCAAGAATCACGTCGAACTTGTTACTTCTCGACAAGGTATACCCAGCTTTCCCCAATAGATCCAGCGTCTCGTCTAAATTAAGTTCGAGTGCAACCGCAAATGCCAATACGGTCTTTTTCATCGGGTTGTAATTTTCCGTGTTTCGGATCTTGGAGAAAAGCTTTCGATCGATATTCGCCTTCTTATACGTTTCTACATCAGTCATCGATTTTTGGTCAATTAATCGTAAGAGACTTTGAGAGAAAGACTCTTCTAACTGGCCTAAAACGTCGTCTAAACTACGCTTTTCACTTACTGCTTCTAAAGGTTCAGAAACCGATTCCATACTAGACTGCTGATAAATCATCTCTTCAGCTTCACGTATTCGACCAAACTTTTTCTCTTGCTCATCGACATAATGTTCGTCGATGTATTCACTAATTGATGCATGCAATTCTGCACTTAAACTGAATGCTTCTTTATCAAACACGACGAGGTAAACAGAGATCTCATGTTGTTGAATGAATTCACGGATTGTCTTCAGGGCGACTTGAAGCGCTTGTTCCTTTGGGTAGCCGTAAATACCTGACGAGATAAGTGGGAACGCAATTGAATTACATCCTAACGTAACCGCAAGTTCTAAGGAATTTCTATAACAACTGACAAGCAAATTTTCCTCATTCGCATTTCCACCTTGCCAAATTGGACCTACCGTATGTATGATTTTCTTAGCAGGGAGCTGAAACCCTTCCGTACTTACCGCTTCACCGACTGAACACGAACCAATTTCGTCACAAGCCCCTTGCAACTCGGTTGCACCAGCAGCGCTAAATATTGCGCCACAAACACCACCGCCTTTTTGTATCGAACTGTTTGCTGCATTGACAATCGCATCTACTTGCATCGTTGTAATGTCATTTCGCACGATTTCTAATGGCATTGCATCCATCCCCTTTCCTTTTATTGAGCGCTCATTTCTTAATAACAAAATTATACCAAATTGACAAACTAAAAAGTACGCTTGCCACAATTCATGACAAGCGTACAGTTTCATTCTTAATTAGTAACTAAAGGCTTAACTTTAGCTTCGATTTGCTCACGCTTAGGCTCTAGAAATGGCGGAAGCGCTAAACTTTCTCCTAAATGCTCCAATTCTTCATCTGTATCAAAACCAGGACCGTCCGTTGCGATTTCAATCGTTAACCCATTTGGATCTCGTAAATAAATCGACTTGAAATAAAAACGGTCGACATACCCGGAATTTGGAATACGGTTTTCATTTAACTTCTCAATCCATTTATGCAATTCTTCCTCGTCTGCCACGCGAAGTGCAACATGGTGAACACTTCCTCTACCCGGGCGTTCTGGAGCCAAATCAAGTCTGTGTTCAACGTGAATTTCAGCACCCGACCCGCCTTCTGCCACTTCAAACACTTCAATATCCGGTTGCCCTTCAACATCAGATGCAAATTGATCTTTTTTCCTAAATCCAAAGACATTTGTCAAGATATTTACGATGCTATCTTTATCCGCTACCGTTAACTGTGAAGGTCCAAGTCCAACAATCCCGAACTCTTCTGGAATTGGGCTCTTACTCCAAGGCTTTCCACCCGCTACACCTTTATTGTTTTCATCTGAAACAAGCATCAGCCTTTGCCCTTCAAAATCTGTAAACGCAAGCGTCTTTCTTCCAGCTCTCTCTTTAATGTCTTCATGTGCCACATTCATCTCAATAAAACGAACTTGCCAGTACCGCAATGCTGCATCCGATGGAACTCGAAGCGACGACAGTGAAATACTGTTGTTTCCTTGATACGTTCGTCCGGCCATTGGAATTTCAAAAAAAGTTAAATCCGTTCCAGGATTCCCTTTCTCATCCGCGTAAAACAGATGGTACATCGACGGGTCATCCTGATTTACTGTCTTTTTCACTAATCGTAAGCCCATCACATTCGTGTAAAAGTTAAAATTTTCGTTGGCGTTTGCCGTTATGGCTGATACATGGTGTATTCCTTTGATTTCCATCGCTATTCCTCCTAGAGTTATTTCAGTTTTTTTAGTAGTTCATTCAATTGCTTCTTTTCATCTTCAGTTAGGTTTTCAAACTGGTTCGCTTGAAAATCCTCTTGAACAGGCACAACCTCGTCAAATAACGCTCGACCTTGTTCCGTAAGTGATACGTACTTTGTTTTCCAATCTTGCTCTCTTTCAATCAAACCTAAACTTTCTAATTTCTGAAGGAGATGTGTAATGTTCCCCTTTGTCACAAAGAGTTTATCGCCAAGTTCTTGTTGCGTAAGTTTATCAAACGTACCGACTTGGACGAGTACATCAAACTGAGCTGCCGTTAACCCCCATTTTTTTAAATGTCGATTGGATGAACGGAGACTTTTAGTATAAAAACGTGCTATGCGAAACCAAATGAGTAAATCTAAACGAATTAGTCGATTTTTCATGCTATAACCTTCTTCTCAAGTAGACTTTTTACTTACTACTCACTTATCAGTTTACGATTGAACTGACGAGCAGTCAATCTTTTTGTTTTGACTATTTTTCTCCAACATATAAGATGGAACCAACTAAATGAATCTATAGGAGGCACCAAAGCTATGACAAACATTGCGACAGTTTATACAACAAATACGTGTCCGTACTGCACAATGATGACCAATTACTTAAAAGAACAGAACATCGAATTTAAAGAGGTAAACGTTCAGGATGATCCTGCTGCCGGTCAAAAACTAGTCGAAACAACAGGTCAAATGGGCGTTCCACAAACCGAACTAAACGGCGAATGGATTCTCGGGTTCAATCCAGACGCTATCCAAGAAGCTTTGAAATTAAAATGAGTAGGATGAAACAAATCGTGTCCTCACTCTTTTGTAAATCGTGTGCTGTCCAAACACCGGAATCCATCGAAAAAGACATGAACCGAAAAATCTTTCCACGAATTTGTATCGGCCACGTCGGTATGTTTATAGTTGGAATTGCTCTTGTTGTTATGGAATTTATGCGGTAACTCAATCTCAAAAGAACAGAGCCACCTCCCAAATCTATGGGTAGATGGCTCTGTTCTTCAATTTAAGGGGTAAGGAACGTATGCTGACTTGCAGTATATAAATTTCTCCAGATTCGATTCAATCGGGAAGACTCCATGACCGCTTCCATTCCAAAGTGGCGAATGACTTGATTTGTACTATCAATTGTAACTTCTGCAGCTTCTTTACATACCTTCGAAAAATTGTTTAAATGCAACTCATCTAATGGCTTTCCATCTGTATGAGCTTCCCACAACTCTTCCAATGCTGAGTAAAAAGCATCCTTTATTTGAGTGAAATCAAGAAGTTTCTCGTTTACAATCGCTGTTACAACTTCAAACTTATCTCCTTTTGACCAGCTTTCTTCATTGGACTCAAGGATGACTTTCACTTCTTCAAAAAAGCTTTGACCAATTCCTAAACTCACTGCTGTAAATGAGCTTTGCCCGAATTGGACAAATGGAAATGTATGAACTAAACTTGAAAATTCATTTTCATGCTTCGTCAAATCGAATATTCGATCCATCGGGACAAATGCATTTTCTACACGAATTGTATGACTTCCTGTGCCTTTTAATCCAAAAGCATCCCAATCTTTAATCACTTCAACTTGAGCCAGGATGAAAATACATGTCACGATCTCATCCGTACCTTCTACTTTACTATTTGCCGTAAACATTGAAGCATGAGATGCACCGCTGCAATACCTCCACTCACCTGTCACACGGTATCCGCCATCTTCTTTCACAGCGTTCGCCGTTGAATGCGCACTTCCAGCAATCAATGCTTCTTCCACAGTAAACAGTTCCAAACACGTACTCTTTTTAAAGTTAGGAGCAAACATATTCCCTCCGGAACCAATCGCCACAAGCCACCCAAAACTCCCGTCCATTTCAGAAGCTTCTTCGAAAACACGAACCGCATCGGGAAGTTCTAAATCCAGTCCACCAAGCTCTTTTGATAAAAAACACTTAAACAACTTTTCATCATACGCAAATTGCAAGATCTCTTCAGGCAACTCTCCCTGACTTTCAATTAAAGCACCCTGATTCTTAATAAGTTCGCGAATCGATTCATCAAACATGATTGAGTCTCCATTTCTAATTTACTGATACTCTTTTTCAATAATTTTTTTAAGTTGATTAATTGCTTCTCGATCGAATTGCATAATTTGGCTGGCCTTACCTTTAAATTCTCTATTCTTGGAGCCGTATGTAGTTACCTCAATATATTTTTCCCCTTTAACGTTAAGGATATTATACGTTGCTTCTACTACTTCATGAACCCTTGAATTTCTAGTTTGTCGTTCCATTTTATTTATCAATGCCATGCCATTTCCCCCAATCCTTCATAATATCTCCACTTAAAAATTAAGCACCAATTTAATAACGTGATTAACATACAATAGAACTTCCCGAAGCGGCCCATAAGACGCATCTATTCACTATTTATGATATTTCACATTTGATAGTATAAGAGGTTTATTTTCTTTAATATTATCATTTTCTCTACCTGCAAAAGTTTTAAGATCACCTACTAGTTTGGATATATCAATTCGACCATACGTTTAAAAATGAATGATTCATTATCTAGTATCATTGCCATGTCTATACTCTCACTGAAATCCTTACTTATAAAGCTTAAACGACGCGTCTCATGATGAATTTCCAATTTGTATTTGTCGAATTCGAATGATTTGACCCTGCTTGCTTCATCCACAAATACGTTGTCCAAATTCACTTGAACGTCATTTGAAATTCGTTGTACCATTTTCCAAAGTATTTTTTCTTCAAGGGTTTTTGAAAATGTATTTGTGAGTGAATCCGCTCGCAAAAAGTTATTCTTATTAACAGTTGCATGATGATGAATGCGATATCCTTTACCCTCAATTAGTTTCTTTTGCCACCGGTTGACTTTAAATTGAATAGTTAGCTTATCAATTTCAATATTCGTTACTTCTGCATAGTAACGAATGCACATCGATTCATCCTCATACACCGCGATGTATTGTATGCGTTGCCAACCTTCTAGCAATTCCACAGCTGACATATCATAACTTTTAGCTGATATTAACTGTTGCAATTCTTCTTCACTATTTACAGAAATAATCAACACTTGATCTACCGAATATGGGTCTCCTTTTTCTTCAAGTGATCCTTTCGGCAATATCCCTTCAAGCTGTAATTGTTCGGGACTTTTATTCAATAAGTTGTCAATAAAACGATCGACTAATTCCATAGCATTCGGTAAAAAAGGAAGCCCACCAATATTAACGCTATCAATACTGCTGTAAAGTGGATGCCCTTCGTAACTTTGCTCTTCATTCCATGGAAATAAAACATAAGCACCAAATGCTGTGCGTTCATATCTGCCATCCGTATTGACTACAATCGAATCGCGGTAACGGTGCATTGTATTTATATCGTCTTGCATTGGACCCGGGATATCAGGGTTTGTCTCTAAGTCTAATCGATATTTCGCATCGAAAATATACTGATATTGATACTCTTTTCCCTTTTTTCCAATACTCAACATGGTATCTGGTTTCTGTTGTACAGTCGGTACACGGTTGCTAGTCGTGTCAAATTGGTACTTCAACGTTATTGCCTCGTTCGTTACAGGATGCACATACTTACGTTCAGCTGTTCGTGATTTATTCAGATTAACAAAAAGCCCATCCGAATTAACCTTTACAATATCCTGGCTTATCGGTATACACTTTTCATCTAACAATCGACCTAACTTTAAGAATGTCCAGTATTCATATAATGTCGCGATATCTTTAACAGACATCTTATAGATCTCACCTTGAAGTACAATACTTTTACTAATCGTCGTATACACTTGCAGCACATTACGGTAACCTGGAGCCATTTGCAATACCAGACTTACTACGGAGCGATCTAACTTCCCAATACCGCGCCAGAATAAGTTTTTCTCTCTTTTTTCTACCCATTCTATCATCGAATTTAGGTTTGCCACTAGATCATTATCCATCCTGCCATATCCTCTGCAATAAGCTTTCTCTACAACCCGTTTTAAATCCTTTAAGCGGGTAACAATCCTATTCATTGTCCATTTTACGTATCTGTTTTCATGTGTATCTGCGGTATGCTCCTTCTTTACTAATAAGCCTTTGGTCGGCATCACACTTCTGCCATGAATGGATATACCATTTGGAACTTCGACAAACTTACCTGCATTTTTACGCAGGTAAGACAGAGATCTTGGGTCTTGCCGCCTTAACTTATCCCCACGCACTTCCACATAATTTTTTCTCAATTGGTGGTGTGATCTCTTCTCAATATGTTCAATCGCACGTTGATACTGACCATAATGCAATTCGATTAGCCGATAGAACTCTGTTAATGAAGGCTCTTTATAAATTTTGGCACTGCCCTGTAAATAGGTACGTTTAATAAAATGATACGCAAGATTATAGATCTCCTCATTCACTTCATCCAACAATGCTTTGTAATCCTTTTTATAATCTAACTTTGTTGGAAACACCTCTAAAACTACCGATAATAGTATTCGCTGATGATTCCCACGAATCTCAAAAGATGTTAATCCCACTTCGTTTCGAAAATGCAATGTTCCTGTTAATATATCTCTTCTAGAAATTTTATTTACCGCATTCCTAAATTCCGGGAATTCATGATAAAATGATAACTGCTCATCTGTTTTAGGTAGGATAATGATTTCATATCGTCCATTTTCAAAGAAGATAGGTAAAAGTTGTTGATTTGTATAAGGAATAAGTTCTTCTGTTATGGCATTATATATTTGAACTTCATCTAAATTCTTCGCACGGCACTGAAATTGCATCGAATCCTCGACTTTGAAAGACATATGCTCACGAAGTTTGTTATATTGTGGATGCGCTGCGGCTCCTTTAATTATGCACGTCAATTCAGGCGTCTCAATGACTACCAATTCCTTGTCCTTAGGAGATCCAGAAAGACGTGAAACCATCAAGGTGATACCTCCTCAACATCTCCGCTACTTTTTTCGTGCTACGGGGATATCTAACAGATTCCACAACATTTTCGGCATCATAAGGTAAATCAGATAACCATTCAAACAATTCATTCAGTAATTTATCTATTCGCCCATCACTACCCGTAATGCGCGGCAAGATCTTTTGCATTAGACAAAAATCAAATGCCTCATCCTCTTCCAATAATTCCATGTTCACATTATGTACCATGTAGAAACAAATCTCGTCACGCACACGGTATCCAATATGTGCGTTCAACGGTTCAAGCAAGTTATTAATTTGCGATAACTTCCTTGAGATATCCTCTATAAACGGTCGATCCGTACTATATATATCCTTCAATGAGATATAATCTGCGGCCAATTGCTTATTTGAAATCCGTTGTATATCTACCTGCTCCTGATCGGCAAGGAAGTCGAAGTTCTCCAAATAAATTTCATTGAATTCAATTGTATTTGCTCGGTCCAATACTTTTTTACTAAACGCATGTGTAGTCTCATCCATATTGACCGTGCCAATAATATAAAGGTTTTCTGGTAAATGTAAAGGCCGGCCAACATACTTTTCATCTAATAAATATGATGTAGTAATTTGATCTCCAACTCTTTTACGACTCTCCATAACGCTTAAAACATCACTAAAATAATATTCCACTCGTGCCAGGTTCATTTCATCAAGGAGAACAATATGCGGTAAATCAGGATGATCCATCGCATGCTCAACCATCTCCGTCAAAGGACCTTTCTGAAATTCATTCTTTAAATCCACATATCCCAATAACTCTGAGCCATCACTCCAGTCTGGCCTAACTGGAATTAATTTAAATTGTCCATTCTCCTCTGTTGCACCTATACTTTCTGCGAACAACTGCGCAATTTTTGTTTTTCCAGTCCCTGAGATACCAGAGATAATGACAAAAGGTTTGCTTCGTATGGAAAGATATAGGTTTTTGATATTTGGTAAGGAATAGTTAAAACCCATGGAAGTGATGTAAGAGTAGATATTTGAAACTAAATCGATATTTTGTAAAGGTTCCAGTTTTGATAATGTTACTTCATTTACTGTAGAAACCTTGCCTTGCTCTTTTAAGCGCAAAAGTGTTTCTATCTTCGTATATTTGATAGGGTTCCCAGACCCTTTATGTATATCCCCCACATCCAAACCAATTAATTTATCTCTCAATTCGTTAGTTGTTACACGACCTTGTAAAATATAACGCGATGGGTTTCTTTTGGGTATCTCTTCTTCATACCCTAAGAAATCAAAAACCTCGATAATCTCATTCCGAAAAACCGCACAATAATACTTTAAATCTCTCGTTTCTGTTTTCCCGAAGCTAGCTACCCAACTAAAACTTGTCGCTTGATAGAGTTCTTCAGGTGACATGTCTTCTTTATATGTTCTATTGATCTTTATTAAGACTACATCCTCAATTAGATTATTGATAAATAACTCCCCCTTTAATACCTTCCTACATCCCTCACTTGATTTGATTTCAAATAATTTCAAACATTATATATATATTCATTCTCCTACATCTGATACTCACTTACAACTATCTTCCAAACTTGTCCAATATAGATTATGTAGAATTCTGTCGTCTTCCAAGTCTTCGCAACACCCCGTAGAAAAATAATTTAGCCGTATGTATAGTACCCGTGAGGAGGGAGTACTAATGAAAACATGTCATACGTGTAGGCGTCAGATCTTTGAGGTGCCGTTTAGGTGGCACGGTGGGTTGGAGATTTTTTGTGGGGAAGCTTGTTTGCCTGAAGGAATGTTAGATGAACCTCACGCGCTTGCGTATTCGGATTTACTGGCGATGTATAACGAATATGTGGAGCGACTCGCTGATGTTGAGAATTGGAGCCAACGTGACGAGTTGCTGAGCGAGATTGATTATTGCGAAGGACAGTGTGCTGAGTATGTTTTAGGGGATAGTGAAGGGTTTTATTATAAGAAGAGGTTGAGGCATTTGCATCAGTGGTTTACTGACCTTTACGATAAAACGGCGAACTATTTGTTGAACTGGGATCATTACCAGTTTGACACGGGACTTATGATTTACTGGAAAGGGATTATACAAGATTCTTCTAAAGAAGTGGCTGTTGCTTTGCAGATGAAGTTAGAAGCTTACATGAAGGAGAATGACCTGCAACCTTTGCACTTACATGAACACCCTTTCGATGCGCTTCATACAACGGAAAGTATTTTGGTGTTTCCACAAAGTGAATTTTACAAAGACTCACTAGGTCAAGAGGCGTTGCAAGATATGTACGAGATTTGTGTCGACTTTTTTGATGAATCACCTGTGAGCGCCAACTTTCACTTGGATGTCTGTATCGAACTCACAAAGCTATTTACGTGCCCACTTTGTAGTTGCCTAGAACCCATTGATGGTGCCGCGATAAGCGAAGATCACCAAATTTACGCTTGCGATTATTGTTCCACTAAATGAAAGGAGGAGAGATTGATATGAAAATTTATTTTTACTACGATGGTGAAGAATTTGAGAAGTCCTATGAAGATGATTTTCGGTCTGCTAAAATTCGTGAAGAAATACGATCAGAATGTTTACAGAAAGGGAAAACGCACAAGGAGATTCAAGAAGCTTTCGATGCGTTTGGTATTTAATCGTTAAGTTAGGTTGATCGTTGAATATGTGCGTGACGTGAAAATAAGCGTTCCCCATTTAGAACTTGAAGCGCATATCAACATTATTATTTAACGAAGCCCCTAATTATAAAAAATCGAGCGCTTGGCTTCTTCAACTGAAGTTCCCATGCGCTCGGTCGTTTGTTTACTTTGCCAGTGATAGAACTGTATGCAATAAAACATTCGTTGCCTTTTCTATATCTTCATAGGATGTGAACTCTCCTGGACAGTGACTTAGTCCCGCTTTACTCGGCGCAAAAATCATCGCTGTTTTCGTTATATCATGCATGAATCTTGCATCATGAAGAGCGGGACTTGTTATTGATTGATAGGAATAACCAAACGAAGTAGCAGCTTCTTCGATTTTCTTTAATATCTCCTCAGAAAAATAAGCACCACTTATATACGACGTTTGAGTAAACTCCATACTCACATCTCGCTTTTCCAGTATTCGTTCAAATTGCTCTTTGATCAGTTGAACTGCTTGCGTTTTAACTTCTTCGTTTATATGTCGAACTTGGAACATAAATTCAACCGTCTCAGCTGTAATGCTTTCCACAGAAGGACTCACCTGAAATACATCGACCGCCGTGACCAAGTCTTCGAATTGCGCCGCCACACCATCAATTGCGAGTGCCATTTCAGATGCAGCAAGAAGCGCATCTTTTCGGTGATTATTTGGATACGCTCCATGACTCGATTTACCTTTCACAATGACTTTATGTCTTTTTGAACCTTTAATCCCTTGAACAATTCCGATTTCTTTTTGGTTCTCTTCAAGGAATGGGCCTTGTTCGATATGAAGTTCTATAAAGTATTCGACATTCGACGGACGGTGTTCTTCCTTACCCATAAACCCAATTTCTTCTAGGCTTTGTTCGAAAGTAGTTCCATCTTTATCTTTAAATCGATAAACGTATTCCTTCTCAAAGTTTCCCGTAATTACCCCAGATCCTTGCATCGGAACAACACCAGGTCCTTGTGAAAAACGCTCACCTTCTTCATTGGTAAAGTTCACTATTTCGATTGGTCTTTCTGTTTCGATTTGCTGATCGTTTAACGTGCGGATAACTTCTAGAGCAGATAAGACACCTAAAACACCATCGAAACGTCCGCCTTTTGGAACAGAGTCGAGATGCGACCCGATCATTATAGAACCTAATTCCTTATTGCTTCCTTCTCTTCGTCCATAGATATTCCCAAGGTCGTCAACTCGAACTTGCAACCCCTCATCTTCGAGCCACTTGATAAAAATGTTTCTCATTTCCTTATCCTCTTCAGTTAAAGCCAGCCGTGTAAGTCCTCCGTTATCTACAGCCCCTATTTTAGAGCTCACTTCAAATGTTTCTTTCAACCTCGATAAATTAACTTGAAGACTAGCAGTAGAATTTTTCATCGATTAGACCCCTTTAGAGTTATTTTTTACACAGTAACTTACTGGCATACTTTCTTACTTTTCTTGCAAAAGAGAGAGCGCTTCTTCCTCAGCTAATTTATGGACCAAGTTTAATAAGACGTCTGCACCTTTTTCAATATCATCCCAATTGGTCTCTTCATCTGGGACATGACTTTTTCCATCAATACTTGGAACAAAGATCATTGCCGCAGGACATAGATTATTCATATACATTGCAACATGTCCCAATCCACCAATCATTCGTTTGATTGGATACCCTAGGGAATCTGCCGTTTGAACAATATCCTCACTTAATTTCGGTGAAAACGTAGTCGGTTTTATAGATAATAATTCTTTTACTTCCATTTGAACCCCATCAACTTTAGCTATTTCATAGAGTCCTTTGAACAACTGATCCTCTAATTTCGCTCGGTCTAGGTTTTCATCACGCGCATCAATCAGAAATGTCACTTTTCCAGGGATCATATTAACAATTCCTGGTTCAACGTTTACATCTCCAACGGTTGTAATGCCATTTTTACCAATTGCCTTGGCAGCTTGCTCGACTTCCACAATCATTCTTGCTGCTGTGGAGAGCGCATCTTTCCTTTTCGACATCGGTGTAGAGCCGGCATTGTTTTCTTCACCCGTAATCGTTACTTCAAAACGTTCAATCCCTACAATTTTTTCTACGACTGCGAGAGGTAGGTTTTCTTGTTCAAGGATGGGGCCTTGCTCAATATGGAGCTCGATAAAGGCTTCTGCGTCAACTAGACGATTCTTCTTTTCGCCTAAGTACCCAATCTTTTCCAATTCTTCTCGAAAGGTTTTCCCGTTTTCATCTTGAGCTGCATGAACGGCTTCAATCGAATAATCTCCCGACAATACCCCACTTCCGCCCTTCATCGGTGCAAATCGAAATCCTTCTTCATTCGTAATATTCACAATCTCAATTGACCTTTTTGTCTCAATCGAATGTTCCCTTAAGGTTTCGATAACTTCTAACGCACCGATAAGACCTATCGTGCCATCAAACTTCCCGCTATTAATAACTGAATCGAGATGGGATCCAATGACAATTGGCTTTGCAGTAGAATCCGTTCCTTCTTGTCTTCCATATACGTTTCCTAGATCATCCACTCGAACAGAAAGACCTGCTTCGCTTAACCACTCTTTCAATAAATCTCTTGCTTCTTTATCACTCGAAGAAAGTGCTAACCTCGTTACCCCACCATCTTGAGTCGCACCAACAGCTGACATTTCCTCAAATTTATGTTTCATTCGTTCTAAATTAATTCGCATAGTATCCTTCCTTCCGTTGAAATTGCATATCTACCAGAGACCTGCTAAAAACCTAGAGAAAAAGGGCAATTTTCCTTGGATAGAAAATTGCCCTTTTAATTATAACTACATTAGCATGAATACTTAATTGGTGTTAGTTTCCTCCACCAACAGACCATTTGTGTAGGTCATAGTGATACCCGACAGCTCTTGGCTCCCCGAATTTAACATCTTCAGAGATTGCAGAGAATTCATGGTCAGAGTATAAAACAAGATTCGGCATGTCTTCGTTCCATAATACTTGAAGCTCATCATAAATTACTTTTCGTTTTTCTGGATCCGTCTCATTTTTTCCTTGTTCAAGTAATTCATCAGATTTCGGATTGTTATAATTCATATAGTTATAAGCACCTGTAGACCCATAAAGTGTTGTAATATCTGGATCTAGCGTGAACTTCATACCGTATAGTAACAAATCAAAATCTCCAGACATTGCTTTTTGATTGACTGTCGGGAAATCAAAAGTCGCGATTTCTACTTTTAATCCTACCTCTTGCAGGTTTTGTTCAATGATCGATGCTGATTGTTCTCTTACTTTATTTCCAATTGGAACAACTAAACGAAGTGTTTTACTCGTATCCCAACCAGACTCCGCGATTAACTGCTTTGCCTTTTCAACGTCATGTGTAAATTGCTCTAAGTCTTCATTTAAATATGGGCTGATAGATGTAAAAGGTCCATCAATTACTTCTCCATATCCCTTCAATAGCTTATCAACAATTAATTGACGGTCTACAGCATAGGCAATTGCCTGGCGAAGCTTTGTATCTGTGATTGTTTCATTGTTTAAAAACATCGTTTGGAAAGCTGCTGATGCTTCGTTCTTTACTCTTACATCAGGGAAAGCTTCAACTGTTTCATAATCCTGTACTGCCACCGCACCAATAAGAGGTGTATTCATATGAACTTCTCCAGTTTGAAGCTGCGCGACAATATTTGGACCTGGCATAACTTTTACAAAGATTTTTTCAAGTTCTGGCTTTCCAAAGTAATAATCTGGATTTGCTTCAAATTCAACATATTGATCCGTCTTGTACTGTACAAATTTGAACGGGCCATTCGTTACATTAGGATTTTGCATAAATGGGTGTTGTGATAGTTTTGCTGGATCTACATCACCTAAAATATGCTTTGGAGCAATAATGATTTTAATGCCGATCTGCTCTTTAACCATAGCTGGATCGTATGGTTGTTTTGTTTTTATTTCAAGTGTTTTTTCATCGATTACTTTTATGGATGAAATTTCTGTTTCACCTTCTGGTAATTTACCGTTTTCCTGCAAACCGTCTAACGATGCAATGTAACCACCAAAAGTTGTTTCAACTACCGGGTTGGCAATCATATTTAACGTATATGCAACATCATCTGCAGTTACAGGTACGCCGTCCGTCCAATTGGCATTCTCATGAATCTTGATTGTATAGGTTTGATTATCTGTTGTCTCAAATGATTCTGCTAATCTAGGTACAAAATTCAAAGGGCCATCCATGTCTAATAACGATCCGAACATGAAATTGACGAGCCACGATGATGTTGTGTCAGATGTATTTATCGGGTTAAGTAAAACAGGTGCATTTGTCACTCCGATGAATAATGAGTTATCGCCCGATTTTTCTTCTGAACCACTACTGTTATTTCCTTCTGCCTCTTCCGTTTTCTCTGGCGTATCACTACTACATGCAGCTAGTACCATTAATGACATAATTACGATAACGCCCATAAAATATTTAAATGACTTCATCTTGTTCCCTCCAATATCTTTTTTGTATTCTTAACGCAAGCTTTTTGGATCCATTGCATCCCGCAATCCATCACCTATAAAGTTAATAGATAAAACAGAAAGCAAGATCATCAAACCTGGCGGGATCCATAACCAAGGTTGTGATGCTAAAACTGTCAGTGACTGAGCATCGATCAACATATTTCCCCAACTTGCCGTAGGCGGTTGGACGCCCATTCCAAGAAAACTCAAGGACGCTTCCATAATAATTGCGTAGGCAATCCCAAACGTTGCGTTAACTAGAATAGGTGCTAGACAGTTCGGCAAAATATGGTTAAACAAAATCTTTGGGGTTGAATAACCCAGTGCTACTCCAGCTTTCACATAATCCATTTCCTTTACGGAAAGGACACTTCCTCTTACTAACCTGGCAACCGCTGGCCAACCAAGTAAACCTAGCACCAAAATTATGTTAAATAAACTTGGTCCTAAGATACTTACTAAAACAAGAATAACCATCAAGAATGGGAAAGACATAAATACGTCAGTAATGCGCATAATGACCATATCAACCCATTTACCAAAGTACCCGGCGACTGCACCAAGAATCGTTCCAATAAAAACATAAATCGATACAGCACCCAAACCTACTAATAAAGAAACTCTAGATGCATAGATCAAGCGGCTTAGGATATCTCGTCCTACCTGATCCGTACCAAGTAGGTGTGCACTAGAGGGTTTGGCTTCAAATTCTCCGTTCATACTATAAGGGTCCATTGGGGCAATCCACGGTGCAAAGATAGCCATCAACGCGATTATCGTAAATAGGACCAGACCTGCGACAGCAAGTTTATGCTTTAAAAAACGTCTTTTTATTAATTTTAAATAACTTTCTTCTTCTCCAAGATTTTCAAGGACAACAGTAGCATCTTGTCCATTAATCTGATTCTTATCATTTGCATATAATTTGGGTAGATTCATTTTTCCCCCTACTCTCTATTCATATTTAATACGAGGATCCGCTACAGAATAGAATATGTCTGTTAATAGATTTGAAACTAAAACTGCTAGAGCAGCAATAAAAGTTAATGCCATTAGAGTTGGATAATCACGTGACCCAATGGATTGAATCATCAATTGTCCGAGTCCAGGCCACTGAAAAACTTGCTCTGTAATTACTGCACCACCTATTAACAAAGGGATTTCCATTCCAATAATTGTGATTATCGGGATTAGAGCATTACGTAAGGCATGTTTATTTGTTACGACATATTCCTTTAACCCTTTTGCACGTGCTGTCCGTAAATAATCTTGACCCATTACTTCAAGCATGCTTGAGCGGACATATCGAACTGTACTGGCAGCAATAGCTGTACCAAGTACCGTCGCCGGGAGGATTAAATGCCTAAATGTATCTACAATCCCGTTATCTCCTCCCAACGTATTCATTCCACCTGTTGGTAAAATTGGAAATACGATGGCGAAAACATAAAGTACGCCTAGTCCTAAGAAAAAACTTGGTATCGAAACGCCTAAAAACGAAAAGGTGGTTGTCAGATAGTCAATCCACGAGTACTGTTTTGTTGCACTAAGAATCCCTATCGGAATGGCAATCAGATAAGCAATTACAAGGGCGGTTCCGATGAGTAATATCGTCGGACCTATTCGCTCTGATATCCTATCTACTACAGGTTCGTACGTTGAATAGGAGTACCCGAAATCCCCTTTCACGACATTTTTCATCCAATAATAGTATTGAATATGAATCGGTTCATCTAATCCTAGCGCCTTTTTCTTAATTTCAATATCAGCCTCAGTTGCATATGGGTTCACATGCATATCTACCGGGTTCCCGGGCGCCATGTTTATGATAAGAAAGTTGAATATGGTTACACCGATTAAAACAGGAATCGCAATTAAGATTCGTCTAATGATATATTGAAACAATGGGTTCCCTCCCTTATGGATATCATTGTGTAAGCGGAAAATGACAGGCTACTAAATGATCTCCGCCTACCAATTCCGGTGTTTGCTCACTACAAATACTTTGTGCAAAAGGACATCTTGTATGGAAGCTGCACCCTGATGGAGGATTTGCTGGACTTGGCACATCCCCTTCGATTACAAGTCGCTCCCGATTTCGTGTATGTGGATTTGGGATTGGATATGCATTCAAAAGAACCTGAGTATAAGGGTGTTTGGGGCTTTTAAATATATCTTCCGTTTTAGCTAACTCAACGATTTTCCCTAAATACATAACAGCGATTCGGTCACTTATGTACTTTACTGCTCCTAGTCCGTGGGCAATAAATAAATAAGTTAAATTAAATTCTTTTTGTAAATCTTTTAATAGATTCAATACTTGTGCCTGAATCGATGCATCTAAAGCTGAAACTGGTTCATCACATACAATTAGTTTCGGGTTTAGCATAAGTGCTCGGGCAATCCCTACCCTTTGTCGTTGGCCGCCGGAAAATTCATGTGGATAGCGGTTTCTATGAAACTTCGTTAACCCTACGATTTCTAACATTTCCTCTACTTTCTTATTAACCTCATCGCCTGTTGCCAATTTGTGATAGATGAGTGGTTCTGCCAGTAAATCTCCAATTCTCTTTCTTGGATTTAATGAGGAATACGGATCTTGAAAGATTATTTGTAAGTCGGTCCGCGTTTTTCGTAATTCCTGCTTCGATAATGTAGATAAATCATTCCCCTGGAAAATTACATTCCCTTCAGTCGGTGTTTCCAAATGGATAATGGCTCGTCCAGTCGTTGATTTACCACAACCTGACTCTCCTACAAGACCAACCGTTTCACCTTTGTAAATATCCAAGCTCAATCCATCAACGGCTTTTACATGGCCAACGGTTCTAGAGATAATTCCTTTTTTAATAGGGTAATATTTTTTAAGGTTTTGAACTCTGAGTAGTGGCTCCTCTTTTTCTTGGAAAAGGGATACATCTTCTTTTGATTTGGTAGTCACACAGATACCCCCTTTTCTACTGCCATTTCTACTACCTCTTCTACTTCCATTCCTTCATTCAATAAACATCTAACTTTGTGATGGTCTTGTCCTTCGACTGGAAGAAGACGCGGTTTTTCCTGCGTACATCTTACAGTTGCAAATGGGCAACGTGTATGGAAGCGACAACCTTTCGGCATATCATGTAATGTTGGTACCGTTCCTGGTATTGAATACAAGCGATTGGAACTCTCGTATTCAAGATGAGGAATCGAAGCAATTAACCCTTGTGTATAAGGATGCTTGGGATTGTCGAATAATGTGAAAACATCTGTTGCTTCGACTACTTCCCCTGCGTACATCACTAGAACTTTGTCAGCTAATTCTGCAATGACTCCTAAATCATGTGTGATAAGCATAATTGCTGTTCCTGAAACTTCTTGAAGATTTTTCATCAGCTTCAATATTTGTGCTTGAATCGTTACATCTAAAGCTGTCGTTGGTTCGTCTGCGATAAGTAACTTCGGCTGACAGGAAAGTGCCATGGCAATCATGACCCTCTGTCTCATACCACCTGAAAGCGTATGAGGGTATTCATTGACGATGGCCTCTGCTCTTGGTATGCCTACTTTCTTTAGCATCTCTATTGCATAACTCTTCGCTTCTTTTTTATTCATATTCATATGCAACCGCGTCAATTCAGTCATTTGGTTTCCTATTGTAAAAACAGGGTTTAGGGAGGTCATTGGTTCTTGAAAAATCATAGAAATTTCATTCCCCCGAATTCTCCTCATCTTCTCCTCTGATAGTTCTGTTAAGTCAACTCCGTTCAACTTAACTGACCCTTTTTTAATGTATCCTTGCTTTCCTAGTAGTCTCATAATGGATAGAGAAGTGACACTTTTTCCGCAACCTGATTCACCAACAATACCTATTGTTTCCCCTGGCTCTAATGAAAAAGTGACTTCTTCTACGGAGATCACTTCACCCTTATCAGTTTTAAATGCTGTTTGTAACTTGTCAACCTCTAAAAAACTTTCCATTTCCTTCACTCCTTTCAATAAAACTTAAAAACTCCTTGAGTGTGGAGATAGTGGTAAATCATTGGATTTACCACTATAAGACCTATGCGATAAGAGGAAACTTCTTTGTCTTCACTTTATAACTACCTCGTAGCCTTAGTGTTTAACTCTCCTACAGAAGCTCCTGAAACTAGGTAATGATGGACAAGACTGATTAACCCTTTTCCAGCGTTCACCATCGCCTGTTCGTCGAAATCGAATTTAGGATGATGGTGCGGGTAGCTTGCTCCAAGTTCTTCATTCCTTGCACCTGTCATGAAAAACATTCCTGGCTTTTCTTTCACATAGTACGCAAAATCTTCTCCACCCATCATCGGGTCAATCTCAATAAGTGTTTCTTCTCCTATATGTTCCTTAATTGTTTCGACAAACTGTTTCGTTTCTTCAATGTGATTGTAAACCGCCGGGTAACCTCTTACATATTCGATTTCGCTAGTAGCATGGAATGCACTGCAAATTCCGTTTACTATAGTTGTTATTTCCCCTTCAATCTCATCGAGAGTTTCGTCTTTATACGTTCGAATTGTACCAATAAGTTCAGCTGAATCAGCAATGACATTCGATGCCATTCCAGCATGGAAAGAACCAACGGATACAACTGCAGGAGTTAATGGGTTAATATGACGGCTCACAATATGTTGTAACTGAGTGACAATTTGGCTACCAATGGCAATTGCATCGACCGTTTTATGCGGAGCAGAACCATGTCCACCTTGACCTTGAACTTTAATTTTAAAATCAGTATCGGCTGCCATGACGTAACCTTCTCTATACATATAAACGCCCGTCGGTTTATCGGATGAAAGATGCGTACCAAATACGACATCAACACCTTCAAGACAACCATCCTTCACCATTGCTATAGCACCGCCCGGGAGTAATTCTTCCGCATGTTGGTGAATCAAAACAACATTTCCAGAAAGTTGAGCTCGGTTTTCTTGAAGTACTTTTGCTACAGCCAATAACGTTGCCGTGTGACCATCATGCCCACATGCATGCATGACACCATCTACTTTAGATTTATAGGGTACGTCTTTTTCATCTTGAATTGGTAGCGCGTCAAAGTCGGCACGCAAGGCAATTGTTTTCCCAGGATTCGCTCCATAAATCGTACCAACTACTCCTCTTCCTCCAACGTTTCTACGCACTTCAATTCCAAAGCCCTCGAGGATTGAAGCAATCATTTTAGGTGTCTCTACTTCCTCAAACGATAGCTCTGGATGTTGATGCATATGTCTCCGCCACTCAACCATTTGACCGTACATTTCCTCAATTTGATTAAACCAGTTTTTCACCAATTCATTCTCTCCCCTATAAAATGATTGTATTTTTGTTTCCTCTATAAATTAGACAAGTTATCTACCTAAATCATCAGCTTCAAAATTAATTGGTTTCACAAGTTAACTCTTTTGATTCAACCAACCCGCATCGGACCAAGTCTGCATGAAGCTCTTTTTGTTCTTCTTCACTTAGCGGAACAAGAGGTGCTCTCACAACTCCACCTGCAAGACCCTTCATCTCAGACCAATATTTGAGCGCCGCGTTTGGCATATGGTTTCGCTTTAACGGATCCATAATCCATTTGTTATAAACTTCACGTTGTACGCTCAGCAACTCGAATTTTTGCTGAGCACGTTCAACTTGCCCATTCTCCATTAGCGATACATACGCATCGATTGGACGGTGAGATGCATCCTGATACAAATACGGTTCCGGATCAGCAAATAGGATTGACTGTGCATGCGCTTTCATATTCAATAAAAAGTGTTCTTCAAGTGGATCACTTACTAAGACACCATTCCTCTTAGCTGATCGTAAACCTAAGTTTTCTTCCTCAGAAGCGGTTGTTTTTAGTATTTTTAAATTTGGCAACTCACATAGCTTCGCAAACATTTCAGGATTTATAAGGCTTCCTGATATTGTCGCTGCGTTAAAAATGACAAGTGGCATATCCAGTTGGTCATGAATATACTCAAAGTAGCTAAATAGCTGTTCATTGGATCGTGGCCCCATTGGAGGTATCGTTAGTACCGCATGGGTAGCCCCTATTTTTTTTGCATGTTTGCCTAACTCAATCGTTTCATCTATCGAACTTGCAGTCACGACAACAGATACGCCAAGACGATCTTTTGCTTCGTCTATAATCGTTTCTAAAACTACTTTTCTCTCATTCAAATCCAACGCCCAGACCTCACCCATTAATCCGTTACAGAACACGCCATCTAACCCAGTAGCAATATAAGAACGTATATTATGGCGAATTCCTTCACTATCAATTGAACCTGAAGCAAGAAAGGGTGTATGTATCGCAGCCCAAATTGGAGTACGCCGTGATACATGGGTAGAGGACGGCTCAGTCCTTTTGTATTCAACCATTTATTTTCAGAGACCTCCATTCGCTAGTTTTACTTACATGGATATGAGAACATGTCTTAAAAGTTTTTATGTCCTACTAATTAATATTGCAAGTTGCATGCCAAAAAATAAAATTTTCAGTTTTTATTACGAATAACCTTCTATTTTCCCTTGTTTTTGTCCGTTAGTATCACATCTACTGAAACAATTAATAATTAACAATACTTTTTTAATTCAAATAATTGTGACCAGAACAAACAGAAGTTGTGTTATGCTATTTAATAAACTGTAACGCTGTTGTACACATACTGAACATAGTTGAACAAAAGTGTTACACTTTTCATTTTTAAGGAGGTTTACGAATGACGGATACAACAATGCCGGTTATTAAGATTGGTATCCTCTATTCTCTCACTGGAACAACAGGTAAAGTTGAACGGGGAATGTATCAAGCAACTCTCCTGGCCATAAGGCAAATTAATGATCAGGGTGGAGTAAATGGAAAACTGTTGCAGCCCGTTGTTGAAGACATTGCCTCAGATCCATATTTAGCTGCAATAAAGGCAGACAAGTTGATCACTACAGACAAAGTATTTGCACTCTTTGGTACCTATACTTCTGCTTGTCGTAAAATGGTAATTCCTGTATTAGAAAAATATAATAAAACTTTATTTTATCCAGCCAGTTATGAAGGGGAAGAACAGCATCCGAACATTATTTATTGCGGTTCTGTGCCGAACCAGCAACTGCATCATTTTATCCCGTGGATTATTGAGAATTTAGGTCAGTCTTTTTATCTAATTGGCTCTGACTTATCCCCTAGGTATCAAAATATTAGGCATATTATTGAATCCAAAGGCGGAATGATTATCGGTGAAAAGACAGTGGAACTTGGATTGCAGAAGTTTTTCAATCACTTTAATGAAATTCAACAATTAAAGCCAGATGTGATCTTTTCCACACTCATTGGTGATAGTTCGATTGCATTTTATCAACAACATGATCAATATGGACTGAGTCAACCAATTGCTAGCACAGTAACTACCTACGACCATCAACCTTCTTCCGTAGAACATTATTCGTGCTATCCTTATTTCAGCTCCATTCAATCCGAAGCCAATGAGGCATTTATCACTGAATACCGTCGAACTTATGGTCCCGAAAAAGTTAGCTCCCCTATGGAAAGCGCATATTACAGCGTATTTTTATTTGCTGAAGCAATAAAAAAAGTGAATCATATAGAAACCGATTCACTGAAACATTCTTTATCTGGGCTCTCATTTAACGCCCCCCAAGGAAAAATTGTTGTGGACAAAAAAAATCAGCACTTATGGCTAAACTCGAGAATCGGAAAAATGAATCACACTGGACAATACACGATTATCTGGGAATCAGAAACGATCATTCCGCCTATTCCTTTCTCCGAAAAGGTTTTTACAGCGGAAATTGAAGTTCCCAATCCTTTATTGCCGGAAATACTCGATCGAAAATTATCAAAGTATGAGAATCTAATGAGTGAATTTAAGCATGCGACTCATTTGTTTCCTTATACATTTGCCTTTTTCGATAACGAAGGTATTCTGTTAAAAGTATTTAATAATGAATCAGTAACTACGCCAGCATTCGTAGATCAGTTTATTCAAGGGGAAACAAAGTTGAATACATCTGGAAATACTTCCGAAATTAGGGTGACAACAACAGGACAACCTTACCATCACATAACTACTACGGGTTCTAGTGATTCAGAGTTGAAAGACTGGATATCTGTGGGAATTCCTATTAAAAATGATAGGAGAATTCAGCACGGAACATTGGGCTTATTTTTTACGAAAACCAATTCCGAAACAGCAAATATAATTATTAATTCGATTTCATCCATAATTAAATACTGCCTTACTATTGCAGAAAAAAGAGAGAAAGATAGTTCATACTTGAAATTCCTACAAGATATATCAGGAAATATTAAAGAGCATCTTTTTGTGATGAATGACGGAAACATAGTTTTCAAAAATCAATCCGCTCTTGAATTAATGGAATATAAGAGTGACTTTATCGACAGCATTTTGCGGGAAATCTCATTATCCTCACGTGACGAATCTCAGTATATGCTTCGTAAAGAGGACTCCGGTGACCTCTATGAGGTGTTGGTTGTTCAATCTTGGCCCAATCAATATATTTACTTAAAATTACAAAGTGAAAAAAGTCCTTTTAGCTTTAAACATGAGAATAAAAGCCAACTATTAACGAAGGACATTATCGGATCTGATGCAAAATTCCTTCGAACAGTTACGCTCGCTAAGTCTGCTTCAGAAATGAATGCAAACGTTTTAATTTTAGGTGAAAGTGGAACAGGGAAAGAACTGTTTGCTAGAGCTATCCATAATGAAAGCACTCGAATGAGTGAACCTTTTGTTGCTTTAAACTGTGCCGCCATTTCGAAAGATTTAATCAATGCTGAGCTGTTCGGCTATGAAGAAGGTGCTTTTACGGGTGCAAAAAAAGGAGGAAGGCCAGGGAAATTCGAGTTTGCTAATGGGGGTACATTGTTTTTGGATGAAATTGGAGATATGCCAATTGAGTTGCAAGCAACCCTTCTCCGGGTCCTTCAAGAAAAAGAAGTCATTCGTGTCGGGGGTCATAAACCCATCCCTGTGGATGTACGTATTATTGCAGCAACCAATAAAAACTTAAATCAAGAGATTGCTTATAATGGTTCCTTTAGAAGCGACCTCTATTTTAGGCTAAACGTGTTTACGATTGAACTCATTCCATTGCATGAGCGAAGTAAAGATGTTCCGGAATTGGCAATCCATTTTATAAAAGAATTGTCTTTAGAAACTGGATTGCCTTATAAAGAACTCTCACAAGAAGCTCTTTATATGCTAATTCACTATCCGTGGCCAGGAAACATTCGTGAGCTTAATAACGTAATTGAACGGGCCTTTTATTTATCGGGTAATTCTTTTATCATTACAAGGAGCCATCTGCCACAGGACGTTGTCCAGTTTTCAAGTAACATTTCGGCCAAGCCAGCTTCTACTGAACACATTCAATCGTTTAGGAATATAAAAGAAATCAAACAGTATAGCAATCAAAACGAAAGAACCCACATTATTCAAACCTTATTGGAGCAAAGGGGAAACATTAGCCAAGCGGCCAAGGTTTTAGGTATTTCTAGAACGACACTTTACCGGAAACTTGATGAGTACGATATTAATAGAGACTCTCTTTAGTTCGCCTTTGAGACAAAATAACACTTAGTCTAAAAACAACTTATGGAAGAAGCATTTTGGTCGTTTCGTATTTAACTGCTCTCACTTTAAACATAAATGACCAGATTCGAATCGTTCCGAATCTGGTCATTTTCTTATAATGAAAAAAAGTTTACCGCCAACCGTTTATCTATTGAGCCAACCATCCACCGTCAACGAAAATCGTTTGTCCTGTAATATAGCTGCTTGCATCACTAGCCAATAAAAGAATTGCGCCTTCAAGCTCTTCAGCCCTTGCTAATCGTTTCATCGGTGTTTTACTTACGATCTTGTCTCGGACTTTGGCTACAGCCAATTCTGCTTCATTCATCTCTGTTTCAATATAAGCTGGCCCGATTGCGTTCACCTGAATTCCGTACCTAGCCCACTCTAAAGCTAATGACCTCGTGAGATTAATGACCGCCGCCTTACTTGCAGTATAAGGGCTGATTCCTACGTCGCCTACAGCACCTGCTATCGAGGAAATGTTAATAATTTTTCCGCCTTCTTGTATCTTCATTTGTTTCGCAACTGCTTGAGAACAAAAGAATAACGACTTAACATTTAAATCCATGACTTTATCCCATTCTTCTTCCGTTACATCCAAAGCAAAGTTTGTGGAAGACGTCCCGGCGTTATTTACAAGAATATCAATTTTCCCAAACTCTTCGACTACGTGATCTACCATTTGTGTAATAGCTTGAGTCTTTTGCAAATCCGTAGCTAATCCCATACCTTTTCTGCCCAGCTGCTCAATTTCAGCTACTACTAGATTATTTCGATTCTCATCTCTACCTACAACAATTACATCTGCCCCTGCCTTGGCAAGCGCTAAGGCAAACGTTCTTCCAAGCCCTCTATTTCCACCTGTCACAAGTGCTACCTTATTTTCTAATGAAAATGTATCCATAGTCAAAACTCACTCCTCCTAAGATAGCTTCAATATTTGAAAAAACCTTCTCCTGTTTTTCTACCTAATAGACCTGCTCGTACATACTTCTTCAGTAAAGGAGCGGGACGATACTTCGAATCATTCGTCTCGTAATACAACGTTTCAGTAACATGAAGCAATGTATCTAAACCTACCAAATCCGCTAATGCAAGTGGACCAATTGGATGACTTGCGCCAAGTAACATCGCTTTATCAATATCTTCGGCTGATGCAAGTTCCTCTGTTAATACAAAAATGGCTTCGTTGATCATAGGAATAAGAATTCGATTCACAATAAATAATGGGGATTCCTTTACTGTAATTGCTACCTTATTAAACTGTTCAGCAAGTTGGTGTGCTATCTCAAATGTACGATCACTCGTTTGCATTCCCCTGATAATTTCAACTAGCGGCATCACTGGAACCGGATTAAAGAAATGTATACCGACTACTCGCTCGGCTCTATTCGAAGCGCTTGCCATTTCAGTAATACTGAGCCCTGATGTGTTTGTAACAAAGATTGTCTCCGGTTTACAGATTTTATTTAGCTCAGCGAATAGTTCTTTTTTGGGTTCTATCTGTTCTATGATTGCTTCAATCACAACGTCTGCATCTTGCAAATCTGTTATCAGACTCGACGTGCGTATGCGTTTCCTAATTTCATTTGAAGCTGCTTCGTCATTTTTCCCTTTTTCCACATTTCGCGCTAGCGTCTTTTCGATTCGTTTAACGCCCCGCTCGAGTCCGTCTACACTTTTATCAAACAAACATACTTGGTAGCCCGCTTCTGCAGCTACTTGGGCAATTCCATTTCCCATTATTCCTGCACCGACCACAGCAATTTTCATCCAACGTCACTCCTTCTTTTATTCAAACATATCCGGCAAGTCTGAAGCTTTCAACGGAAATTTGGCTGGGCGCTTTTCAAGTACCGACAACTTTCTATAAAAATCAGCTGGAATTCCGTTAGATCCAATTCGCACGGCGGTACCATTAATCTCTTCGTACAAGAATCGCTACCCCTTCCTCATACTCCGTGATAAGCGTTTCTACAATTTCTTTTGTTGTTTCACGTTTCGTCACTGTTGTAACTCCCTGCCCTGCGGACCAAATATCGCGCCAAGCTTTCACGTCTACTAAATGAGATAAATCAACTTCATCTTTTGACTTTAATGTCGTTGGATCAATACCTGCTTTTAGTAAACTAGGTATGAGTATATTTGCATGAACGCCACTAAAAGAATCTGTATATAAAACGTCTTCAATCGTCGCATCGATTACCATTTGTTTATATTCTTCTTGTGCGCTACTTTCTTCAGCTGCTATGAAACGAGTGCCTAAATAGGCATAATCAGCACCCATTAACTTTGCTGCCGCAACATCTACGCCTGTAGAAATAGATCCTGACAAAATAATTGTACCTCCATAAAACTCCTTGACTGCGGCAATAAAGGCGAACGGGTTTAACATTCCCCCGTGTCCTCCCGCACCTGAACAGACTAAAATCAACCCATCCACGCCCGTTTGAGCAGCCTTTTTGGCGTGTCCAACATTCGCAACGTCTGAATACACTAAGCCTCCGTATGCATGAACGACTTCACGAACTTCTCCGGGATGTCCGAGTGAAGTAATAACAATAGGTGGCTCATATTTTCGGATTAGTTCCAGGTCGTCTCCATATCGTGAATTTGTTTTTTTATGGCAAATAAAATTAACTGCCCACGGAATATCTCCCAGGCCATCTTTTACTTCCTGTAGCCACTCTGCACATTTTTCAATTGGGCGCGCATTCAAAAGTGGAAAAGAACCAATAACTCCAGCCTTCCCTGCTTCTATTGTCATTTGTGGAGTTGAGACTAAGAACATTGGAGCAACAATAACCGGTAATTTAATCATTTGCAATCACCACTGCAATTCCTTGTCCGCCACCAATACATAAACTCGCTACTGCATATTTGCCATTCCGACGTTTCAGTTCATAGGCTGCAGAAAGTAGGATTCTTGTGCCACTTACCCCTACAGGATGCCCAAGAGCAATTGCTCCGCCATTGACGTTTGTTTTTGATCGATCCAGTCCCAATTCTTTTTCAACAGATAAATATTGAGCCGCAAAGGCTTCATTTATTTCAACGATGTCCATATCGTCAATTGTCAAATTCGCACGTTCAAGCGCTTGTCTTATTGCAGGCACTGGGCCAATCCCCATAATTGTTGGATCTACTCCAACGATTCCCCATGAAACAATGCGTGCAATTGGCTGTAAATCATGTTCTGTAACCGCTTTCTCACTTGCTACAATTAGAGACGCCGCCCCGTCATTAATCCCTGAAGCATTACCTGCTGTAACTGTTCCATCCTTTTTAAAAGCTGGACGGAGCTTAGCCATTCCTGCCAAATCTACTTCCGGTCGAATATGCTCATCCTTGTCAACCGTAACTGTACCTTTTCGAGTTTTAATCTCAACTGCAACAATTTCTTCAGCGAATATTCCGTCTTCTACGGACTTAGTAGCTCGCTGATGCGATTCGATAGCAAATGCATCTTGTTCTTCTCTAGTAAATGAGTACTGTTCAGCCAAGTTTTCTGCTGTCATTCCCATTCCGCTTCCCGTATACTGATCGACCAATGTCGCTTGAAGCATATCTTCAAATTGAAGGTTGCCCATCTTCGCCCCACCGAATCTTTGTTCAAAGTTTGAATACGGTGATTGCGACATGTTTTCCGCACCACCTGCTAGAACAATATTCGCTTCTTCTAATACTATTGATTGGGCAGCTGTCACAACGGCCTGCATACCCGAACCACATAATCGATTTAATGTAAGCGCCGGAACTTCTTGTGGAATTCCTGCATTCAATCCAATATGTCTTGAAAGATAGGATGCATTCTTACCTGTATGAATGACGTTCCCATAAACAACCTGATCTACTTGTTCAGGTTGTACATTGGACCGTTTCATTGCCTCAATAGCTGTCACTGTTCCTAACTCCGTTGCGTCAACCTTTGCAAACGACCCTCCGAATTCAGCGAATGCTGTCCGTGCGCCGTCAATAATATATACATTTTTCATAAACTAATCTCTCCTCCAATTTCACTTTATAAATCTCCCATTTATGAATCGATCCACTAGCTAACTAGTCAAAACTAACTTAATCTACAAACCCTTCTGTGAAAATAGAGCCAGTTTAACAGGGCTCTATTGAAACTCGACTCCTCTCTTATTGTTCTAGTATTAAGGTTTTATTTCATCAAATATGGTTCTACTCTTTGATGACTTTGAAGTCGCGGGACCCTAGTCAATGCACATTTCAGATTCTCGTCGAAACAATTACCTTAATATTCTAAAATTATAGCACATTTCCTATTTTGACACTATTCATCTTCTATTACAATATATGTAGCCTCTACAGGTCCATGTACACCCACAATTAGGTTCATTTCAATATCCGCGCTGTTACTCGGTCCAGAAATAAAGCTAATACAAGAGGGAACGGCTTCTCCTTGTTGGTTCGCATCGTGAATTTGTTTAACAGCTTGTGTCATCCTTGGAACGATTGTGCTTTTCGGGATAATGACTACGTGTACTCTTGGCAATAAACTAATGGAGCGCCCATTGTCTTTATCGTTAAATAAAGTCACAGTCCCTGATTCAGCCAAAGTAACATCGCTAAACGTGATACCGATGTCTGCTCGTTCAGCAAATACTTGGTTCGCCTTACCGATTGATGCATCCCACTGGCGAATGTCAACACCACTCGATTGGAGTTCTTTGTAGATCAAATCGAGTCCAAACTTTGCATTGCGTTGATCGTTCGCTGCAATTACTTTGTTTCCGTCATGCGCTTGAATTACTTCTTTCAGCAGCACAGATAAGTTGGCTAGTGTTGTCCGTTTGAAGTGGGTATGGATAACTTTGCACTGCTTTTCTAGTACGTCTACCAATTCATCTTGGGAGTAATCTTTGTATACATCCCACTGCGGAGACAAACTCCAGGTTGGTCGTTTAACAGGTTCCGTAATCCTGGGACGTCCAAGCCTGCTTGCTAATTTATCCAAAAAAGGATCTCGGTTTTGAATGCTCATTGTGATCCCCCCTCTTTTTGGCGTTCCTTAAACCATGAACGAAAACTTTGCTTGCTAGGTGCTGGAAAATCACGCTGCGCAGTCCACCCTTTTAATGGACCTGGACCGTTTGAAATTGTTTCATTTTTCGTCCAAGGTTTAAGTGCAGTGCGGGCCAATTTTGTGCTTAATTTATAGGCAGCTGGATGTGAGGACCATTTCACAAATCCATCCATCGCAACTTTTTCCATCGACGGCGTAATCTTTTGTTCAACCATAATTTCACGATGGCGAATCAAATGATTATGTAACGGTATTTTCACAGGACAAACGTCTGTGCAAGCAGCACACAAGGTCGATGCATGCGGAAGTTCTTTATGATTTTCATAGCCATCGAGTAACGGAGTGAGCACTGCGCCAATCGGACCCGGATATATGGAACCGTACGCATGGCCACCAATATGCCGATAGACCGGACATACATTTATGCACGCTGCACATCGGATGCAGTGAAGGGCTGATTCGAATTCCGTTCCTAAAATTTTCGAGCGCCCATTGTCTACAATGACTAAATGATACTCCTCTGGACCATCGACTTCCCCTTCCAACCGTGTTCCTGTAATTGCCGTGACGTAGCTTGTTAATTTTTGTCCAACTGCAGCTCGTGTTAATAAACTAACAAGTACGTCGAGTTCTTCCCATGTTGGAACAATGCGTTCCATTCCCATTACTGTAATTTGTGTATCCGGTAACGAAGTTGTTAACCTCGCGTTTCCTTCATTCGTCACAAAAGTGACCGCCCCTGATTCAGCGACCGCAAAGTTGCAGCCCGTAATGCCAATATCAGCCGATAAGAAGTCTTTTCGTAGTTGTTCGCGAGCGAATAAACCCAATTCTTCAGGGGAATTGGATTTCGTATACCCTCTTTCATCTATGAATGTCTGCCGAATTTGGTCTTTATTCAAATGCAAAGCGGGCGTAACAATATGAGATGGTACATCGCCGTCCAATTGCAATATCCATTCGCCTAAATCGGTTTCCACTACTTCAGCGCCGGCTTCTTGCAGGGCTTTATTCAGACCAATTTCTTCAGTTACCATCGATTTCGACTTCACAACTTTTTTTGCATTTTTACTTTTTACAACAGCTTGAATATACGCATTGGCATCCGCGGCTGTTTCCGCAAAATAGACCTTGCCCCCACGTTTAGAAAGGTTATCGCTTAATTGTTGCAAATAATAGTCAAGATGTTGAAGTGTATGTGTACGAATTTCTTCCCCTAATGTACGCCACTCTTCCCAGTTCCCTAATTCTTCCGTTGCAACTTCTTTTCTAGTTCTAAATCGGCCTTGTGCTGAGGCAACCGATTGAAGCATGAAGTCATTTTCGATTGCATCTTGCACTCGGTTATCAAACGAACCGTCTTTAATTTTGATGCTCATCAAGTTCCCTCCTTTTTAACGATGATTTAGGATTTCCGCAAGATGGACTACTTTAATAGTTTGACCTTCCCTCGACAAGCGCCCTCCTATATTCATTAGGCAAGCCATATCTCCACCGACCAAATACTCTGCTTCTGTTTCAACAACATGATTCACTTTTTCTTGTACCATTTCCCCGGAAATAACAGAATTTTGCACCGAAAAGGTTCCACCAAATCCGCAACAATCTTCACTTTGTGGAAGATTGACCAGTTCCACGCCTTTGATTGCTTCCAACAGTTTGCGAGGTGCATCTTTTACACCTAAAAGACGAGTCATGTGACATGATGGATGGTACGTTACCTTACCTTTAAAAGTAGATCCAACATCTACAAGTCCCATCACTTCAACTAAGAACTGAGTAAGTTCAAATGATTTTCTAGCTAACTTTTTTGCTTCTTCTTCCCATACCGGATCGCCCCGAAAAATCGTTTCGTATTCTCTCAACATGGCCACACAAGATCCCGACGGTCCAACGACATATTCTGCATCCTTAAATGTTTTCATCATATGTTGCATCGTCTTTTTCGTGTTTTCTAAATAGCCGCTATTGTATGCCGGCTGGCCACAGCAAGTCTGGGCTTCTGGAAAATCAACCTCACATCCAACTCGCTCTAAAACTTCTACCGTATCTTTTCCGACATTTGATGCAAAAATATCACACATACAAGTGATGAATAAAGAGACTTTCAAATCGATTACCCCCTTCTATTGCAAAACAAAAAAACCTTCGAAGCAGCACTTTTTACAAGTGTACCACTTCGAAGGCCATAAATTATGTTTCAAATCAGTTTATTTCATCATTCTCTTTCAATTGGCATTGTACAGCATCGAAATGAGCCTCCTGATTTGATAATCTCAGAAAAATCGACTTCGATAACGGTGAATCCATGTGCACGCATCGCGTTGTTCACCTTTTTGTTCTGTGGCAGGCTGAATACTTTTTTATTGCCAATCGATAATACATTTGTACCCATCGTAAACTGTTCTTCTTCCGTGACTTCGATAAGCGTGTATTTTGACAGGAGGCTGTCGAGCGTTTTCTGATCAAATGCCTTTGGAAAAATAAGCCCGATTTCTGGTGATAAGATGTTAAAGACACAATCCAAATGAAGGTATTTTTCATCAAAAGGTACTTGGATAACTTCATGTGCAGTTAAATCATCCTTTAATTTACGAACCGCTTCTTTTGAGGTTCGGCTACTGATTCCAACGAATAATTTATCACTGTCTACGATGACATCTCCGCCTTCCACACGATTTGTTGTCGCATGAAAGGGTATTTCTTTTTCTTCTAACCATTCCTCTAGTGCCTTTTCTTCACCTTTACGAATATCACTTGCCATTTCAGCAACAAACATAGATTTCCCAACAGAAAATCCAATGTCCCTAGTGAAAACTTGTTCCGGAAACTGTTCAGATGACGAAAGCTTGATTACTTCTACACCTTGCTCTTTCAGCTTTTTTTCAAATTCTTCATGTTGTGCCATGGCCAATTCGACATTTATATTTTCATCTTCATACTTTTTTTGTACATCATTGATTACTTCTTCAATCGCCATAAATTTAGGTTGGCATAAAATGACGCGTTGCAGCGTATCATACTCTGTGTTGCATTGATTTGTAGCTACTTCTTGTGATGATGCATTCATTCTTTAATATCCTCCCAAAAATTACGTTCTGTTATATGGTATTCCCTAGTCGTTGTTCTTTAAACGTGGAATTTTTGTTAGTATAGAATAGAGGTGATTCTAATGACGCAAAAAGGAATAACTTTATTCACGAAAGAGGATTTATTGGAACGTACGGATTTACCTAATTGGTTATTAAATGAATACAAAACATTTCATGAAATCGTAACGTTGAAAACCTTTCCTTGCTACTTTGGTATGGCAGCAGAATTAGGTGGAGAACTGCGATATGCTTATATAACACAAAAGGATTGGACGAATTTACCTATTGCTTTAGAAGAGTTTTTGAAGCTATTTGACGCTCCTAAACTAAAGAGGCATGGCTTATTTGTATTTGTTGAACCTTTTAAAGAAGAAGGTTCAATTGAAGAGTATCGCGCACAGTTTTGGAATATTTTACAGTATTTACATGATAAAGATCCCATCGAATGGCCCGAAGATAGTCCACGTGATCCGGATCATTATTTATGGGATTTCAGATTTAATGGTGAACCTATTTTTGCTTTCGGGAATGCCCCCGCTTATAAACAACGAAAGACACGTCATTTGGGAAATTCAATGGTTCTTGGCTTTCAACCGCGAAGAATTTTTGAAGGACTATTAGGCACAGAAAAAGGTGGCATTATGTCACGGGAAAAGGTACGTGAACGCGTTGAATTATGGGATGGGTTGCCGAAACATCCTGACATCAGTCATTTTGGTGATCCGACACACAATGAGTGGAAGCAATTTTTCATCGGCGATGATAGTGAGCCCATCGTTGGAAAATGTCCCTTTACACATAAGGAAATGAAGCCAAAAATCGACTAAGAGGTCGATTTTTTTGTTTTCTAGGTGAAGTTATTGGCGTTGTTCTCGTTGCGCTGCGTGTTGCTCCCGTACTGAGTGAGTTGCACCCGCAACCCTCGAGTTTATTGCCGTAACGTGTGAGTTTGCTCCCGCATTGAACGGTTTTATTCCCACAACGCAGATTTTGTCGATTTCCCGGGAAATATAGCACGAAATATCTGAACATATAGTTCGCGAAGGATTAGTTAAGTACATACTGCTCAATTAGATCTCTCGTTACATTAAACCTAGGACTCGTCCTATCTTCACCGTCTGCATTTACACCAATAACAACCGACACGATCCGTTTACCATTAAATACTCCGGTACTCGCAAAACAGGAACCTGCTTCTTTCGTATAGCCCGTTTTTAATCCGTCGATTCCAGGCATAGCATGTGGCATCCCGGCCAACATTTGGTTGGTGCTCCAAAGCCGAATCCCTTCACTCGTTGTGAAGTCCGTCATTTTCGTAAACTCTAGTATTTCGGGGTGATTCAACAGTAGTTGCTGCGCAATCGTTGCTACATCCCTTGCAGAAGAAATATTTGTATACTCTTTTCCTTTACCGATGTAGTTTCCATCAAGACCACTCGCTGTGAAAAACGTAGTATCCATCATACCGAAAGCTTTCGCTTGCTCATTCATCATAGAGACAAAAGATTCTTCAGTCCCACCAACCATTTCAGCTAGCGCACTTGCCGCATCATTTGCTGAGATTACAGTCATAGCAGTGAACATTTCACTTACCGAGTAAGCTTTACTTGGAGACATTCCCAACTTAACAACAGAAGTATTCTGTGTCATTTCTAGAACATGATCACTCGGTCTATACGTTTGCTCCCAAGATAATGCCCCTTTTTCTAAGGCATTTAAAACTAGATATTGCGTCATCAACTTCGACATGCTCGCAATAGGCAACAACTTTTGGCTATCTTCTTCATAAAGTACAGTTCCCGTTTCAGTGTCCATGACGATAGCTGCTCTTACTTCTTTATTCGTGTCGGCTAATTTAGTAACCATTCCTTTATCTTTTACAACGTATGTTACAGCGAACATGCAAACTACCATAATTAATATCCATCTCTTCATTCCTATCACACCTTCTTTAAAATCAATATCGCACTATACCTATCATGCCAGATAGGTATGAAGAATTTCCTAGGATATTTATGAAGGTTTTCTGAAGGTTTTAGTTCTCAAATAAAGAAAAGCCCTTCCAAGTGAATGGAAAGGCATAAGCTATCATTAAAGTTGTGTTCGAACATCCCATAGTTCCGGGAAAAAACGGTGATCCAATACCGACTTTAAATAATCGACACCCGACGAACCACCCGTACCTTTTTTAAATCCGATAATCCGCTCGACCGTCTTCATATGTCGGAAACGCCACTGTTGGTGACTGTCCTCAATATCCACTAACTTTTCGGCTAGTTGATATAAGTCCCAATACGTATCGATATTACGATATACGTTTAGCCAAGCATCGGCGACGGTTTGATCGCCTGTATAGGTTACTGAAAAATCACGCGTCAACAGGTCTGGATTAATCGGTAGCCCTGCTTTTGAGAGTGCGCGGATAGCTACATCGTATATACTTGGTGATTTATAAGCTGCCTCAAGCTCTTTGGACAATTCTTCGTCTTTCTCATAAATCTTCAAAATATGCGGTTGCTTATACCCAAGACCGAACTCGATCATTCGGTTTTGGTACGACTGAAAACCAGAAGACCTGCCCAATTCTTCACGGAACTCCATGTATTCAGCAGGTGTGAGCGTTGCAAGGACATCCCAAGCTTGAATAATCTGGGTTTGAACTCGAGACACACGCGCCAGCATTTTGAACGCTTCTGGCAATTCGCCTTGTTCAATCGCTACGATTGCTGAGTTTACCTCATGCAAAATTAGTTTCATCCAAAGCTCACTCACTTGGTGAATGATGATGAATAGCATTTCGTCATGATGTCCAGATAACCGTGTTTGGCTCGTCAATACTTTATCGAGATTCAAGTATTCACCGTACGTCATTTGTTCTTTAAAGTCTGTGTAAATTCCTTTGTCATCCATTTAGTTCACTCCTTTAATCGGTCGCAACACTGCGCGCACTGGACTTCCATCGCTATCCGCAAGTGCTAAAGGCAGTGCAATTAATTCATAATCACCGGCCTCTATTTCATCCAGAACTAGGTTTTCTAATATATGGACACCATTCGCATGCAATGCATGATGTGCATCCAATGTTTTGCTTTGTTCTGGGTCAACTGACGGTGTATCCACCCCAATTAAGCGAACACCTCGTTCGTTCAATAAAGGTCCAATATCCGCGCGTAAAAATGGAAACACTTCCGGAAAAACAGTCAAATCCGCACGTTTTCCTGTTTTAAGTAAAACACGCTCCGCTCCGCCAAAATCGAGGGCTTCAAGTTCCGCACGGCCGATGCTTTCCTTTCCCGTAACATCAACGACGCGTGCCTTTCCGATATACAAATCAATCGGTAAATCAAGCACCTTCAACCCATCGTTATCGAAATGAAACGGTGCATCAATGTGCGTGCCCATATGTGTACTCGTCGTAATTTTTCCGATATTTACGGATCCGGTCTCTTCTTTACTAAATGCGACTTCATAGGAAAACGGTGTATCTCCAGGCCATTCGGCAATCCCATTTCGCAGAGGTTGTGAAATATCTATCCATGTCATGCGACGACACCTCGCTTATTTTCAAATTGTTCATAGCGTTTTTCATCCATAATGAGTTTCAACTTTTGTACCGTATGCCAAACATCTTCAAATGAATTATACAGTGCAACGGGCGCCAGTCGAACTCCGTTTGGTGCACGAAAGTCTGGAATAACGCCATCTGTTTTAAGCGCTTTACAAATTCGTGCCGCCTCTTGATGTTCAAGTAAGATATGCCCGCCACGTGACTCATCCATTGGATTTCCGATTGAGAATCCACAGTCTGGCAATTCATGTTGAATTAATTCCAAAAAGTAGCTTGTTAGTTGAAGTGACTTTTTACGGATGCGTGCCATACCTGCTTCTTCGAACATTTTGAGCGATCCGATAACAGGTGCTAAACTTAGTAAATTCGGTGTTCCGATTTGATAGGCACCCGCGTCTGAAGCAGGATCCATCGAATGGTCCATATCAAATTGTGTTTCCTTTTTTGAACCAAACCATCCTGCAAGCCCTGGCGCTGTTCCGAAATGTTGTTCATGAACAAACAAGCCACCAACCGAACCGGGTCCTCCGTTCAAATGCTTATACGTACACCAAAATGCGAAATCCACATTCCAATCATGAAGTGCATGTTCAACTGAACCGACCGAATGACATAAGTCGAATCCGATCAAGATCCCACGTTCATGTGCTGCCTTTGTTAACCGCTCCATATCAAGCACTTGACCACTTCGGTACAGAACCCCTGGCAATACAATCAACGCAATATCGTCTGTCATTGCTTCGATCAGGTCTTCTTCTGTTAAACAACTGCCATCGCGACTTTTCACACGAACAAGATGCTCTGCGGGATCATACCCTTTGAGTGCCAATTGGCTCTTCAGCGCATATATATCTGAAGGGAAATTTAGTTCATCCGCAAGGATTTTTGTTCTATTCCCAGCAGGTTTGTAAAATGTCGCAACCAACTGGTGTAAATTCCCCGTTGTCGATCCTGCAGCTATAACTTCCCCTTTTTTACCTCCTACAATTGGAGCCATTTGTTCCCCAACCGACTCCGACAAATAAAACCATGGATTGTCCCCTTCCGTCCAGCCATCAATTCCGAGCGTTTTCCAGGAATTCAACATATCTAACAATGTCTCTTCCGCACGTTTCGATAGCAAACCTAGTGAATTCCCATCCATATATATACTGTTTCCCTTGAGATAAAACTCATTTCTAAAGTCCGAGAGTTCGTCGGTTTCATCTAATTTCTTTGCATAACCCAGTGAATTTTTATTCATCATTCATTCCCCCTTGTACATGTTGAACCGATTCAAGTCAGAAAAAAAGCAAACAGGATTTGGTTAAAATCCTATTTGCCTTTTTATTTAAACCAACCTTTTTCTTTAAAGCGAGAAATTGCTTCGATTCGATTACCAACACCTAGTTTATCAAGAATTGTAGAAATGTAATTCCTGACCGTGCCTGGTGTTAGATAAAGTTCGCCTGCGATTTCCTTCGTCGTTCTTCCTTCGGCAATTAATTCAAGTACTTGGCTTTCACGATCCGTCAGTGGATTTTCAGTAATATCCCCATCTCCATACGCAATATCGACCAATTCAGGTGCATAGATACGTCGTCCATCCATAATCGTTCGTATCGAATTGACAAGATCTTCAATCGGGCTATCTTTTAATAAGTAACCACGGACACCGGCTTTCCGTGCACGTTCAAAATAACCTGCACGTGCGAAGGTTGTTAAAATTATAATTTTGCAGGCAGACGACTGCAACTCTTCAGCCGCATCGAGTCCTGTTTTGACAGGCATTTCAATATCCATAATGCACACATCTGGTTCATGTTCGTTCACTAAATCTACTGCTTCTTGGCCATTTTTTGCACGACCAACGACTTGCATATCATCTTCCATATTCAGCAATGATCCCAGTGCTCCTAGCATCATCCCTTGGTCTTCTGCTATCACAATGCGTATCATATCAATCACTCTCCACAATATGTTTAATAACTGCAGGCACTCGAATCGAAAGTTTTGTTCCTTTCCCACCTTCTACGGTTAAACTTCCGTTGACAAATTCAAGTCGTTCTCGCATTCCTTTTAATCCACTACCCGGCATCGTCTCGCCGCCTCTAGTAATTCCAATTCCATTATCTTCGACGTCTATAACGAATTCATTTGCCAATTGTTCGAATTTCACATGGCAAGTTGTTCCGTAACTATGTTTCACAACATTGGTCACGGCTTCTTTTAAGCACATACTTAGTACATTTTCAACAATTGCCGGTATTTGAGTAAACGAAGGATCTCCCTCTATCGTTACATCCATTTCAGCAGCCTTCAGCATTTGTTTGATTCGTATTAGTTCGTCTTCCAACTTCGTTGCGCGCATGTCTGCAACGAGTTCTCTCACTTCTTTTAGTGCTGTACTTGCTGTCTGTCGAATATCGTGCAACTCTTTTTCGGCTGCTCTCGGATCACGTGATACCAACTTTCCAGCTAAATCACTTTTCAAGCCGATGAGGGATAGTTTTTGCCCTAATGTGTCATGTAAATCTCGAGAAATTCGTTCCCGTTCCTCTAAAATGATCAATTCAGAAATGCGCTCTTCTGCAAACTCCAATTGGCCCTCCAACTTCTCTCTTTTATTTCGATTGTACAAGTTAAACGGTAAAAGGATCGTCCCGATAATCGAAATAATGATGAAGTGAACTTGAGGCAGAAACAAATTTATATCTATAAAAAATCCTGTTACAATTGCACCAATCGAAAAAGCAATGTGCAGCCCATACATTATGAAAAAACCAACTGAATTTCGTATGTTTCCAATAAAAAATGCGGTAAAGATTGATAAGTACACATAGCCAAAAAGCAGCGTCATAATTACGTTAATAACCATTTCGAAACTAAGCCACATATAAACAAGGCCACTTTTTGAGCGAAAGGAAAAAATAAAAGAAAGAAAATATAATAATAATAACGAAATGCCTATAAAAATTTCTAATGGTGAGGATGATCTGAAGATGAAAAAGAACGGCAATAAGCAAAACACGACCCATGCGTAAATACTTAACCATGGATTTTTCGGAAAAATACTGTACCAACTTTGCACGCTATTCATTCACCGCCTATCTGATTGTTCCATTATAACCCTAATTATAGATAAAGGAAAAGCCATTCAACTAGTGTCGAATGGCTTTTCTTTTCCTATTTATAAAGACTTTGACATCCTTGAAGCTCAATTCCAGCTTAGGAACTGGAACTTGCCAGATGCGTATTTTTTCTACGAATTATTTAACATCAAAACTCGTACGCTTTGGTTTCAAATCAATTGAAGTTTTCGGCAGTTTCAAACGGTCCTTAACTTCTTTAAAACTGATGAATCTCTTCTTGTCTTCATCATACAAACGATACTTTAACGATGCTAAACTTGTTTTAATCGTAATTGTCGTTGTGTTGTGAAGTGGTGGCACAGATTCATGTGCTAATTCTAAATTATAGTTTGGCACACGAGGTGATAAGTGATGAACGTGATGGTACCCAATATTACCAGTTGCCCATTGCAATACTTTTGGAAGTTTGTAATATGAACTTCCGTCAATCGCAGCTTTTACATAATCCCACTCGGACTCTTCTTCAAAATACGAATCTTCAAACGTATGTTGAATGTAGAATAACCAAATTCCTAGAGAACCTGCTACAAACATAATCGATCCTTGAACGATTACAAATGCCTGCCATCCAACAAGTAGAATCATTACTGTATAAAGTACAACCAAAATTGCATTGATTAAATGCGTATTGTTGCGCTCTTTTTTACGTGCATCTTTTCTATTAAATCGGCTTGTTATTAAAATAAGGTAAATCGGTCCAAATCCAAAAAGAACGATTGGGCTACGATACACGCGGTAAGCGAAACGTTGCCATTTTGTAGCTGCTACATATTCTTCAACTGTCATAACCCAAATGTCACCAATTCCGCGCTTATCAAGATTTGAACTTGATGCATGGTGAATCGCGTGCTCACGCTTCCACTTTTCATAAGCAAAAAGTGTAAGTACTCCAGTCATTGTACCAACGATATCGTTCAACTTTCTATTTCTGAAAAACGAACCATGTGTACAGTCATGAAAGATAATGAATGTTCGAATTACAAAACCTGCGGCGATAACTGCGAAACCAAGTGTTAGCCAGATGGAGATTGACAAACTTTGATACGCCAGAAACCATAGGATTAGAAATGGTGGAATTGTGTTTATAAGTTGTATTACGCTCTTTTTATTGTCTGACTTTGCAAATGGGGCAACATCTTTGTGCAACTGCTTTGTTTTTTCTTTACTCATGTTATCCTCCCTAGTGGTTGTTCTTATTTTTTATTCATTCGTTATATCTAATAATAGTACCTAGTCACATTTTGCAATAGAGATAAGTGTCATGACTTTCATATGATAACTGTCATGTATTGTGAAGTATTTCACATGCTTACTTATTAGTTTGAGTAAATTTACGATAAAAAAATAAGACTTCCCTTATTTACTAAGGAAAGTCCTATCCACATGTGCATAGTTGAATTAAAGAGTTGTTTACATGTGCATAACTTTTAAATCAAGTTGTCCACATGTTAAGCGAGGTTGTTTTCTGCTAATCCTCTGTTGATTTCAGAAGCTAAGATAACGGTGTGAGATGCATTCCATACTTGTTCACCGTTATTAATGATAAATAGTTGTGGAGATTGATGTTCAACATCTAGTTTTTCGGCCATTTCATTGGAAACTGGACGACTATCTTGTACTGTCAAAAAGTATTTCGGCATTTCAGTCTCATAAGCTTCCACACGGTCATAGGCTCCCGTACTAATCGGACATGTAGTACTATGCTTAAGCACTAGTAAAGGTCCCTTTTTTGATTCTTCTAAAACGTTATTCCATTCTTCGATCGACTGTAGTTCTTTCATTATTAACATCTCTCCTTATTTTATATGTGTGCTTGACAATATTCGTAATACACTAAGCATATTGTACAAATCTTTTTCTGTCACGTGATTGAGACAGGCGATTTGGAATAAATTCCTCTTTTTCAAATAATCGCTTTCATAATGAACATGGAAACCATTCATAAATAAATTATCGCCCAATTTTTTTACTGACATATTTTCAGGCATTTGAATCGTAAGAATAGCTGGTGTTGCAACTTTTTCATCCGCAAGCACAGAAAAACTTATTTCTTCCAAACTTGTACGTATTTTTTTAGCGCGTTCAAAAACTAAATCATAGATTTCACTAGGGTTCCCGTATTTTTGAAGGGCTGTATCTAGTGCTGATAGTAGGTTGGACGATTGCGAGTAAGGGATTCCGTTTGCTTTGACATACGTTCCAAGATCCAAATAACGCGGTAACGTCTCATTTGGAAGTACTTCTTCATTATGAAAAACAAATGAAATTCCCGTATAGCTCATTAACCCTTTCCCACTCACTCCGGATGCAAATAAAACACCTTGAAGATTAACAGGTACGACTCCAATTGCACTTATGCAATCGACAACTAGCGCGATATTGTCCTCTGAACAAGCCTCTTTCAACATCTCTATATCATTCAGTACACCTGTTGACGTTTCGCTTTGAACCGCCCATAGCCAATCATAGGAATTTGTTGAAAGTTGAATTCCAAGTTGTTGCTTATCGAATCCCTTTCCCCATTCAGCTTCTAGTGTTTCAAAATCCAAACCAAAACGAGTTGCGTGATCCGTGAGCCTAGAACCAAATTCGCCATTCACTAAAATTAACCCTTTACCGCCACGAACTTTTAATTGTCCCGCGATTACGTCGTTAGCTAACGTACCTGTTCCATGAAGAATCTGCACGTCTTTTGCCAGGGTTAGTGAAGTCAATTTTGCTTTCACTCGGTTCAATATACTGTTGAACTGGGAAGAACGATGTGAGAAAGGTTGCATCATTATTGTTTGTTGTACTTCTTTTGAAATCGTAACAGGTCCTGGCAAAAAGTTAATAAGCGGTTTTGCAAGTTTTCCAGCAATGCCTTCATCAAATGTTTTTCTAGTTAAATACATCGGTTGGAATGCCGCTTCTTCATTGCCTGTGAGTTCGGCAAATGGTACAAATCCTAAATGATTGTATAGCTTTTGTTCTCGGACAGTACCCGATATGAAAGCTGCGTCATACCCAGCTTTCAAACAGTACTGCACCAATGCTTGTGCAAGCCCCATAAATGCCCGCCCATTTCGATAGTTCTTTTCAATAGAAAGAAGTCGAATTTCAACCGGGTTTTCAATAGTGTGAGTAAAGTAGCTTTCTACCTTCCCAATCTTTCCGTCGAGTGAGAATGGGCGTTGACTTCGAACTGCGGACATCCCTATAACCTTTTCATCTTTTAAACAAATAATATATGTATTTTCATCGTGAAATTTATCCACGAGCGAATGCAATTCATTTTTACCGTGTTGCGGAATTTCTTCAACAAAAGTCTCATAATTTAATCGATGAATTTGTTCGAATTCTGAAGTTGTTTCTGCAATTTTGTATACAAAACCCATAGATCTCACGCCTTTCCTAAACTACGTTTTTCTTTTATGTTCGTACGATGCGCAAAAAGGATGAGCCCTATTAGTACACAAGCTATGAGTACAGTAGGAAGTCCATACGACAATAGAAGTAAACAAATCGGTACGATTGATATTGCCCCCAATCCAGCAATCGTAAAGCTTTTCACAAACGGATAAAGAAGTAAAAATGCTCCAATGAGCGGTCCTATAATGAATGGGTTAATGACAAGAAGCCCCCCAAGAAATGTCGAAACACCTTTCCCACCACGAAATGAAAAGAGAACCGGATAGATATGGCCAACTACTACGGCCAGTAGCACGATAAATTCTAGTAGAGATTCGAATCCTGCTAATCTAACGACGATAATAGGAAGCGCACCTTTTACTGCATCTCCAATGAACGTTAGTATAAAAGCTTTTTTTCCAAACAGTCGCCCAATGTTTCGTGCACCCGGATTACCACTGCCTTCTTCCGTTATTCCTTTTCCCTGAAACAATTGACTTACAAGAGAACCCGTAAGTAGATTGCCTAGAAAATAAGAACCGACAATTAATAGAAAGATCATACGTATCCATTCCTTTTGAAAAACACTTGTTTTGTCCATTTTACCATTACTTGTTTGTGTTCGGTATTCTTTATTATGCCCGCTTTTCGTAATTTACTATATAATTGATACGTATTGGAAAGAGGGAGACAATGAAGAAGTTAAGTACTGTTTTTAGTATTTGTATTGCTTTGGGGATATCCTTTAGTTATTTAGCTATTTCCATTAGCACCCCGACGATAAAAAGGTTTGATTCAACGATCATCAGTTTTGTACAAGCCCTTGAGACGCCATGGTTAACATCTTTACTGAAGTTTTTCACATGGATTGGATCTGGGTTTATTGCTGTTTTATTAGCTTGTATAGTTTCACTCATACTATTTTTTGTCTTCCAATATAAAAACCAGGCTGCTTTACTTCTAGTAGGTATTGCGGGTACCGGTTTGCTCAATATAATTCTCAAACTGTTCTTCAAGCGAGAGCGACCAGAAATTTATAGATTGGCAGATGCAAGTGGATATAGTTTCCCAAGCGGACATACGATGCTAGCTTTTAGCTTGTATATACTTCTTGGCTTCATCGTTTGGAGAAACGTGACAACTCGAGCAAGTCGTGTTCTGTTAGTCATAAGTATTGGCATGATGATAACGCTCATCGCCGGCAGTCGTATTTATTTGGGTGTTCATTATCCAAGTGATATTGCCGGTGGAATTTTAGCAAGTGCCTTGTGGATCGTACCTCTGCTAGTAGCTTATCGAACTTATATAGCTCGCAAGATCGATCGTGTTTAATCTTTTTATAATCAATTCCTATTAGTGAGGTGGCCATTTATTGAACCCGTTTACTGAACGAGTCATTCAAATTATTAAAGGTATTCCAACTGGACATGTAATGTCATACGGACAAATTGCCGCTGCGGCAGGAAGTCCACGTGCAGCGAGACAAGTTGTACGTATACTCCATTCAATGAGTGACAAGTACGAACTCCCTTGGCATCGGGTTATTAATGCACAAGGTGAGATTTCATTTACAGGAAAAGACCAACATGCTTTGCTTGTAGCCGAAGGAATTATATTCAAAGCGAATGGGAAAGTCGATTTCGGAACGTATAGGTGGTTCCCTGTTGAAACTTGGGAAGAGTAAATTTATAAGGGTCAATAATAAAGTGGTTTTGTAATATAGTAAAGCGGGTATGTAATCCAAGATTAAAGTAAAAGGAGTTGGAATCTATGTTAAAAGATTTTAAAGAGTTTGCGTTAAAAGGGAACGTAATGGACCTAGCGATAGCTGTTGTCATTGGGGCTGCGTTTGGTAAAATCGTTAGTTCTCTAGTTGAGAACATTATTACACCACTTGTAGGTATTTTACTTGGTGGAATCGATCTCTCAGGATTGTCAAAAACAATCGGTAATGCGGAAGTAACGTATGGCGTATTCTTGCAATCTATTTTTGATTTTCTTATTATCGCTTTCGTTATTTTCATGTTTGTTCGCTTTCTTGCAAGGTTCAAGAGAAAAGAAGAAGCTGTGGTCGAAGAAGCACCAAAAGTCGATCCTCAAGAAGCACTTCTTGCAGAGATTCGCGACTTGTTGAAAGAACAAAACAAGCACTAATTTTGAGTTGAGGACATTCCGGGTGCGCCGGGATGTCCTTTTTTGATGGATTTATGGATATCGGCGGTTAGGGTCGGTTTATCGGCGTTCAGTTGGGTGATATCGACGCTTGTGCTCTGTTTATCGACGTTCAACGGCTGGATATCGGCGCCTACAACACACTTATCGGCGAATCATTACTTTTGACCCACCAACTTCCTATCCATATCGGTCAATTCCATCCAATACACACGCCCTTTATTCACCCCTTTGGATGAAATCTCCATTCGACCGAGTAATCGCTTCACCATACTCGCATTAGTCGTCTGAAGAAACTCCCGGCACTCGTGATTCGTCAATGTGCCGCCCAGTAACATAAACCGATCTAGAATTGCCTGTTCATGCGCTTGTCGACAAAAATACTCACATCGTTTACAAGCCCATCCCTTAGAAATCCGAATCATTCCAGCAATTCCACATCGTTCGCAAAGGACACCTGTTTGAATCAATTCTGGATTTATCCCATACCTGGCACAAATCGGAAAAGGATTGTACTCACGATGACTCGCAACCAGATCCGAAGCGATTTCCAACACATTGACGGATTTCAGCGGAGTTGAAATCTCATGTAAACTCCTCAAATACCCAGGGACTTCAAGCGGAAAAAGGATCCTCAAATTTTCTCGATCATTTTCAAACTTTTGTCTTGGACTTCCAAAAACAACCGCACCTTGAATCGGCATGGCAATTTGACGCGCGTGCAACCAATCCCCTAGCAGCGACATATTGCGTTCCAATTGAACCGATGGACATTCGAAAACATCCACTTGCCCATTTTCAAGCGTCCGTTCCATTTGCTTTCGATCTTTCGGAAAATAGATTTTCCCCGCAATATTTTTCACCTCTAAAACGAACGCACCACGTGAAGTTAAAAACAAAGTATCGATCTGAAATTTACCCGACGACTGTAAATTCAAGTCATGAAAAACATAATGTTCAAACGGAAATGTATATTTCTCAAAAATAGAAATCAACCTACTTTCACCATTCACACCCGCTTGTGCAATACGTAATTCCTCTTTAATCGCTGTATTCCTCTGTGACTCCTGCATCAGTCTGCGCTCCAGTGCTTGCAACCCAAACACTTTATAAGAAACCCCTTTTTTCTTCATGATCAATATGAACACCCCCTATTGCTGAGCGTACCAAAGAGTTGAATTGAAAACTATAGATTGTCTAACATCTTTAATTTGGGGTCTTTTTGTAGATGAAACCTTAATTTTGCACTGACGCTTTTGAAGTAAAACCATATGCATCAACGGTTTCCACCTTTGACACAATTTCATTATGCATACACTTCAAAAGTCGATTCAATCATTTATATCGGCACAATCTACACGTTTATCGGCGTTCGCTGAATGGATATCGGCGCGCGAACGATGTTTATCGGCGCTACCCACACACTTATCGGCGAATCACTCCCTTCGACCTGCGTACCAATCACATTGCCCACAACCAAGTTAAGTGGTATAATTGAAATAACATTTATCATGAAAGAGGAGTGAATTCCCCATGTGGTTCCTATACATTATGTTTACACTGTTCGCGTTTGTTATTGTAGGTAACATCGCTGGTCTTGCTAGAACGTTCAGCAATCATAAATAAGTAGACAAAAAGCCCTCCATTGAGGGCTTTTTCTATGCAGTAATGTCCCGCTTGATGAATGTTGTATAACTGATTGCCAAGAACACAATTACATAAGCAACTAAAACGGCAATCGAGAACGGCATTGTATTCGTATCCAACACTTTGTAATCTAGCCCGTATTGAGTCAGATCATGCGCAAAAAGAATGAACTTAGCAACAGCATAATCCTGAAGGAACATCACAATCATCGACCCTGTGAAAAACAAGAAGATCGAAACGCCAATCGCCAGTGCAGACGATCTAAAAACAGAACCAATCATGAAAGCCAACGTTGACATAACCCCAACGTAAACAAATGCAAGAAGCACTAAGTAAGCAGATTCACCTAATACAGCTGTCACTGGAATTTCCACTTCGTTAAATAAAACCGAATTTCCTTCTGCCGCCGGATAAAATATATATGCACTCAATACGCTAAAAACGTATGTAATCGCTGTAAGTGTTAAGCCGAATACTAAAACCGTGATGTATTTAGACGTAAGTATCTTCCACCTATTGACCGGTCGGGATAACAACATTTTAATCGTCCCTTGTGAAAACTCCGATGCAACAATCCCTGCCGAAGCAATAATCATCAGAAGCAATACAAATGACATCGTCCCATATGCACTTAATATCGAGTGCTCACGCGTTGTTGGTTTACTCGCTTCGATACTAAAGTTTATATTTTCTTGAACTTCTTCCTGCCTTTGAATTAATTCAAACTTTCTATCCTCTGTTAAATCTGGTGCATTTAGTTCTCCTTCAACTTGAGTAAGTTCCTCCTGCAATGAATCAGTCCAACCTGAGTTATCATCAAGATTTTCCATTAACTTAGACAGACCCGATAATCCTACAATCAAAACTGCAAGGAGGATAACCATTACCCAAGTTCCTTTTTTACTCCACAACTTCATCCATTCATTTTGTATGAGCTTCAGCAATTTGCCCACCTCCTGTCATTTCTAAAAATTCATCTTCAAGCGTTTTACGATGCGGCTGAACAGCGAATAATTGCTGCTTACGAGCTGTAAATTGCTGAATAAGTGCTGGAATCTGTTCTTTTTCGGCATTGATAATAAATCCATCTTTATACGACTCGACACTGAACCCTTCTTCTTTCAGGAAAACTTCAGTCGCATCGAGAGGAAGTGCTTCAATATAATAATGAGACTCTTGTGTTTCCGACATTTCCCGAATATCAATCAGCTTTCCATTTTGAATGACCGCAATCCGGTCACACATCAACTCGATTTCAGACAGCATATGACTCGATACAAATACGGATACCCCTTCCTTCTCTGCAATATTCCGTAAATGCATCCGAAACTCGCGAATCCCCGCTGGATCCAAACCATTCGTCGGTTCATCGAGAATTAAAAACTTCGGTCGATGAAGAAGTGCTTGAGCAAGGCCAAGTCGTTGACGCATTCCTAGCGAATACGTCGAGACTTTCTCATGAATTCGGTTTTGCATACCAACCTGATTGACTACCTCATCGATCCGCTGCTTTGTTACGCCTTCATGCATGCGCGCAAAGTGAAGCAAGTTTTTATAGCCAGTGAGAAACTTATACATCTCCGGGTTTTCTACAATTACTCCGATTTTTGAAAGCCCCCTTTCAAAATCATCCATAAGCGACACACCATCGATAACTACGTCTCCGCTCGTCGGATTCATCAACCCGACCATCATCCGAATCGTCGTCGTTTTCCCTGCCCCGTTCGGACCAAGAAAACCCATAATTTGTCCCGGATATAACGACAAATTCAAATCATCAATAATCTTCTTTTTGCCAATCGTTTTCGATAAGTTTTTTAATTCTACTACTGGTTTTCCACCCATATTAACGCCCCTCTCTAAACAATGACACCATCCACGATGTCGCGTCTTTCCCGTACATATCTCGAATTTCATCCACAGCTTCGTGCGCAATGATTTGTCCGTCCTTTAGTACTACGATTTCATCGAGCAATGGTTCCACTTCTTTTAACTCATGCGTCGACATCAACACCGTTTGCCGCTCCGTATCCGTATATCGAATAAGCCCTTTCGCAATGTCGTCACGTACCATTGGATCCATTCCCGAGAACGGTTCATCCAACAAATAGTACATCGCTTCACGTCCAAGTGTCGCCGCAATTTTTACCCTTCCTCGGTTTCCTTTGGATAAATTCTTTATTTTCGAATCAAGGGACACATTTAAAAACTGTGCAATTTCCTTCGCTTTAATCAAGTCAAAATCGGTAAACTGCGACTCATAGAAATTGAACAACTGATCCACCGTAAAATACGGATAAAATAAGTCCGCATCTGGCATATAGGCGATATTCGATGCAATTCTACGTGTAACTGAATTCCCACCAAACGAGACAGTACCAGAATCTGGTGTCAGTAATCCCGCAATTAATTTCAAAAGCGTTGTCTTCCCACTGCCATTTTCCCCGACAAGTCCAACTATTTTTCCTTGTGGAAGTGTCAACGTAACGTCAATAATTGCTTGCTGCTTTCCATATTTTTTAGTTATGTTTTTTAACTCAATCATTTTTTCTCACCCCTTCCCTGTAAATGTGAAACCATTTCATCTGTTGTAAAGCCAAGTGCTTCAACACTTTGAATGAATGATGTGACCAATTGCTCTTTCATTTCATTGCGTAGTGCGGAGATCTTTTCAACATCTTCCGTCACAAAAGATCCTTGCCCTCTTTTTGTCTCTGTGATTTCCATTAACTCCAGCTCCTTATAGACGCGCTGCATCGTATTTGCATTGACACCGACTTCAACCGCATAATCACGGACCGACAAGAGCTTTTCACCCGGTTGCAATACGCCTCGGATAATATCCCCTGTAATCCGTTCGATGAGCTGCTGGTAAATTGGTTTGTCTGGAAGAAAGTCTATGCTCATCCTTTACAACCTCACTTTCTTTTCGAATAACGTCGCCGCTGCAATAAACAACAAAATAGAAAACAGAACGTTTACTAGAAGATCACCTGTGTAAATAATAGTTTCATCGATAATAAAAAATGAAAATTCATTTCCAACAGTTGAACCATTTTCAACAGGGCTTCCAATCGGTCCGAAAGACGTTAATTTCTTATAGAATTCAGTCTCTACAATTTTCTCAATGCCTTGTAAGGTAAGGAATACAAAAACGAAAAGCACTGGAATCGATGCTACTTTCAAACGTGGTTTGATGACTAAATAGAGCACCCGTACAAATAAAACCATGCACATCATCATTAGTGAAGCCAAGGTAAGCACAAAAACAAATGTGCCGCCAACTTGTAAAGCCTCACCTAATGTATCCCCCATCTCCCTGAAACTTCTTTCGAATTGACCAAAAATTAAAATAGATGCTAGAAGTAAATGTATAAATCCAATTGCTCCTGCAAATACAACTTTTGAACCGAATAATTTAAAAATAGATGCAGGGGAATGCATCCAGACGTCCGGACGATTCGTCTCTCTTCCTAACGAGATTAGTAGTCCAATAAATGGGGCTACCAAGCTAAATAAAACCCAAGCTGCCATAAGTCCGACTCGTATTTCTCCTGCAGACACTTTTAAAATCATTGCAACAATGTAAGGTAGAATCAGGAAAACAGATACGGCAACTCCTAACGTCCCGTAAAACCAGCCTTTCATCAACACCCACTCTTTTTTCATTAACCCATTCCATTGTTTCATCATTTATTTCCTCCTTCACCACTAGCGTATTAGTTACATAGTACACTATTAAAATGATTTTGCAAAGTTTAATTTTTAAATCCATAAAAAAACACCTCATTCCGTTATTCCGGATTAAGGTGTTTATTCAAAAAATACTATTCAAAATGAGTTGGAGAATCAATGCAACTGTAACGACACGCAACAGGATTTTTACATATTTAGGGTTCAACCTTTCAGCAAGACGGACGCCAATTTGTGCACCGGATAAGGATCCGGCCATCAGTGCAAAAGCGATTGGCCAAATGATCTTCCCCATATAAATAAAGCTAATTGCCGCCCCGAAACCACTTGAAAAAGTAGCAAGACGCACAAAACCTATTGCACGAATGTATGCAATTTGTAAATGACTAAACAAATAAAGTAGTAGCGTTCCTTGACCAGGTCCGAACATACCGTCATAAAGTCCAATTCCCACTAAACCAGGTACCGCAACCTTTGTCGGACGAAGTGTTTCTTGACCAGTAAAATCTGCTTTTGATAAAAATGAAGTAATGAATGCAAAGATTAGAAGAATTACTGCAACGGTATACATCGTACTTTCTGTTAGTCGCGTGGCAATAAAACCACCCGTAAATCCCCCTAAAAGGGATGCAGGAATAATCCAAAAGGACTCTCTAAACGTAATTTGCTTCTTAATGAGAACCGTTAAGAATGTCGAGAACGAGCTTACAGTTGTTGAAATTTTACCAGCACCAATAACGGAATGAATTGGAAGTCCCATCAGGAGCATTGCAGGTACGGTAATCAAACCACCACCACCCGCCAATGTCCCTAGCGTCATCGCAATCATTCCAATGAAATACAACAGTATGTAATCCAAACCGTACACCACCTTCTCACTTAGTATACGGCTCTTTCCTCAATTCGGAAATTCAATTGTTTTTAAGCAATTCAATAAGTAATTCTTATAGGTAATGAATAAGCCCATTTATCGAATCATCACGACTCAATAAGTTCCTTCCGCTGCACATCTAATTGCACAAGGCTATGTCCGACTTCATCACGTTTCCTCGCCAGATCGTCTAGAACACGCCTTACATCTTGCAAGACTCGATTCAACTTGCTTTTTGCCTCCGTAATTCGTGAGTGCACCATCCAATCGGAAAAGATATTGTCAAAAAAGATGTCTGTAAACGCAATGAGATCATTTTTATTCACAGTAAATGATTCACTTGCGACGTTCTGAACGTCCATTAGCTCTGTTTGAAAATGCCTTAAAGCCCGCTGTGCACGATGAACATGGTCGTCAGAACTGTTCATTTCTGAATATTTTAGGGCAGTGACAAATATGCCGCCTCCAAGAAATGTATCCCATATGGACATACCTTCAGCTGAACCGAGTTTATCTAGTGCCGCATCTAACGATCGACTAGCTAACACCCCAGCTTCACGTGCTTCATCTATCTCTCTTAACATCGAGTTCAATATGACTCGTTCATCGGCGATTCTTTGAAGCGTACCATATGCAACTGAGTCGTTTCGGCGAATCCATGTTTCTTTTTCTTTCAAAAAGTCTTCCCATTCTTCGTCAATGTATGTAAATTCAGGGTTTTCCATATGCTCTTTTAGGCGCTTTACTTCAGCTTCAAGGTCAATCGCTTTTTTCTCAGCTTCATTAAACTTAAGCTCTGCTTCTGCTGCCTCTTCAATTTCTTTCCCCATTTTTTCATCCCAGGTTCCTGTCCATTCACTGATTTTATTCATAAAAGAAAATTTCCCAAGCTTAACAACATCTTGTTGCTCTTTTGTCAGTTGTTCGTGAAGATGCTTACTTAGCTTGCGTGCTTCTTGTAGTTGAACCTCTGCACCGTCCAAACGTCGTCTCACGCGATTCCGCTCGGTTCGAAGCATGGTCAATCTCATTTGTCGATCATGCATATCTTCTCTCATTTCAACCACCCCTTTGTTTCTTATACGCTAAAGAACAAAAGAAGTTTCAATTCTTGATACGAATTAAGTTCAACCCACTATTAATCGCATAAATTTGCGGTAGCGGTGGCGAAATAGATTAGTGTTTCATCGCTCTTCGTACTCTCCGATTCTCTCTTCGTGCAGGTGCACTTTCCCACAATCTACGTTCTTCGTCAGTTTCAGGAAAAACACCAACTACAGACGTTGAGTTATTGTCTTCGTCCATAGCAACCATCGTTAAGAACGATTCCGTTGTGAGCTTCTTTTGTCCTGTTAATAAGTTCACCGAATGAACCGAAACAAATACTTCCATTGATGTGCGGCCCGTTGAACAAACAATCGCCTCGAGTTCTAAAACGTCCCCAACATAAGCAGAAGATACAAAGTCGACAGAATCTATTGAGGCTGTGACCACAGCATTGTTGGAGTGTTTCATTGCAGTAATAGCGGCTATTTCATCGATATATGATAAAACACGACCCCCAAAAATTGTGTGCAAGTGATTTGTATCTGGTGGAAGTACAAGCTTAGTTTGAATCGTTAGAGAATGGCTCATTGGTCTATTTTCAATCACATTATAAAACCCCTTTTAATTTTCCTATTTCTTTTAATTAATGTTCCAATTGCTTTTTTTAGTTAGGACGATGATCAAGGAAGTTCTGATAAGCAAACCCCTTAACCTCATCTTCACTGAACTTCTTCAAAAGCTCATTAATAAGATTCGGGTGCATGGATGCGTCTTCTAAACCATTTACTTTTACATCAATGCCGTCGAAATCAGAGCCCAATCCGATTTGTTTAATACCACCAAGTGAGCAAAAGTGATCGATGTGCTCAATTAAATCAGAAATTGCAACTTCCCCTTTTTCTTTTACAAAAGGCGGGTAGTAAACAACGTGAATGAGTCCATTTTTCTCAAACAGCGCTTTTGCCTGCTTATCAGAAAGGTTGCGTACATGATCACAAATCGCTTTGGCATTCGAATGGCTTGCAACAGGATATTTCGCCACGTCCATGACATCCCAAAAGGCCTGTTCACATAAGTGAGACACGTCTGTAAATAGTTTATGATCATTATTGAAGTTCACAATTTCTTTACCGAAGCTGGTAAGACCTGCTCCTCGCATTTCTCCTGCGCCGTCTGCCGCTAAGTTGGCATTATTCCAAGTAAGTCCTACTGAACGAACGCCCAGTGATTGTAAAATGGAAAGCTTTTGAATGTCATTGCCAATCGCGTCGACTCCTTCGAGCGTTAACAATGCACCTATTTCATCCTCTTTTAAACGATCTAAATCAGCCCACTCTTTGATCAGCTTCATAGTGGGGTTATTTGCTAGAACGTCAGTATAAAAATAGTGAATCTGATCTAAAGCTACTTGAAATTTTTCATCTGATTTAATTTCGGGTTCTATGAAGATTGCAAAAGCCTGAACTTTTACATTGCCCTTCACTAATTTTTCATAGTTGGCATCTAACTTAGTGGAATCTTTGAATTTCTCTTGTCCCTTTGATTCGTACAACTTCAGCAAAACATCACAGTGCAAATCAATTATCTGCATGAGTAAGTTAGCTCCTTTCCTTCCATCAATTGCTTACTCAACACCCGGTAACACAGTTAGTGTTTTTTCCGATGTATCCAATCGAGCCTCTACACCGAGAGGTACAGCAAAATGAGGTTGACAGTGACCAATCTTAAAGCCACTCAATGCAGGCTTATTCAAATTTCCAAAGTAATGCTGAATCACTTCATCTAATGTAAAAGAAAGTTCTGGGTTTTTAGGTTCAGATTCAGCAAAATCACCTATAACAAATCCAGCGGCATCATCTAACTTACCCGATAACTTCAACTGATTGAACATCCCATCCAATTGATAAGGTTCTTCCCTAACATCTTCTATTAAAAGCAATTTGCCTTTTGTGTCAATTTCATACTTCGTCCCGATTCCACTGACCATCAGTGATAGATTCCCACCAACCAATTCTCCCGTTGCATTACCTTCACTTACAACCGTTAACGGTGAAATCTCCTCAGTATAATGAAGTTCCATCGGTTCAAAAAGTTGTTGGAACATCTTTTTTGAAAGACTTTGGAACCCAGAAGCCCCAACATCTGAAGCAAGCATCGGCCCATGGAATGTTACAAGATTGGAATAGTTTCCAAGTGCCGTATGCAAATAAGTGATATCACTATAGCCCCAAAATATTTTCGGGTTTTCCTTCATCAGCTGAAAATCAATTTTCGAGGTGAATCTAGCCGAACCATAGCCACCCCTACCGCAAATAATCCCTTTAACAGTGTCATCTTCAAACATTTCATGAAAATCCTGTAAACGCTCCTCATCCGTTCCGGCAAGATACCCGTTTACTTTGTCAACATGCTTCCCCATTTTATAATTCAAGCCAAGTTCATCTAGAAATAAAAGAGATTTCTTAAAATTTTCCATATCCAAAGAACTCGATGGTGCAATAATTCCAATCGTATCTCCAACTACTAATCGTTTAGGTCTGATTCTCATTTAATTAACCCCTTTTCCTTTTTCAAATAAATCATAAATACGTATATCTTCATAATACCCCTATCGAACAATAAATTGGAAAAAAACCACTCAAATACTTTTGGTATAACTGAATCCTTTACAGTTCCTATACGTAAATATAGAATCGTTTCGTTACAGATTTACTTTAGGAGGATATTGTCTTGTATGATTTTGTAGACCAACGTAAAGTAGTTAACCTATCTATTGCTATTATATTGTTCATCATGGCCTTTATAACACCCGCAGCCATTATTTATCCGATAAAGAGTGGGTACATAACTAAAGATGCCATCGAGATTGGAACGACTTCCTGGGCTCTTTTAACAGGGGGTCTTGGAATTACCGCATTGGCTTTTATTTTTATTGCATTTGCCGTTTTGGAAAATAAGAAAACAAAAGTTTTTCTTGCGCTCACGCTTGGTATCCTTGCAGTTCTCGGTATTTCTTTTTCCGCAAAAGATTATTATTACATAACACCTAATTATTTTGCTTCAAACGGTCCATTCACTTTTGAAACAAAGGTTTATGAGTGGGATGAGTTTGAACTCGTAGAAGAGCAATTGAGCAAAGTAGATGGAACAACATTTGTTGAAAACGTCAACTTACAAATGAAAAATGGTGATCAGGTAAATTTGTCAGGCAATACAATGCAACGAATGAGTAGAACGATTATTTCAAAAGTAACTGACGCTGGTGGTCAATACATTCGAACCCCGGTGAAACCTTAAAAAAAGCCGATCTCCTTTTAGTTAAAGGAAGATCGACTTTTTCGTATTAGCGACTTGATTTAGGGTTAAAGGCATCTTTCAATCCTTCACCGATAAAGTTAATCGATAAAATTGTTAATGTAATTGCCAGTGCAGGAGGCATCCAAATCCAAGGCTTTCCTTGTAAAACGTCGGGTTCATTTGCGAATGACAGCATATTCCCCCAACTTGGCGTTGCTACAGGCACCCCGAAACCTAAATAACTTAGGCCGGATTCAGCAATAATTAAGCCTGCAAATAGTAACGTAGCTTGTACAATAATCGTTGATAATACGTTTGGAAGTAAATGCTTTATGATTACTTTCGTTGGTGAACAACCAATCGAAATTGCAGCAAGAATATACTCATTTTCTCTTTCTGCGAGAATTTTACTGCGCACAATCCTTGCAACTCCGCCCCAACTTAGTAGACCAATAACTCCAATCAATACCCATAATCCATTTACTTTCCCGTGAAGAATCGTATTCAATGTGATAACGAAAATGAGAAACGGGAAGGTTAAGACAAAGTCTGTAAACCTCATGAGGAGTCCATCCACAAATCCACCAAAGAAGCCGGCGACGGACCCTACAAGTGTCCCTAACAAGATAACGATAAGCGTTGAACTAAAACCAATTAGTAGTGAAATACGTCCACCGTATAAAAGCCTCGTCAAAATATCCCGTCCGCTTTTATCCGTCCCAAGAAGATGCTCACTATTCGGTTCGATACTCATTTTACTAATATTCACTTTTGTAATATCAGGTATCGGCGATATATGAGGAGCCAATACGGAAGCTAAAAGTGAAAAGACAATTACAATTATTAAAAATGCCAAACTAATCATTGCCAATTTATTTTTCAAAAACTTTTTTCTAGCCAATCCCCAAGGAGACAAACTCTTAACGGGTGGTTTTTTCTCCATTGTTGTTGTTCCTGTCGTCATTTTGGTTCCTCCTTTACTTCAATTACGCCTCGGCGTAATTGCGTCCAAATTTTGAATTGGGGCCTACCGGAAGTAGGTCATGTAGTCATTGCGACAGGATGTCGCGAACTTTGACTGCCTTCCTTTGACTCCCTTCAAAATTTGTGACATACACCGTAGGTTTAAGTTAAATAAGCAGGGAGTTTTTCACGGCTTATTTAACTTAAGCGGATTCGTGGATCAACCACACCGTATAGTATATCTGCCAATAAGTTCCCAACAAGAACTAAGAATGAAAGCATCATTGTAATTGCCATCATCGTAGGGAAGTCATTACTTACAACAGAATCTAGGAACAAAAGACCGATTCCTGGATATGTAAAAATCTTCTCCGTGATGATTGCTCCTCCTAGTAATGCCGCAATATCGAATCCTAAAAATGTGACTAAAGGAATAATTGAGTTTCGTAAAATATGCACGTTGTAAACTCTGGACATCGGCGTTCCTTTTGCACGAGCAGTTCGTACATAATCTTTACGGGAGTTTTCAATTAAGTCATTCCGTAAAAATTGCGTATAGGATGCCGTACTGAATATTCCTAGAACAATTGCAGGCATAATAACATGATGCAAGCGACTCAAATAATATTCCAATGTACCTTTCGTTGCTTCAATATCAACGGAACCAGCAAAAGGTATTAAGTTTAACTTAAATGAAAAGAAGTAAATAGCAAACACACCGGCTACAAATGAAGGTATCGCAAGTCCCGTATAGTTAAATCCAGCAATTAGATTATCACCGAGTGAATACGGTTTCCTTCCGGCATACATCCCCATGAAAAATGCCAAGACATAAGTAATAATAAGCGAGACAACCGCAAGAAGTATTGTATTTGGTATCTTTTGAGCAATTAGTGTGGATACATCTATTTTATGGCGACTCGATTTTCCAAAATCACCTTGAACGAATTTAGAAATCCAATTGTAATATTGAACATGTACCGGGTCATAATAACCCGTTTTTTGGCGCATCTCTTCAATGTACTCAGGACTTGTGTTTTGAGGATCGATTTCACCACTAAAAGCATCCCCCGGCATCGCCTTTCCGAGTCCGAATACGACGATTGAAATAAAAAACAACATAGGAATCATTCCAAGAAAACGACGTGCGATCAGTTTAATCATATTTGTACTCTCCTTATCTAGCTCACTCTTAGCTACTTTTCTTAAACACGGCAAGTTGTATTTAGAATTTGAAATACACCTTACCGTGTATAAGAAATCATTCTAAAAAAAATCAGTGATAGACAGACATTGCTGCCTATCACTGTCAACTTACTTATTTTGCGTTCAAGTACCATTCTGCTGGGTTGTTCATACCTGAAACGTCAATTTTAAATCCGCCAACGTTTTCGTTAACACCAACGATTTCCTGTAACTCCGTAATGAAGAGCATTGGAAGTTCTTCGTTGATTAACTGTTGCCATTCAACATAGATCGCTTTACGTGCATCTTTGTCATCACCAAGTGAAGCAACATCTAGAGCTGCTTCAAGAAGCTTGTCTGACTCAGGATTGTTGTAACGTGGGTAGTTCCAAAGTACGTCTGACTTCCAAAGACCTGATGGATCCGGATCTGCTCCAGTACCCCAACCGCCGTAGAATGTTTCCATACCTGGATCATCGTTTTCAATCATATCGTAGTACAAGTTAACTTCTGTCATATCAACTACAGCATCTAGTCCAACTTCTTGCCAATACTGAGCAAGTGCTTGTGAACGTGCTTCAAATGTAGGGTTTCCTGTAGAGTAGTGAGCAAATTTAATAACAAACTTCTCACCATTTGGATCTTCACGCATGCCGTCGCCATCAACATCAACGTAGCCAGCATCGTCAAGAATTTGTTTTGCTTTTTCTGGGTCATATGCATATGTGTTCAAGTCGCTATCATCCGCTGAAATCCAGTGTGATGAAGGAACTGGTTTGTTTACTGGTGTACCATAACCGAAGAAGAATGCGTCAACCCATTCTTGACGGTTAAGTGCATACATCATCGCTTGACGAAGATTTTTATCTGAATACTTTTCTTTTGCTTCAACAATTTCAAGTTTTTCATTATCAAATACACCTAGTTTAAATCCTACGTAGTAATAAGCTAGACCTGGTGCAGTTACAATTTCAACGTTCGTCGCTTCTTTTTCAACGTCAGGTGCAGAAACAGGTTGAAGTTCCATCAAGTGGATATCACTGTTTTTAAGTGCGCCTACCGTTGACGTATTGTCGATTACACGAATAATAATTTTGTCTAGTAATACATCGCCGTTCCAGTAATCTTCGTTACGAACTAATTCTACTGACTCGCCTGGTACAATGTTAGCCACTTTAAATGGTCCTACACCGATTGGGTTTGTACGAACAACTGCAGATGCCGCCATGTCAGCAACTTCAATGCCTTCATATGCTTTTTCTGGTAGTGGGTACGCCCAAATATTTGTTAAGTTGTTCAAACGTGGCTCGTCAAAAGTCACTTTAATTTCATAATCACTTACAACTTCAAGTCCTGAGATGCTGTCTGCTTCACCATTACGGTAAGCTTCTGCTCCTTCAATTGTTGAAACGTTTGTGTAACGTGAACTCTCTGATGCTTTGTTTGCAATTGTTTCAAGTGCGAACACCCAGTCATTAACTGTTAGTTCCTCACCATTGTGCCATTTTACGCCTTCTTTAAATGTAAATGTATAGTGTTGGAAATCTTCTGTTTCCCAATCAGCTAAATTTGGCTGTGGTTCTAGTCCTTCATCATATGTGATTAGGGCTTCGTCGAAAAAGTCCAATACCTGAGCATCTGTCTGGATATTGTAAAATGCAGAACTGAAAATTCCACCTGGCTCAGCGTCGATACCATAAACTAATGTACCGCCTTTAACTGGCCCTTCTTCTTTTGCTTCATCATCTGTTGTTACATCTTCTTTTGGCGTATCTTCTTTCTTGTCTTCTTCTTTCTTGTCATTCCCACAAGCTGCAAGGAACACAGAAAGAACCAACATCATTGCCAAAAGTAAAAATAATGGTTTTTTCTTCATTTTTTCTTACCCCCTAAATATTTTTTACATCTTTGATCAATACAGTACACACGCTACAAAATGTCCCGGTCTCACCTCCTTTAGTGGTGGCTTTTCCTGCGAACAAATTTCTGTCGCTACAGGGCAGCGCGTATGGAACGGGCAGCCTGATGGCGGATTCGCTGGACTCGGTACATCGCCCTCTAATACGATGCGCTCTTTTCTAAGTGCTGGATTCGGTTCAGGAATCGCAGAAATGAGAGCTTGCGTATAGGGGTGCAGCGGTTCTTGATAAAGATCTTTATTTGAAGCAACCTCGACAAGATTGCCCAAATACATTACTCCAATTCGGTCACTCATATGCTTAACGACGCTAAGATCATGCGCGATGAATAAATAAGTTAAACCGAATTCCTTCTGAAGGCTTTTCAGAAGATTTAATACTTGGGATTGCACCGATACATCCAGTGCAGATACAGGTTCATCAGCTACAATAAGTTTTGGATTCAAAGCAAGCGTTCGGGCAATTCCTATCCGCTGGCGCTGACCTCCAGAAAACTCATGTGCATATTTATAATAAGCTTCCTCAGGAAGACCTACCTTCAATAGTAAAGACTTTACAAATTGCTCCAACTCTTTTTTATCTCTTTTTTCATAATTTAAAATTGGTTCAGCTACTATATTTCCAACCATTTGCATTGGATTTAAAGATGCATATGGATCTTGGAATATCATTTGGAAATCTCGTCGGGCTTGTTGTAGTTTGGAACCACTTAAGTTCGTTATGTCTTTCCCGTCAAAGATAATTTTACCGTCTGTTGGCTTCATGAGGCGCAGGATTGTTCGACCTGTAGTCGATTTACCGCATCCTGACTCTCCAACTAACCCCATTGTTTCTCCTTTTTTAATCGCAAAAGTTATATCATCTACTGCCTTTACATTACCCACAACACGTTTAAAAAATCCGCCGTGAATCGGATAATAGGTTTTTAAATTATGGACTTCAAGCAAGTTCTCATTATTTACTACTTCTACTGTATTTTCAGTCAATTCTTTCGATGTCATTGCGCACCCACTCTTTCTCCCTCAGGCCAGCTCTCTTTATGCAAAAGACAAGCCACTTCATGCCCTTCAACAACTTCGCTAAGTTGTGGAGTAATTGTTAAACATTCAGGCATTGCCATCGGACAACGGTTAGCGAATCTACAGCCAACTGTAGGCATGTCCTTAATTGATGGAACAAGGCCTTCGATTGTCGCAAGCTCTTCTACCACTTCATCCATTCTTGGAATAGCTTTCATAAGTAGCTGTGTATAAGGATGTTTAGGCGATTCGAACAACTCATTCACCTTCGCCCGTTCTGCGATTTTCCCCGCGTACATAACGATTACTTCATCACAAATTTCAGCAACCACTCCCAAATCATGAGTTATTAAAATGATTGACATGTCATTCACTTGTTGAATCCCTTTTAAGAGTTCAATGATTTGAGCCTGAACCGTAACATCTAAAGCTGTTGTTGGTTCATCTGCAATCAAAAGTTTTGGTTGGCAAGCAATGGCAATAGCAATCATCACACGCTGTCTCATACCACCTGATAATTGGTGTGGATATTCGTCTACCACTTTATCAGGACGCGATATACCGACGCTATTTAGCAATTCGATAGATTTTGTACGCGCTTCCTTTTTCGATATTTTTTGATGGTTCAACAAGATTTCGTCAATCTGAAAACCAATTGTGAACACAGGGTTCAGGGATGTCATTGGCTCTTGAAAAATCATAGAAATGTCTTTACCACGTAATTTATTCATTTCTTTCTCTTTCAAATGCGAAATGTCTTTACCTTCAAATTTTACTTCTCCACCTCGAATTTTTCCAATTCCAAGGGGCAATAGTTGCATAATTGAGAGGGACATTACACTTTTCCCACAACCTGATTCACCAACAATCCCGACAATTTGGTTGCGATCCACTTTAAATGATACGTTTTCAACTGCATTGTAATATTCACCATCAATTTTAAAACCTGTTTGAAGGTTATTAACTTCAAGCATTGGCGTATCTTTCTTTTTAGTTGAACTAGTCATCATTCGAACACCTCGAAATATAATTTTTCTGTCAATTTACGTTAAAAGTTGTTTCGTTCATTTTCTTAATAAAAACCCGAATTTATGTATTAGCATACAATTAGCAATACTCATTAATTATCTAAGGATAGTAATTTTAAACAGAAACGTATTCGCATCATTCAATATACTATATATCCAAGAATAAGACCAATCCTTTTTAAAGAAACTACGTTTGAACTAATTCTGATTTCAAGATGACTAGATGTGAGGATTGTAATGACGGTATCTTTCACGATTTAACGCAATGTTTCGAATGTTTCGCATCCGGTAACAAGTAATTATACATACAAAAATGGAACCCCACGGTACTTTATCAGGGTTCCTCCTACTATTTTTAATGCGATTGGTAAGTCCATCAATTGTTTGATGAACTTGCTGATGAGGTTGCTGCCATAGCTGCGATTGTTGCCGCCATAACTGCCTGTTGCGCTTGCATAATCAATTCAATAGAAGCAACGAGACTTATTCCGGTTTCTTGAACAGTGTCTGTTAACTCTTGCATATAATATCCAATCGCAATGGATAACGCCATTTCCTTTCTCCACTTAAACGGGGGGGACTGTTCTAAGGAACGAGTAAGCTCAACAATTTTTAATAACTCTTTTTCCTTTGCATTGAACACCGCTAGAAATCCTATCATTGGATAGTGCACAACTCGTACTTTTGTTTCCCGTTTAAAGTATTCCAGCACACTTTTTGCACGAGACACTAAATTTGAATCAAATGTAATATCTAGGTAAGTCAGTACTTGAGACATCCACTGCAATTCATTTCCCGAACGAAACTTTTCCACACGGAGAGCATTATAGTATGCACGCATCGCTTTGGCATGATCCACAGGATTTTCATTTCTTTTACCGAGTAACACAGAATAGGCGTAATCATCATCAGACGTTAGAAAATAATGCTGTTTTTTCATTTCATCGTATAATTTTTTGGCCTGTATTGCTTCATGATCATATAATTCGGGATTCCCAGACATGAGAAGAGCCGCCAAATACGAATGGATTGTATTTCGAAAACCAACACCCCTCAGCACACGTTGCTTCTCGAATAGACAGTCCGTTTCCCGTTCGATATCGACCTGGGGTTTATCAAGAAATGCTGCCAACATTGGAAGAAGATTGCCGCGGAGTGGTGAAAGCCAACTGGATTTGCTTTTCAGGGCATCCATGGCTCTGCTTAAGGTTTCCGCATTGAATTCGCGCTCGGACGTTACATAATAAGAAGTTATTGTTAAGACAACATTCTTATCTACCGTCCAACCCGCTAATGACTTTACTTGTTCATAAGTTGTTTCAACCTCACGTACAATCCCATTCGTATCCAATTTCGGACAACTCCTTTTATATATGTACGGTTGAAATGAAGAAAAGTTTCACACACGCATTGAATTTCAAATCATTCACGCCTGAGCATGACTGGAACCACTTTTTGATGCATTTACCAAGGATGTGACCTTATCAAAGTCTTCTTCATGAAGTGCATTCACAATTGCACTACCAACAATAACCCCGTCGGCCAATGCACCAATCGATTGGACTTGTTCAGGCGTTGAGATTCCGAATCCCGCCATGACTGGTACAGGGCTAATTTCTTTTAACTGCTGAAAATGTGCTGCCAAATTATCGTCAAAGCCATCGCGTACACCCGTTATTCCGTTAACAGTCACTGCATAAATAAAGCCCTCCCCTGAAGCAGTAATTTTTCGGATACGCTCTATAGGACTAGTCAACGAAACTAATGGAATGAGCGCAATATCTGTTCCTTCAAGTTTATCTTGTACTAAAGCACTTTCTTCGAATGGCAAATCCGGAATAATCAATCCGCTGACTCCACTACGCACACACGCTTCTTTGAACTCTTCAATGCCATATCGAATGATTGGATTTAAATACGTCATAATGACTAACGGAACTGTCACTTCATCTTTAAATGATTCGATTTCTTGTAATACTTTACGTAGCGTTACGCCATGGCCAAGTGCCCGTTCTCCGGCAGCTTGAATAGCTGGTCCGTCCGCCACTGGATCTGAAAATGGTATACCAAGTTCAATCGCTGTCACTCCGGCTTCTTGCAGAAATAAGATATTTCTTTTCAATGTTGAAAGACCATCGTCACCTGCCATGATGTACGGAATAAAAGCTTTATCGCCACTCGCTACACAATCAAGAATCGCATTCATCACTTTCTTAGCCATTCAACCCACCGCCTTTAAGCTCATCTCGAACTGTTTGAACATCTTTATCGCCACGACCTGATAGACAAATAACAAGAATTTCGTCTGATTGCATCGTTTGCGCTAACTCGTATGCATACTGAACTGCATGTGCACTTTCTAAAGCCGGAATGATCCCCTCTGTTTTCGATAACAATTGAAGACCTTCTAAAGCACCGGCGTCGGTCATTGATGTGTACTTCACACGACCAATATCATGTAAATAACAATGTTCAGGCCCTACAGCTGGATAATCTAGCCCCGCTGAAATCGAATGTGCCTCCTGGATAAGTCCATCTTCATCTTGCAAAATATACATATAAGCGCCATGAAGAACGCCTTCTTTACCTCCTGCAAGTGCCGCTGCATGAAGTCCGGTTTCAATTCCACTACCCGCAGCTTCTACGCCATACAATGCAACGCCTTCATCTTCCACAAAAGGATGGAACATGCCGATCGCATTACTTCCACCGCCGATACATGCGACAACTGCATCCGGTAAGCGATTTTCTTTTTCTAGAATTTGCTGCCTAGTTTCTACACCTATCACTCGTTGAAAATCACGAACAATTCTTGGGAACGGGTGTGGGCCAAGTGCTGATCCTAAAATATAATGCGTATCTTCTACATTCGAAACCCAGTAACGAAGCGCTTCGTTCACAGCATCTTTTAACGTTCCTGCACCTTGATCGACCGAAACAACTTTCGCCCCTAATAATTCCATTCGGAAAACGTTCAGTTCCTGTCTACGAACATCTTCCTTTCCCATAAAAATCGTACATTCTAAATCGAAGAGAGCACAGACCGTTGCAGTCGCTACACCGTGTTGACCCGCACCTGTTTCAGCAACAATTTTCTTTTTACCCATTCGTACAGCAAGCAGTGCTTGACCAACTGTATTATTTATTTTATGTGCGCCAGTATGGTTTAAATCTTCTCGTTTTAGATAGATTTTTGCTCCACCGGCTAATTTTGTTAACCGTTCTGCAAAGTAAAGAGGTGTTTCACGACCCACGAATTCTTTTAAATAATAATTCACTTCATCGGTGAATGTTTGGTCAGCAATTGCCTCATCATACGCTGTTTCAAGTTCAAGTAATGCCGTCATTAACGTTTCAGGGACGTACTGCCCTCCAAATTTTCCGTATCTTCCTGCTACTTGTTGTTCTCCCATCACTTATCTCTCCTTATCTTTCACTGCATGAATAAACGCTTGGATTCGTTGTGGATCCTTTCTTTTACCTGTTTCTACACCACTCGATACATCAACCATAAAAGGTTTCACTCTTCGAATCGCTTCTTTTACATTTTCAACGTTCAATCCGCCTGCAAGAATGATTTTATCCGAAGGAACATCCGAGTCGTTGAGCAATTCCCAATCAAATGGCACTCCGCTTCCACCTTTATATATCGTCCCAGGTGTGTCAAACAAATAATATTCGGCGGGATATACCTTCGCTTGTAGTACATCGTCTGTACTTTTAACCGCTACGACTTTAATGGAAGGAAGCCCAATATTCTTTATGTATTCGGCACTTTCATCGCCATGAAATTGAACGTAATCTAAGGGCACTTCGTTATATGCTTGCTCGATTTCTTCTACGGAAGCATTGACAAAAACCCCTATTTTCAACACTCCTGGAGGTATGTGACGGGCAAGTTCTTTCGCTTCACCTATCGATACACGTCGACTACTTGGAGCAAATACAAATCCAATTGCATCAGCTCCTGAATCAACCGCCACTTTTACATGTTCACTTTCCATCAGCCCACAAATTTTCACCTTAGTCATTTTCCTGAACCTACTGCGCGAACTTGCATCGCATGGATGGCTGCTTGAACGTCGCCACTTCGCATTAGGGTTTCTCCGACTAATACAGCTTTTACACCCGCTCTGGCCACACGCATAGCATCTTCTGTTCCGATCAATCCACTTTCACTAATAAGTACACGATCTTCACCAAAAGGGAAAACAGCTGCAACTTCCTCTGTTCGAGCTAAATCTACCTCAAACGTATGCAAGTCTCGGTTATTTACACCGATTAGTTTCGCATCTATCGCTAACGCTCTTTGAAGTTCTGTCGTATCGTGAACTTCAACAAGTACTTCAAGTCCTTGATTTGTTGCATATGCATATAAATTCGTTAGTTCGTCGTCTGTAAGTGCGGCAACAATTAATAAAATAATTGATGCACCCGACTGTTTTGCTTTATCAATTTGGACTGGATGAACCATAAAATCTTTACATAAAAGTGGGAGTGGAACAGCTTCCGCTACTGCTTGTAAATCAGCAAATGATCCTTTGAAAAAGGAGGAATCTGTTAGGACAGAAACACATGCCGCCCCAGACTGATAATATGCAGTTGCCTGTGCTACAGGATCTGTCCCTTCAGCAATCATTCCTTTAGAAGGTGAAGCCCGTTTCATCTCCGCAATTACATGAATATGATTCGACTCTTTCAGTACTTTGAATAAAGAAGGGCGTTCTATGACATTGGTAGGTTGTATTGGATTTTCAGCTAACATCCGCTCCACTTCAAGACGTTTTTCTACTATGATTTCATCCAAAATAGTCATTTTGTTAACTCCTTTTGTTCAACTTTTTTACTGAACGCAATAACAGCCTCAAGCTTTTGCAAGGCACGCCCTGATACTATACTTTCTATTGCTTGTTGAACGCCTTCGTTAATTGTCTCGGCTTGCCCATTAGCAAATAAACCAATACCTGCATTAAAAACGACCGTATCGAAATGTGGTCCGCGATTGCCTTGTAAAACTGCCCTTAAAATGTCGGCATTTTCATTAGCATCTCCTCCGCGAATTGCTGACAAAGGCGCACTTGTTAAGCCAACGTCTTCCGCAGTCAACGTAAACGGAATTAAATCTCCTTGATCGAGTAGGACAAATGAATTTTGTCCTGCAAGGGATGCTTCATCCATTCCTCCTGCCCCCGAAACAACAACAGCACGCTCTCTTCCAAGCATATGAAGGACGGATGCGTATTCCATCGTGAAATCGAGTTTACTAATCCCTGCAAATTGAGTAGCCAATGGGACTGGATTTGTTAAAGGTCCGACGAGATTAAATATGGTTCGCTTTCCAATCTTTTGTCGAATGCCACCAATTCTTTTCATCTTAGGATGCACATTCGGTGCATAGAGGAACGTAATTCCTTCTTGGCGTAACAGTTCCGTTGTTTCTTCTGTTGTAAAATCAAGTCGAACACCAAGAGCTTCCAATACATCAGCACTTCCTGCCGCACTTGATATTTTTCGGTTCCCGTGTTTCGCAACCTGCGCGCCCGCACCTGCAAGAACAAATGCAGTTGTCGTACTAATATTGAAGCTATTGACTCCGTCTCCACCCGTACCGCAATTATCCATAAATAAGCCTTCGGGAATCTTCACATAATTTGCAAAGGACCTCATAACAGATGCTAACGCAGCAATTTCTAGCGCCGTTTCCCCTTTTTCAGATAAGGCTATTAGAAATTCTTCAATTTCGCCTGCATCTGTCTCTTCATTAAATAAAACGTTCGATGCTTCTTTCATTTCATCATACGTCAAATGCGTTTGTGCCTTTACTTTATCTATATACTCTCTCAACTCAATCTCTCCTATGCTCAGCTCATTTTCTCTTCTCCTAGAGATTTCTTACATTAGTTCTAGAAGAGAGCGTGCTTTATTCACTGTTTCCATATACTCTGTTTCAGGAACCGAACCTTCAACAATTCCTGCTCCCGCCTGGACATACGCTTTACCATCTTTGATAATCAACGTCCGTATTGTTAAGGCAAAGTCCATGTTTCCGTTAAATCCGATATATCCAATTGCACCCCCATAAATTCCGCGGTGGACATTTTCTAACTCGTCGATTAACTCCATTGCGCGCTTTTTAGGAGCTCCGGACACTGTTCCAGCAGGTAGGCAAGCAGAAAGTGCATCGAGTGCATGCATCGAATGAGCAAGCTCACCCTCTACTTCTGAAACGATATGCATTACATGCTGATACCGAACAATTTCTTTATACTTCGTCACATTTACCGTTCCTGGAAGGCAAACCTTTCCGATATCTTCTTTTCCGAGGTCTACGAGCATCTCGTGTTCTGCAAGCTCTTTCGGATCTGCTAGCAACTCTTTTTCAAGCATCTCATCTTCTGCTCGGTCATTTCCACGTCTTCGTGTACCTGCTATTGGATTCGTCATTACAACCCCATTCGATACACCAACTAGGCTTTCCGGAGAGGCACCAACTACCGTATGATCCCCAAACTCCATATAATACATATACGGTGAAGGATTTCGTTTACGAAGTTTCCGGTAGAGTGCAAATGAATCCCCCTTAAAATTAGATTCTAGCCTTCTAGACACAACTATTTGAGATACTTCACCCGCTGCGATATATTCTTTTGATTTTCGGACGATATTTTCAAATTCCTCTTTGGATAAAGAAGACTCAAAATTGGATAACTCATATTCTCCGTTTTCTTCCTCGGAACCATTCGTGATTTGTTCGATTAACTCATCTAAATCATATCGGCTCCGTTCTGCACCTATTTCTGTTCTTAAAAGAGATACTTCGTGCAAGACGTGATCATAAATAATAATCGTTTCATAAATATTAAAATTGACGTCTGGTAATCCAATCGTATCCACTGGACTATTTTCAGAACTTTGAGCTGTTCCGTAACCAAAGTATCCAACAGCCCCGCCTGTAAATGGAAAATCCACATTATCTATAATTCGAGGCATCAATCTTTTCAGCAAGCCAACTACATCACCTGTGTGCGTATATGTTTTTCCCGTTGCATACACGAATTCTTCTAGCTCATTCCCTCGCCCACGATAAGACTTTCGGGGATCCATCCCCATAAACGAGTATCGCCCTGACCCTTCATGCATTGAAGAACTTTCAAGTAAAAACTTCTGATTTCCTCGCATTCTTCTAAAAATTAGGATTGGTGTGAGTGAATCCCCATCTATTTTTTTCATCATTGTTCGTAATCCTGACTTCCCTCTATTCATATCTTCACTCCTTAGCTATTTGTTTATGAAAATAAAAAAACCCCCTGTAAAAGGACAGTTTTGTCCGATTACAGAGGACGGAAATTACCGCGTTGCCACCTCTAATTGAAGCATTTCTGCTTCCACTTAGCGTACCCACATCCGCTGAATGAAGATGGGTACATCCCGTAACGTGGGATTCTACGTTTCTCTTGAATAACGATTCAAAAGAACTCTCATAAGTCCATTCACACCGGTCGCAAATCAGTTTCCACCAACCACTGACTCTCTGTCCTTACAAACGAGTGCTACTCTTCTTATTCAATAATTTCTCAACTATTCTCATCTCTACTAAACTAATCCGTGGGCGATACCGCTATCGATACCTTCTGCCCTTCTTGTTTTTCATCACGCTTAGCTGCAAGCAAGATGATAAAAAAGTTATTCATATCATAGTACGAGAAGATTTAATTGTCAACCTTTTCTGTTTTTAGGTTAAACTCCGTTAAATAATAATGTTGATAAAGCATATTACACATTAGTGCTGTTGGTTTCTGTTTCAGACCCTAAAAGCGGAAAGATAAAGTTCAATCTTTCCCTGAAAAGCGGAAAGATGAAGTGCGATCTTTCCCTGAAGTGTTCCGGGGGTAGGCGGTGGACCAACCCACTGTTGTTACACCTGACCCGCTGTCCTCCCGGAGTCGCCGTCTTCCACTTCAATCAACTAGGAGTGTACAAAAATCTCTTGCCACACTCCCCCCACGCCACTAACCTTGAATCCAAAAAATCCAGCGCAGAAGCGACAAGTGTGAGCCGAAGTAGTAAGACTGACAGTGAACTTTCTGACGGGCTTACTACGGGAGGCCATCACCAAGCGACGAAGCGATTCTACAAATACTTTATCAACTATCAACAGAGTTAGTTAACATAGCTATAAATTAAAGCAAGTAGACTTGAATCTAATTTAGTTCACCTTTTTGAATATCGATAGCAAAAGCGCTACAATGAAAGAAAGATTCTTTCGAAAAGGTGACTTAACTAATGAGAATTAATAAATATTTAAGCGAAGCAGGGATTGTTTCAAGGCGTGGGGCTGACAAATGGATAGAAGCCGGACGTGTATTGATTAATGGAAAAGTTGCGGAGTTGGGCAGTAGAGTTGGTGAAACCGATGATGTACAAGTAGACGGAAAACCGGTAAAAACAGAAGAGCAAATCGTTTATATCGCACTCAATAAACCCGTAGGCATTACGAGTACGACCGAACGTCATATAGAAGGCAATGTCGTAGACTTTATCAATCACCCTTTACGTATTTTTCACATCGGACGATTGGACAAAGATTCCAACGGCCTTCTTTTAATGACCAACGACGGCGACATAGTGAATGAAATTTTAAGAGAAGAACACGGTCACGAGAAGGAATATATCGTAACTGTAGATCGTCCATTAACGAAAGAATTCATTCAACAAATGGAGTCGGGGGTTCGTATTTTAGGAACGACTACGAAACCATGTAAAGTAAAGCAACTCGGTCCAAGAAAATTCAACATCACACTAACACAAGGATTGAATCGCCAAATTCGTCGTATGTGTTCAGCGCTTGGCTATAACGTTCGTAGCTTACAACGGACGCGTATTTTGAATATTCACCTTGGTAATTTACCGAATGGACAGTGGCGCGACTTAACTGCATCCGAGTTGACAGAGATGTTTGCGATGATGAATTATACACCAAAACGCTAAAAAGGTGATCCACGTTCACATAACGTGGATCACCTTTTTATTTTCGATAGTGAACGAGCCATCCGCTTTCACTTTCAGCGATTCCGACTCCGCGCCAACCTTCAGAAAGAAGTTTCTGTTGCGCTTGTGTATCTTGCATTGGAATCGATTGTTCGCGTTTATATTCTTTTGGAGCAACGTGTAAATTCCGTACAAATACATATCGGAGCATACCGCCATATTTTGGTTTAAGCGCTGCAACTTCCATTTGCTGTGCAAACTTGTCTTTCAAGCTGGCTATATTGAACGGTGCAACTGTTGAACATACATAGGTATATTCTTCTCGTAACTGGTCCATCAAAACCGTTGCCATCTTCTGTTGAAGACGATTGCCCCGGTAGGAAGGGAGCACGTTTGTGATTTCCTGGTAGACGATGGATGAATGTTCCGAAGCATCTAGTCCGATATCATACCCCAAGTGTTCTTCATCGTTATCAGGAGCAAGGGTAGCACGAAATGCGATGAGTCTGTCATCTGCAAATACTCCGACTACCAGTCCCGCGCCAGAAAACATATGTGTAAACTCCTCTTTCGATAACGGTTCTAAAAACTCTTTATTGGCAAGGGTACCGATGACTTCTTTTTGTATTTCTAAAATTGCATCGATGTCGACCAACTGCAGTTTCCGAATGGAATACGGAACTCCTTCTTTTAAATAACCTTCACTTAAAATACCCATCTCCACACCACCATTCGCTTTTCGTACCCCTACTATATCATTATCATTCTTCGTTTCATCAGACGAGCTCTGCAACTCGCTCTCGCATCGTTCCATTTTGCATTAAATTCGTATGCCAAGAAAAAGCTTTTTCCAATACATGTGGTGTGTGGCCGCCTCTTTCAAGAGCTTCCTCATTGTACGCACGTAGTTGCTCACGATACATTGGATGCGCACAATTTTCGATAATTAAGTCAACACGTTCTCTCGGCGCAAGCCCTCGTAAATCTGCATATCCTTGTTCTGTCACAATAACGTCAACGTCATGCTCTGTATGATCGACATGAGAAACAAATGGAACGATGCTTGAAATGTCGCCGCCTTTTGCAATCGATTTTGTAACAAAAATTGCAAGGCGTGCGTTTCGAGCAAAATCGCCAGATCCACCAATGCCGTTCATCATTTTCGTACCCGTTACATGTGTTGAATTGACATTGCCGTAAATATCTAACTCAAGAGCGGTATTGATTGAGATCAAGCCCAGACGACGGATGATTTCTGGATGATTTGAAATTTCCTGAGGACGCATAATTAACTTATCTCGGTACTTTTCAAAGTTGTTGAATACATGGTCCATCTTCTTTTCAGATAAGGTAATTGCCGAACTGGATGCAAACTTAACTTTTCCTGCATCTATCAAATCAAAAACAGCATCTTGCAACACTTCGGAATACACTTCTAGGTCCTCGAATTCCGAATTTAACATTCCGTGAAGTACGGCATTCGCAACGGAGCCAATTCCTGATTGCAAAGGTGCAAGTCGTTCTGTCAATCTCCCCGCCTGAACTTCTGAACGTAAAAATGTTAATAGATGTTCTGCCATAATTTCCGTTTCGTGATCAGGCTCTTCAATTGTAGACGGTGAATCCAACTGGTTTGTGAAAACAATCCCGCGAACTTTTTCAACGTCAATCGGTATCCCAATCGTACCAATGCGGTCGACCGCTTTCATCATAGGTATCGGTTCCCGCTCTCCTTGTTTCCCCGGAGCATACAAGTCGTGTAACCCTTCTAACTCCGTCGAATGGGCAGTGTTAATTTCTATGACAATATTTTTTGCGTGCTGTGCAAATAGCATTGAATTACCAACAGAGGTCGTTGGTATAATCATTCCGTCTTCCGTTATTGAAACCGCTTCCACTATAGCGAAGTCAATTGCTTCGATAACTTCTCCTCGTATGAGTTCTGCCACATGGGACAAATGAAGGTCGACAAATAGATGTTCACCTGCGTTAATTTTGTTTCGCATTGTACGATCGGCTTGAAATGGCAGTCTTTTATTAATAATCCCAGCCTCTGCAAACAATCGGTCCACATCTGATCCTAAAGATGCACCAGTGAAAACGTTTACTTTGAATCGCTCTGTTTCTGCACGTTTTACCAATGCGAGTGGAACTGCTTTTGCGTCTCCTGCACGTGTAAACCCGCTTAACCCCAATGTCATTCCGTCTTCAATCCAAGAAGCGGCCTTTTCAGGAGTAACAACTAAGTCTTTTAACTCCGTGTGTCTAATTCTGTCCATTTCAATCCCCATGTCCAATTCCCCTTTTCCTAACTTTTAACTAATCGTATCCCAAGATTTTAGAAAAAAGAGAAATCGGGGATTGATTAAGGAATTGTTGACTGAACCAGCACATTCGGTGTCTAAAGCAGAATGAATTAATACCCTAAAAGTCTTCGAAAATAACTGGAATACGATTGACTGACTGGGATTCGCGTTTCATCGTCCATTGCCAATACGAATGTTGAATGCGTATCCGGGTAAATCTCACGAATATGATGGACGTTCACAATAAATGAACGGTGGCAGCGTATAAATGTTTCTCGAGGCAATATATACTCAAATTCTTGTAACGTGTGTTTATGTGTGCCTTGAAAATTATTAGCTATGATATGCGTTTTTCGATCCTTTACTTCAATGTATTTGACATCTGCAAAAGGTGTAGGAATCCAACCGTCTTGTGTTTTTATAGTGACAACAGATTTCCCATCTGTAAATGCAGGGTGAATGGCTAGTACGCAACCTTCCAACTTTCCTTCATGTTCGAAAGGAACTGCCATTCCGTGATAGGGCACGCCAAATACGTCCCGATTCATAAACTCCGACACCTTGTGATTCTCAGCCAACGCTTTAAATGCAATTGTTCCCTCTTTTACAGGATCGCCTGGCTTTATTTTCAAGTCAATTCGCTTACTTGGGCGATAATATATATATTCTGTTGTATTTGAAACAGCAATTGATATTTCATCCGAAAACAGCTCTCCTATAACATCTAACAGAGATACAATGGTTAACCTCTCCACAAGAAAACTCCTTTCAATTTAGCATTATGAAAAATAGCTTGTATTGTTATCTTCTACCTTCTCCCTTATAATATAGTATAATCGTAATCGAAAAATTTCGATAATACGAATTGTAAGGGGGAGAATGTATGTATGTAAGAGATTTGTATTTGGAAAAACATGAAGTGGTAAGCGTTAACAACGAACAAAGTGTTTCTGAAGTACTTGAAATCATTAAAGAAAGTGGTTATCGATGCATTCCTGTCGTGGATAAAAACGACATGTACAAAGGAATGATTTACAAAGTCCACTTAATGGAAGATCTTTATGAAAATAACGGGGATAAAGATGCGACGATTGACCACTTATTGGAACATCAAACTATCTTTATTCATAAAATGTCATCTTTCTTAAGTGCTTTAGTTAAAATCAAAGCGTTACCGTTTGTTAGTGTTGTGGAAGATGGAAAACTCATCGGTATTTTAACACACAACAAAGTTGAAAGTGTTTTAGAAGATGCTTTCGGCCTTAATACTGGTGGTATAAACATTACACTTTCCTCAATTGAAGCAAAAGGAATGATTGAGAAATTAACGAAAACACTCCGGGGTGAAAATATCGAGGGAATGTTCACACTCGACAACGGTTCTGTCATTGCTCGACGAGTCGTTATCACTTTAGAGAGCGATCGCTCTGAAGAAGATATTGAAGTCTTGAGAGAAAAACTCGAGAAAAACGGTTTTAGAATCCTTCACATCGATAACATTGAAAAATTAAAGAGTTAACGAAAAACGAGGACGCATCTGCGTCCCCGTTTTTTTGTCTATTAAATTGGATCTACTTCTGGTTCAGGTACAAATTTGAGAACGGTGATTCCGATAATAAACAAAATAACTAGACTAAATACCCCATACGATGTATTTCCTGTCACTTGTGCGGTTACACCAACTAATAACGGTCCCATGACAGAGGCGAATTTCCCGAAGATATTATAAAACCCGAAAAACTCATTGGATTTCTCTTTGGGTACAAGTTTTGCAAAATACGAACGACTCAAAGCTTGAATTCCGCCTTGGGAAGTTGCAACAAGCATCGCTAAGATCCAAAAGTCAGTTTCTGTTTTCATAAAAAATGCATAAATACAAACAATTATATAAACTATGATTCCTACGTAAAGCATCTTTTTCCCTGTAAATCTTTGAGACAAGCGTCCGTAAATAATTGCAAAGGGTGCTGCCACGATTTGTGTTACCAATAAAATAATAAGCAGCGATGTTGCTCCAATCCCTAAATCAGTTCCGTAAGCAGTGGACATCGAAATAATTGTTCCTACACCATCAATATAAAAGAAATAGGCAATTAGAAACAAAAACACATGTCGATACTTTCGTATATCTTTAAATGTTGCACCTAGCCTTTTAAAACTTCCCCCCAATATACTTGAATCTCGAGGAACCGAGTGGATTTGAACAACATTTCTTAGCATCGGGATTGTAAATACAAACCACCAGACACCTGTAAGTACAAAGGCTAACCTTGTTGCTATAGCCATCGAAATTGGGATAATTTCATTTTCCGCCAATAAAATAAGGGCAATACTAATAATAAAGGGGACGGCTCCACCAATATATCCGATTCCAAAACCCCTTGCAGAAACGGTATGCATTCGTTTGGTAGGGGTCACATCTACCAAAAATGCATCGTAAAATATATTGGCTCCGTGAAATCCTACGGCTGTAACCGAATAAATCATTAATAACAAAATCCAATTCCCGTCTGGAACGAATGCCAAAGAAACCGTTGAGACAGATCCTAACGCAAAAAAGAAAAAGAAAAACCTCTTTTTTAATCCGTCATAATCCGCAATTGCCCCTAAGATTGGCCCAATCATTGCCAATATAAAAGTTGCTGCGGCGACGGCATACCCTAAATACGCAGTAGAATCTGCATTCGCAACACCAGCGCTTGTTGCTACGGATTTATAGAAAATCGGAAATACGGCGGTCGTAATAATAATTGAATACGCTGAGTTTGCCCAATCGTAAAGCATCCAACTATTCTCTAATTTACTAAACTTCCTCATACCCTTCCCCCTTTCATCTAACTGTCTTTCTTTTAGTTTACATTAAATTCAGTTAGTATATATGCATCTAAAGAAATATTATTCAGTTAATAACTCTTCAACTATTCTTCCATCTGTATTTCCTAAATTGAGTCCTAGTAACCGTGCAAAGGTCGGCCCCTCGTCAATTAACCGCATCGATTGAATAGCCAGATTAGGATTTATCCCCTTGCCTTTTGCTACAAAAACTGTTGAATAGGAATCTTTAGTCGGTGAATATCCGTGAGAGGCATGTGTGTACTTACCGGATACTACATCATTTTCTGTAATCACATCGATTGCATCACCCTCTATATGTTCTGTGAAATAGTAACCACGCCTTGCTTCTACCATAAAAGCGGCTTGGTCATCCGCACCTAATTGACCTACTTCTTCACTAGTAAATACATGTTCTATTCCATTTTCTTCATTCATCATAAGCGAGTGAAGTAATGCGCCTACACGCTCTTTCGTTCGACGATCCTCTTTGTTCTTCAAGTAAATATATGCCGAGCCATCATTGCTTTTGCAATAAGCTTGCCAATCCTTTACTTTTCCGCGTTTATTAACTTGAATGAGTCCACTTTCTCTTAAAAGTACGTTTAACTTCACAGCATGGGAATGATCCAATGCACTATGATCACCAAGTGCTACAACCGTTGAATTGTCATAAATTCCACTTTCTTTCAATGCAGCAATGATTTTCCCCAATCGAGCATCGTGACGTTTCAGTGCATTATGCGCTTCTTTCGAATTGAATCCATGTGCATGACGCATCGAGTCTAAATCCACAAGATGAATTAACATTAGATCTGGTTTCTTCGTTTTTATCGTGTGAACAGTGGATTCCGTAACAAAGTCATCCAATTCCGGTTGGGCAATACCATTTCGAAGATGACCAAACCTTTTATTCATATCCAATTGATACATTTTACTTCCATTCATTAGAGAAACAGCAATTTGGTGGTGCCAAGGTCTATTTGCAAAAATCTCCGGTATGTGAAAATCAATTTTTGCCTTTGCCGTCACAGGCCATAGCAACGCAGCAGTAGTCATACTCGCTTTCCTGGCTTCATCATACAAGGTTGTCCCTTTGATATGATTGCGTTGCCAGTACCAATCCGGAGAGGACTTGCGGGGCTCTAGCAATGTGTTTGCTACAATACCGTGACGCTTTGGGCTGTTCCCCGTTATTATACTAGCGTGACATGGGTATGTTACTGATGGATAGACAGTCTCGACACTTTTACAAATGGCAGCATCTCTAAACAACTCTTGAAAATGTGGTAGCTCCTCTAGTGTTGGTAAATCTAGTGTCGACAAGCAATCGAATGAAATGACAATTAAGTGATCGGTTAAGCGTGGCATATCGTCCCTCCCTAATCGTATTAAACTTAGACGTATCTTTATTCCATTTCCGTATTGTTAAACCTTTAATCCTTAGCTCTGTTAAATAATAATGTTGATAAAACTTAGTACACTATAGTGCTCATGTGAGTGTAATCTAACACGTCGATTTCCGTTTCAGACCCGGAAAGATAAAGTCCGATCTTTTCCTGACGCATTCCGGAGGGCAGGCGGTGGACCAACCCGTTGTTGTTTCACCTGACCCGCTTGTCCTCCCGGAGTCGCCGTCTTCCACTTCAATCAACTAGGAGTGTACAAATCGTATAATTGCACCACTCTTAGTACTGCAATAACCATGAGGTAAATGGAACTAGCGCAGAAGCGACAAGTGTGAGCCGAAGTAGTAAGACCGACAGAGAACTTTCTGACGGGCTTACTACGGGAGGCCATCACCAAGCGCCTAAGCGATATTTCCACCCCTCCCATTCTACAAGGAGTGTACAAATAATTTATCAACTATCAACAGAGTTATTTAACATAGCCTAAACCTTTAATCCTTTTAGAGATTTTGATTACTTCTAATAATATCAACAAATCGGGTTGCCGCTCGTGATAATGGGACATTCTTCAAATAGCACACTCCTATGCTTCTTTTGGGGATTTCGTCGATTAATTGAACTTGATGGACGATTCCTTTTTGTAAGTATTCCTGCGAAAATTCTTTTGTAACGCACGCAATCCCTAAATTTATTTTTGCAAATTCCAACAATAGGTCATGCGAACCTAGTTCGAATTCTGGAGAAATCTTTATTCCTTTAGAAAGAATGTATTCTTCTACATACTTTCTTGAATTCGATTTGGATTCTAGAAATATTAGTCGCATTTGTACCAATTCTTCCAAAGAAATAGGTTTTGATAACCTTCTTTTATACTTTTCTCCACATACAAAAACATCGTGAACATCCATACATGGCAGTAATTCTAACGAAGGGTCCTCAAGTGGAAAGTTACAAATAACGATATCAACGTCCCCCGCTTTTAAAGATGTACATAGTTCCGTCGTTGTGCCGTTTACAATCTTAAAACTGATATTTGGATATCCATTGTGGAATGCTTCTAAATAAGGGAGTAAGTAATGCCTTGAAATCGTATCCCCTACGCCGATTTTTAATTCTCCTGAAGTTAAGTTTTTTAACTCCAGCATCTTTTCTTCTCCGGCATGGAGTATTTGAATGGCTGAATTTGCATATTCAAACAACAGAGTTCCTTCATGTGTCAAAGAAACTCCTTTGGATGTCCGGTTAAACAGACGTGTATCCAATTCTTTTTCTAACTGCATGATCGCCTGACTGACGGCTGGTTGTGTCATATAAAGGACTTTAGCCGCTTCCGAAAAACTTACGCTTTTTCCTACCTGACAAAATATTTTATATAAATCAAGTTTACTAATCATATAAGCCCACCTTATACCCATCATTCAATATATTAATTTTACTTATACCACTAATATGGTGTATATTACAAGTAGATCTTTAAAGAATTCAACTTAAATTTGCTAATCATAAGGAGCGATATTAATGGAAAGAGTTGTTGGAACAGTTGCTAGGGGTCTTCGTTGCCCAATCATCAATCGTGGAGATAACGTAGAACAAATCGTTGTTGATAGCGTACTAAAAGCTTCAGAAGTTGAAGGTTTTACAATTAATGATAAAGATATTGTTTCCATAACAGAATCCATTGTTGCACGTGCTCAAGACAATTATGCAACAATCGATCACATCGCCAAGGATATTGAAGCCAAATTCGGAGACGATACAATCGGTGTCATTTTCCCAATTTTAAGTCGAAACCGCTTTGCAAATTGTCTTCGCGGAATTGCTAAAGGTGCTAAAAAAGTAGTAATTATGCTTAGTTATCCATCTGATGAAGTGGGCAACCATTTAATCAGCTTAGATTCTTTGGATGAAAAAGGCATTAATCCATGGACAGATGTACTAACAGAAAAAGAGTTCCGTGAGCTCTTTGGTTACCAAAAACATACCTTCACAGGTGTCGACTATATCGAATACTACAGGTCGTTGGTAGAGGAGTTTGGAGTTGAATGTGAAATCATTTTCTCTCAAAAACCGAAAACGATTTTGAAATATACGAAAAATGTCTTAACTTGTGATATTCATACACGTCTTCGTACAAAGCGCATTTTAGAAGAAAATGGTGCTGAAAAAGTATTTACATTAGATGATATTTTATCCGAATCTATTGATGGCAGTGGCTATAACGAGGAATACGGTCTTTTAGGTTCAAATAAAGCGACCGAAGATAGCGTTAAACTTTTCCCGCGTAATTGCCAACCTATCGTCGATAATATCCAACGTATGTTGTTTGAGAAAACAGGAAAAGTTCTTGAAGTCATGGTCTACGGAGATGGTGCTTTTAAAGACCCTATCGGAAAGATCTGGGAACTTGCGGATCCTGTTGTCTCACCTGCTTTTACACCAGGACTCGTCGGTAAACCTAACGAAATCAAATTAAAATACCTTGCAGATAATAACTTTTCTGAGCTGCGCGGGGACGAACTAAAAAATGCTGTTTCTGAGTTTATTGATAGCAAAGGCGAAGACTTAGTTGGTTCAATGGAAGCACAAGGTACAACGCCACGTAACCTAACAGACTTAGTTGGTTCTCTCTCCGATTTAACATCTGGTAGCGGAGACAAAGGAACACCTATTGTCTTCATCCAAGGTTACTTTGATAATTTTACAAATTAATTTAAAATTAAACAATGCCCTTAATCGATTGATTCGATTAAGGGCATTGTTATTTCTATTAAATCACTTGATACATACGGACTGCTAGTTAATGTACCGATTTAGAAATTCATTCAATTTCACTTTGTACTTTTCTTCATCCATCGCAAAGGATTCACCATGATTGGCATTGGCTATAATTAGAATTTCTTTATCACTCGTCGTCTGCATATATAACTTCTTTGCCATCTCTGTCGGAACAAACGTGTCGCTATCCCCGTGAATATAAAGGACTGGAACGTTCGTTTTTTCAACTGCCCTCAATGTACTCGCTTCTCTAAATGAATAACCTGCTCTTATTTTCGTTAACAAACTTGTGCTGTCTAGTAACGGAAATGCAGGTAAGTTAAACATTCGATTCATTTGATATTTGAATAATTGATAGACAGACCCATACGGACTGTCCGCTATTATTGCTTTAACTTGGCTTGGCAATTCCTCCCCACTAGCCATTAATACAGTTGCTGCTCCCATCGATAAACCATGATAGGCCACTTCAACATCGTCCCCTAATTTCTCCACCAAAAGATTGGTCCAGTCAATCAAATCCAGTCGTTCTGGCCAACCAAAGCCATAATAAGTTCCTTCACTTCTTCCATGGCCGCGTGCATCAGGCATAAATATATTGTAATCTAAGTCCTCATAATAATGCTGTCCGTACAAGCCCATTTGTTTTGCATGCCCTAAATAACCATGTGTTAAGATTACTAATTTATTTGTCGGCTTTGTTGCTTGTAAATAGTAGCCCGACAATTTCAAACCATCATGTGATGTTAGCGCGAGTTGTTCAAATTCTTGATCTGCTACCCAATCTATCCAGCTTCCATTCAAAAAAAGTTCCATCGTCTCTTCTGCTACTTCTAAATCTGCATTCTTCTCAAGGAATTCTTTCGGTCCTCGTTTGATAGCAAGATCATAAAAAAAGAAGCTTCCTATAATTTGAATCAATAAGAAGACTGCGAGAGCAAGAAAAAGAACTTTTTTCCAATTGAATTTAATTGTACTCATTCCCCTTTTTTCTCTACTTTTACTACTAAGATGTATATGACCAGTATAGTAGAAAAGCAGAAAGAAAAGAAAGGAAAACTGTTGATTTCATGAAATTACCAACTAGTTTGAATGAAAAAATAAGACCAGACACTTAAATTACGATGAATCGATTGTGAGGCTGGCCTTATTTATTAGTTAGTATATATTTTCACTTCCAATAATTGTTTGCTGCGGCAACAGTTTGATAGTGAATTGCAATTACTTGCGATGCCATTGTAAGACTATCTGCATTTTCCTCATATTCCGGACGAAGCTTTTTTCGAATTTCCGCCGATGGTTGCGTATATCCCACACCTTTTCGAGCTAGCGTTATTGCTAATTCAAATCCCTCTTGCGGTGTTTTTGTTTGTAAACTCGTTAGCCATTCACTCATAAAAATTGCCTCCTCTATTTATATATGTTGTATTAAAAATATAACAAAAACGGTCTGAAAAGTCCAAATATTTTGAGGTTAGATTCCGAAGAGGAATGAACGTTCAAACTGACCCCTACAATTCATTACCAATTGACACTTTTAAAGATACCAAGCATTTGATAAAGTTATCACTAATAACCAACTAGATTAGGGAGGCTTTTCAATGACCGTACACAAACTAGAACTACCATCTACAAAAACACGCACGTTAGATTTAGTAATTACTTCTATGTTAATCGCATTAATATTTGTCGCAACCATGTTATTAAATATTAAGTTGCCCATTACTGCTAACGGTGGTTTAGTCCACCTTGGGACTGCTATGCTCTTTATCATTGCGGTTTTGTTTGGTCCAAAGAAAGCTGCAATTGCAGGTGCTGTCGGGATGGGATTATTTGATTTAATCGCGGGATGGACACTTTGGGCACCTTTCACATTTGTGATACGTGGTTTTCAAGGGTATCTTGTTGGTAGGATTGCCTGGGCAGGTGGAAGAAACGGAAGAAGTACCGGGTTCAACTTATTAGCTATGATCGTTTCAATTCCTTTTATGATTGCCGGCTATTACATCTGTGAAATGATCCTTTTTAATAGTTTAATTATTCCTCTAGCTTCAATACCTGGAGATGTCGTACAAAACGTTATTGGAATTGCTGTAGCTATTCCTGCTGCTATCGTCTTGAAAAAAATTCGCTTCTTTAAATAAACCAAGTCAATAGAATGATCTTCAGCTAACGGGTTCGGTTGACGGAGAGAAAAACGCAATTAACAATGGAAGTATCATACTAACCAACATTATTTTCAACACCGAATTGACAATACAAGTGGTAAGAAAAAAACGCTCATCTGAGCGTTTTTTGACGTGTATTTTACTATCCTTATTTAACCAAAGCACCTGAGCAGTCTATATAACACGTTGATTTCCGTTCCAGACCCTAAGTGCGGAAAGTTAAAGTTCAATCTTTCCCTAGTGCGGAAAGTTAAAGTTCAATCTTTCCCTAACGCGTTCTGGAGGGCGGGCGGTGGACCAACCCGTCCGCTTCGCTCCCGATGGTTGTTTCACCTGTCTCGCTGATCCTCCCAGAGTCGCCGTCTTGCACTCCAATCAACTATGTGCTAACAAATAAATCTTACTTCACAATCGGGCGCCCGTTTACTAAATACTATGGCAAGTAAATTCTATCCGTATGAATATCATTAACAAACTCTACTCTAATATCATTGTCATAAATTCTTACCCTTTTATCGTCAACTTTTGCCCCACTTTGCGCATTACGTGCGATTTCCACTGCATACTGCGTTCCGTCTAATCTGATTTACTCTTTATATCCAATTACGATTCCTTTAATTTGTTCAATCGGCAATGTTCCATAATCACGGCTATCAATCCCTCTCCACCATTGATCAACCAAAACGAACACCGTATTTTCTTGGACTGTTACGTCATCCATATTTGTATTGAAATAATCCCTCGTCCCTTGTTCATCTTCAATAACGATTGAATCAACTGCTTTGAAGTACTCTTCTTCACCTAAACCGTGCATTGTTGCTTTTCCATAAAATGTATCAAGTAGCTGATTGTCGATATATACTTGCCCATTTTTAATTTCAACGGTTTCGCCAGGCAGTCCGACTACTCTTCCGATATCCATGTCAGGTATTGTAGCATCTTTATTTTTAAGTTGGACAGGAAGTGTGTGATAATATATGACCTGGCCACGTTTTAATTCATTAATATCTTGTGTAACGACAAGTTTGCTATGGTAAGCTGTATCAAAATCATGATTCCCTCTGTCCATTGAATCAGCCCCCCAATCGATTAAAAATGTATCAACCGTTTGTGGAACCACAGTAAGTCTTTCAGGTGTAGATGGATCAGTGATGGAATTGAGAGAAGGATTTCCTGAACTAGTCTCAATCTTATTTTGTAGAAGCGGTATTACACCGACTACGACAGAGAACAACACTACTATCGAAATAATCGATGGTAGCCATTTATTTACTTTGAATCCCTGCTTTATTGGCTCATTCTTAAATAGATGCTTTTTCATCTTTTCCTTTTGCGTAGAAGATAGTTGGATAGGTAGGTCTAGCCTCTCCAACTCTCTTGTTAACTCGTCGTCAGATAAATGTTTCACTTGTAATCCCTCCCCTTTCCAATTCTCTTTTAAATGAAGAAAGCGCCCTCGATAGCCGCATTTTCACTGTACCTTCCGAGCATGATAAAACAGTCGCTGTCTCTTTTGTTGAAAACCCTTTAATTTTTCGTAAAATGATGATTTGCGCATAACTAGGTTTTAATGAATTAAGTGCAACATAAAATTGCTTATGCTGTAAATTAAGCAGCATAATCTCTTCAGGAGAAGAAGCTATGTTGGAATCCATATTACTTGTACGTAAATGATGCATTTGTCGTTTATTTTTACGGTAATAACTCATTGTTGTTGTGTAGGCAATCCTAAAAATCCATGTTTTAATGGAAGACTGTCCTTTAAATCTATGTTCATTTGCAATGACCTTCAAAAATGTTTCCTGCGTTAAGTCCTCTGCGATATGCAAATCTCTAACAATTAATAAAATATAGCTATAAATTGCATCTGAATAGTCATCGAACCACTTTTCACTCGACATCTACCTCACCTCCCTTTCACCCTACACTACTTAGACGCAACGAATCAAAATCGGTAACGGAATTCAAAATGAAAGTTGCTTATTATGTATGGAACAATCGTGATAGTTTAAACAAGCACGAATTTCGATATGATAAAATTAGACTTTTACATTTTTAAATTCTGCTCTTGGCACAAGTAATCTTTTATAGAGGCTGATACAAATACTTAATATAACGAAAAAACCGCGTGAAACCTATTTACAATCTTGGTTTCACGCGGTTTTAATTTTCACCTTTAGTTCTTTACACAAGGTTTTCTATATGAGTTACACATTGGGCTGCTTAAATGATCTGGTAGCAATCGTTTATAATAGTGATAGGAAAGCCTTTGAAGTTATCGCCAGCTTTTCCCCCACTTCACACCTTACGTGAGACTTTCACCTCATACGGCGTTCCAACTAATCCAGATCAATTCAATCATCAACACTTTATGTGTCTCAAGTCTTCCGTTTCAATAAGTCGGTGCCTTCCGTGGAAGGTGAACCTCTATTAGTCTCACAAGAACCTTATTAATCGTATAAGAACTGTCTTGCATGGTTGAAAGAATCTTTCATTAGTCTAGTGGCTATCCCTCCACGTTCATTACACGCTTCGACGGTACTGTGCCACCACTTTCACTGATATGAAAAAAAGTTATACAGTCGCTAGTCTCACGACTATTTTCCTTTTCAACGTTTCACCAGGAGTAAGCCCTCCACGTTATCAGCTTACAACGTTGAATTATATCTATTATAGAACAAACTTAGGTGCTTCCTATGAGCCTGTTAGCATTGCATGTGCCTGTAACACAAGATGGACTTTCATATTCTCGATTCTTACTCATCCACAGCTAACCCTACATTTGGTAGTAAATACATTTCTATATAACGTGCGTCTAGACCCGTACATTCAGAAGTTCGTCAGCAATACAGTATTTTATTGTATTTACATTGCATTCTCACCATATTTGTTCAACCCAAGCATCATGATTCACACCACCCCATCGGGTAGGCTTTCGTCAGCCAAACTGTTACGGTGAATTCTCACGCCTATTAGCCGAGCTTATAACACGCTTTTCCTTACTAATTAGCGGCTACTCGACGCAGGGGAAGCCTTTCAGAGCGTTACCTCCTCATTCGACTTCTCGATATAACCCTTTAATTTTAGAAATCTAAAACTACCTGATCTTTACCGAAATTGTGTGACCACATTTCATTTGAACCAGGAACGTTTCGCACCTGCAAACGCACCCTTTTGCAGAAGAAAATTGAACCAATATCATAAATATTATCACATAGAATTGCTTAATTACTTTGAGATTACATCTATCTTTTCTATTCCACGTTGAGGAGGATCAGAGTCCGCTTGATTTCCGTTCCAATATACAATAACGTGGGTTCCCACCTCTAATTCTTCGTACTTACCTGTTTCGAAACCATAATACGCTCCATCTTTTTCTTGAGCTATTTTTATTAACTCATCATCATTTTTATCGGAAATATCATCTTCACTGATATTTGGTACAACTAATATTTGGCTCCGCCCATCTTGATTCTCTTTTATATCCACAATAATGCCTTCTTGTTGTTCAAAAGAACCGCTCTTATTATCCGTGTTATTTGTTTGGTCTTGCCCACAACCAACTACTAGAAAAATCAATACAACAGATAATGCAAGTAATTTTTTCATTGCTTTCCCCTCCTATTGCATTAGACTTTGTTTTCACTGTTTAGTTACAAAGAGTTTTAAACAATCGTAGCAATAGGTAAGCCTTTGAAGTTATCTCCAACTTTTCCCCTGCTCCGCACGGAACGTGCCAGTTTCCAAGCATTCCGCGTTCCATCTAACGATGGTTTTATTAATTATAAGTTTCAAGTTACTCTTCTTGATTTGGGTTATT